>JAFGCB010000070.1 GCA_016932855.1 Candidatus Omnitrophota bacterium | reverse complement strand
CTTCAGGCAATATTCAATCTTCACTTTGGCCGTCGGAATTCTTACCACGGCCCCCTTCGGTAACATTCTTTAATGAGTCAATAGGACCCCCGATGACAAGCATCAGGGCTTATTATTTACATAGTTCGCCTTCTTCAATGTTTACAATGAGGCGACAAACCTCAATGCTTGACATTGGAGCTTGTCGCCGTTAAGCTCTATAAACTGGATTTAGCTTAATATTTTCTAAACGATACCCGGCGCGGAACACCGACCCTGTTTTAGCGCCTGTACTTATTTGCCGGATAAGAATATTCTTTCCACTCCCAGCGTCCGCCTCTTTCTACCCTGTATCGTATATAATGGCCCTCTACTATTATCGTACCGTATTCATGGCTATATTCTTCATGCTCGGGAATATACTTGGTATTCCATACATAATAAGGAACCCAGACTTTCTCACGATACCCCTGGGGATATTTCTTATAAGTAACCTGCCTTGTTTGAGCCTGCCCCCTGTTTAATCCTGCCAAACTACCTATAAAATCGACCTTTCCTCCGGTAACAAGCCTTAAGCCCTCTATAATAGTCAGCGCTTTACCCGCTTTATCCCAATCACTGGCCTGCCCTGAAGCATTGAAACCAACCAACAACACCGCCGCTATCAAGCTTAAAACTACTTTTTTCATCTTACCCCTCCTTCCTCTAAGGTCAATTGACAATATTTCAACCGCGTCTATCTCTTAGACAGACTCAGCCTGTAAAAAGTTCCCTTATTTCTTGTTATTAATAGAAAAAATAAGCAGGATAATTTAGCTTTGTTTTTGTAGTCTTTAAAGGACCGGGCTTAAGAAGACTTAAGGTAATTCAGGCTGAAAGGCTCTTATTAAGATATTTATCTACATCTTCCATAGTATCAAAAATACACTCGGGAACAATCTTCATCATATCAAACACTCTCTTTACTCCTGGTTTAAGGTTCGTGATCGCTAAAACTCCGCTGTTCTGGACCAGGGCGTACTTCGCTTTAATAAAAACCGAAAAACCGATGCTGCTTATATAGTCTAACCCCTCCATATTAAAAACAATCGCTTTAGTTGACGGACCTAAGAGTGATTCTACTTTCTCCTCGCACTCGCTGTTGGTGACGCTGTCCAGCGGACCTGTAAGAGATATGATATAAACTCCTTCTTTTCTTTGCTCCGTCTTAATCTTAAGATCCATAGAAACTCCTTATTTTTTAATCTCTTAAATAATAGAAACTTTTAAGTATTGACTGCCAGACTCAACCTCAAAGCAGCCGGTATCAAATATTACTATTTCTTTTTTACGGCTAAATCAAAAGAAGAACGGTCGAATACCTTAATAGAAGCCTCTTCCTGAAAAACCAACCCATCTTGAACCATCTTAATTAGCGCCGAATCCATGGTCTGCATTCCGTCATTACGGCCGACCTGCATAGTGCTGTATATCTGGTTGGTTTTACCGTCATTGATAAGAGCTCGTATAGGGGCGTTACCGACCATAACTTCAAAAGCCGCTATTCGTCCGGAAGCGTCAGCCTTGCGCAATAAAGTCTGGGCTATAACCCCTCTTAAAGCGCCGGCCAGCTGCGTCCTGATTTGCTGCTGTTGATGAGGAGGAAATACATCTATTATCCGGTCAATTGTCTGAGGGGCGCTGTTGGTATGCAGGGTCGCAAATACAAGGTGGCCTGTCTCTGCCGCTGTAATCGCAAGGGATATGGTCTCTAAATCCCTCATTTCACCGACCAGTATAACATCAGGGTCTTCTCTTAAAGCGTCTTTAAGAGCGGCGCTGAAAGATTCGGTATCCAGATGCAGCTCTCTCTGGTTAATCACGCAAGATTTATTAACATGAATAAATTCTATAGGGTCTTCTATGGTTATAATATGGCCTTTTTGGGTGTCGTTTATATGGTCTATTATCGAAGCTAAGGTAGTTGTTTTTCCGCTGCCTGTGGGCCCGGTAACTAAGACCAGGCCGTTGGGCTTCGCTGCAAGGTCTTTAGCTACCTGTGGTAGTCCCAGCTGCTCCATAGTAGCAATCTTTACCGGAATAGCACGCATTACCGAACCGACATTTCCCCTCTGCCTGAAAACATTTACCCGGAAACGGCCCACCCCCTCTATAGAATAAGAAAAGTCAACGTGCTTAGTCTTTGAAAAAGCCTCCTTTTGTTCCGGATGCATAATAGAAAAAGTAAACTCCTCAATATCCTTGGAAGTTACAACATCGCTTCCGGAAGATACCAGTTGGCCGTATATACGAAATATTGGAGAGCTATTTGCCTGGAGGTGAAGGTCAGAACCGTCTTTTTCGACTAATGCCTTTAACAAGAAATCGAGATCTTCTTTTGTTTTCGTAGCCATTCTGCCTCCTTAAATAAAGGCTGGTTCACATTATTGGATACATGATACCCCTTAGGCTCGATAAAGTCAATCCCAACCGCCTAAGGTGTTTGGGTATAAACAATATCAAATAAGTCAATTAATAGCTTTTTTTTCCAGAAACTGCCGCTTTACCCCGGGCCGGGTCAAATAGTAAATAATGATAATCGATATAATAAGAGCCGGGAGCTTGGATATTCTTACTACGCTAGCCTGAGGAAATAAACAGATAATATTCCAGGCGATAGCGAAAAGTGAGTAGAGAATTACGGCTATCCAGGCCCATTTTTTTAGCCTTAAGAGACCGGAGACTAAACTTAAAAGTATGATGCTTACGACTAAAATACGAGGGGTGGCTTTTTTTACTTGCTGGCCAAAAAAGAGATCGAGCTCTTTTATAGAGTTAATGCCTAACTCTTTGTATTTATCTAATTGAAGAATCTCAATTTTCTTATTATCGGAGTAGTTTAATGTTTTAAGAGAAGTAATGTAAAAGGTAAACAGATAAGTAAAAGGTATAATCAACATCAAACATATAATTTTTATGCCCAAGGGAGTTATTTTTTTCTTAAAGGGAGTCTTGCTTTTCTGCATTGCTTTGCTTTCGCTATTCTATTCTATTGTAATATATCGGTAATTATATCCAAATAATCCGACAGAAGTCTGGTAGTAAGAAACTTTTTCCTTACGTTCTCCTTTGCCTTTTTACCCATCTGCCGGGCAAGCTTAGGGTTTTTAAGAAGCTTTATCACTCTATTGGCACAAGTCTTATAATCATGAGGGTCAACCAGAAAACCTGTTTCTCCGTCTTCGATCTGAACAGGTATCCCGCCAACATTTCCAGCCACAACAGGCTTTGCTTTCCAGAGAGCTTCGGTTACCGTAAGGGCAAACCCTTCTTTAGTGGATTTTTGAAGGATTACATCGGCAAACCTTTGAACGGCATTGACTAAAACGTCGTTATTTCCGACCACGAATATCACGTCTTTTTTCTCTACCAGCTTTGCCGCTTTCTTGCGTATTTTTGTATAAATGGTCATGCCTTCGGGATCATCGGTTGCCAAGTTGTAGCAATATAAAAGCCGGCAATCTATTTTCTCCCGCACGATATTGTAAACCTCTAAAACCCCTTCCGGGTCTTTCCAAGGATCCATTCGGGAAACCTGAGCTATAACCGGTTTATCGGTAGGAACACCGGCGTTTTTAATCTGTTTTAAAATTTCCTTCTCGGAAAGATCCATATTTTTCAAAGAAAGAGGATCAATCGCAGGGTGGACTATCCTCTGCTCCACAGGTAAATCTTTCTTCTTGTATTTTTCGCTGGAGACAATAATCATATCATACCTGATCATGAAATTCTTAAGAAAACCCCACAACTCCTTATGAGGGTCGGTAAGATCAATGTGGCATCTCCATATCCAGGGCTGAGTCTTGGTGTAAAACTTTATAAGCGGAAGAGGCTGAGGATCGTGAACAATAATAAAATCGGAATTTAAATGGGTAAACTTTGAAAACTCTTCATTTATATCTAAATAAAGACTTTTCGTAAATTCCGTAAGCTCAAGAGGGCCGCTCTGAAGAGCGTTATGAAAACGTTTGGTGACATCAAAAAAAGCCGGGCTGCCGTGAATGGTGCGCCACTCGGCGTCAAGACCTACCTCGTTCATAAGAGGAACCAGCCGGCCCAAGATTTCGGCTACCCCCCCGCCCAGAAAGGTAGCATTAACATTACAGATACGCTTGTTATAAAGTTTTCGGGCCTTCTTAAAAATTGCGGATATAGTTTCAGCGCTTACAATATCGGCATAATCGTCAATACTTCTTATCACTTTAAACCCCCTTCTAGCTATTATGAATTTATAATTTCATTATGACGCTTCGTTAAGTATTTTAGCAAAAATACTATCTCTGTGCAATTTTGTAATAAAAATAATGGCGGTGGGGAAAGTAACGGTACAAAATATAAACGGCGCGGGAAAAGATATACAAGACCTACGCCGTTTATATTTCTATTTGCTAGAGAGCAGTGTTTTTATTTCTTTTAGATGCTGAGAAATCTCCTTTAAAGCAGCCAAAATCTTTAGCTGGTTCTCCTCCTGAGCCTTCTGGAGATCCTTGGCCTGCTGGGCCAATTTGCTCATGTCACCTAAGTCTTTAAAGTTAAACACTTCTTAAGCCTCTTTTGTGAGTTTTAAATCTTTCGAATGGATGAAAATTAGTTACGCGGATTGTTGAGGATTAGAAGCTTCTTGGTCCAGGTCGCCGCGGTCTAAAATCCCTATTATCCCCTCTGTCTCTGCGAGGCTGTCGTTCTTTAGCCTGGCTTACCCGGATTTTACGCCCTTTTAAATCCTGTCCGTCCATAGCAGATATTGCTTCCTGAATCTTGTCTTCGCTTTCCACCTCGGCAAAACCAAAGCCCTTGGAACGCCCGCTGAATTTATCTTTTATAATCCTTACTTCTTTTACGTTAATCCCCTTCTCAGAGAAAGCCTGAGCAATCTCTTCTTCACTGGTGGTATATTCCAAGTTTCCTATATACAATTTGTTTTTACTCTTATCTTCGAACATCTTACTCTAAACTCCTTATTTTCTTCCTTAAAAACTCTTAAGGAAACTAAGTTCGCAAAAAAATTAACCCTTGCTCTTTCTCCTCTTCCTCTTTACATTCTGCCTCCTTTTTTCCGAGGGCTTGGTATAGTACTGCCTTTCCCTGAACTGCTTAAGAATGCCCTCTTTCTTACACTGCATCTTAAACCGTTTAAGGGCTTTTTCAAAATCTTCGTCTCTATTTATTTTTACCTCCGCCATGCTTCTCCTTTCTTAGAAAAATAAGATTTTTTACTATAGCATATAGGCATTGAAAAGTAAAGTTTTTTCTTGAAAACCTTGGGTTTTAGGACAAGACCGGCCCGCAAAAAAACCTTAATTATGCTTCAATCAACAGTCCGAGAGTGAATTAATGAAAACCATATAGATTTAGCCCTCTTATATATCAGGTTGGCGAATCTTTGAGCGGCTTTAAGCTCAGGGCCTTGATCGGGGCCAGCAGCCTTTACCCTAAAGACAGACCTCTTCTCGTCTTCAGGCCTGGCCTTAAACTCAATAATGACCTTATCTTTAATGCCCCTTATTGAAAATTCTTCTCTGTTGGCTTCGATTATTTCCGTATTCCTAAACTCTATTACAGCAGCCTGCCAAAGCTTTTGGACGCCTACAGCTATAGTTTTTTCGACAATTCCTTCCTGAGCTAAAGGATCTGCCTGCTTCGAGCCCCAAAACGTAGCGCACCCCGAAGAAAAAAGGCAAATAAACAAAATTAAAAAAAATCGCATATTGTTATTATACTGTTGATTTTTTAATCTTACAATAGTATTATTATATTAGGAAGACAGTTACCCAAGGACTAACTACAAAGCTGTGGCTAAAGAAGAATTACATAGACTTAAACAAGCCTTTTTTGTAAACCATAAGGAAAAAAATTTGCCGTCCAAAAAAAACAAACCCTGGTTTACAATGGGTTTCTTGATGACCCTGTCTTTTTCGATTGTGCTGATCGCGTTCCTGCTTTCCTACTCGAACAAGGATAATAAATCCTCGTTCTCAAAAACAACAAAATCCTCCAGCTCAAAGACCGCAAAACGTCTTTCCAATAAAAATAGCCGTCTTGAAAAAAAAGAGAGCTTGCTCTTAGACCCGATAGAATCGCTCTTCTTGATCCAAGAAACTAATAAACTAAAACCTTTGGTTAAAGAATTTCCCATCACAATAAACGGCTCGTCCCTGGCAACCTTGGTAGTAAACCTCAAAAAGCCTCTAAACATATACGAGGACTGCCTTAAGGTTTATTTCAACGATGAACCCAGAGAAATAGATCTCATTCTTAAAGATTATCTTTATTGCTCCAACTCCCGTGATCCGGTGACCTTGTATACAAGCGGAAAACCGAGCTTAGAGATTACCGGCCAGGCCTTAGGACTGGAAGAAAGCGACTTAAATCTCTACCGAATAACTCAATTAAGAATTGTCTTTGACTTGAAAACTCTGCCTCTTGATTTCAAAATAAAAAATATAGAAATAGCTAAACGGTAGCATGGAAGAATACAGGGTGAGAGGCATAAACTACAGATAAGAAACAATAAAATCTGTAGGATAAAAAAGGAGTAAAATATGAAAGTAGTGACTCTGGCTAATCAAAAAGGGGGTTGCGGTAAAACTACTTCAGCGGTAAACATCGCCGCGGCTCTAGCCAAAGCAGGACTAAAAACCCTTCTCATAGACCTCGACCCTCAACATCACACTACGATGCATTTAGGCTGCGCTGATAATGCCTGGTCGGTTCTTACTATTTTCGACAATATCTTAAAAGACATAGACTTCAATCCCCAAGAATACATGATTGAAAGAAACCCGAATTTTTTTATTATTCCCTCAGAATTACAGCTGGGTGCCCTGGAGCCAGAGTTGTCGGGTAACGGCTATGCTCTTGAACTTCTATCAAGGCTGCTGGCGAAAATAGAAAATCTAGACCTCGATTATGTAGTGATTGACTGCCCTCCCAATCTGGGATTTCTTACCCTCAATGCCTTAAAATCAACTGATATAGTCATGACGCCTCTTGAATGCAGCATATTCTCTTTAACCGGCGCCGAGCAACTAAATAAAATAATGGGGCTTCTGGGCGACTGCAGCGAAAAAATACCCAGTATATTTTATTTTATCGACATGTACGACAAGCGCCTTAACTTCTCGAAAGCGTTCCTGCGCAGAGTTCAAGTCAAATTCGCCCACAAGTTACTTTCTACAATAATAAGAAATAATGTCCATTTAAAAGAAGCGTCCCTTTTAGGAAAATCTATATTCGAATATAACCCTAAATCAAGGGGGGCCGCGGACTTCGAATCCTTAACCAAAGAACTTCTCAGAAAAACCGGTAAGATAAAAACAGTGGAATTCAAATGCTGCGCACCGCAGACATGCAAAGTATATCTGGTAGGCGACTTTAATGACTGGAAAAAAAGTAACGATTACTCTATGGTCCTAAAAGACGAAATCTGGCAGAAAAGCCTGAGCCTGCCCCGGGGCAAATACCGCTATAAATTCATCGTTGATGAACGCTGGACGCACGATGATCTGAATCCTGAAAAGGAAAGTGATTCTTTCGGCGGGTACAACTCCCTAATTATTCTGGATAACTAGGCTTCTTGAAGAAAAAAATAATTCTTTAAATCCGTTCTAATTCTTTAATCTTATCTATCTGTTTTAAAGCCTCTACTTCTCCGCTTTTTATAAAATAATCAATATTTTTGAAATTAGTCCAGTCAATACCTCCGAACCTGGGATGAATAACTACGTCGGACAAAGAAAGGGCTCTCTGGAAAATTTCCTCCTGCATAGCCTCAATGCTTCCGAAAATAAAATCAAAAACATTAAACTTATCCTTGGTGGTTTTACCGTATACTTGACGTATCTCTTCCTTGGAAGGCGTAACGCATACAGAAATTATTTTTTTTATACCTTCCTCCATTAAACACCCTACAGGCAAGGGATTAAGCACTCCTCCGTCGAGAAGTAAATCGTCTTTAACTTTTACCGGAGCGAAAATCCCGGGCATAGAGCAACTCGCCAGAACAGCCTTTCGAATCAGGAATTTACCCGAAGACAGAACGCAGGCCTTGCGTTGTTTAAAATCAAAAGTTACGATAAAAATCGGCCTTTTTAAATCATGGAAAGTGGCGTCGCCAAAAAGATCTTTTAGTAAATTCTTAAGATACCGCCCTCTTAAAAATGACTTGCCCGAGAAACCGACGTCTAAGAATGAAAATACCGGAAACTCTTTAAATTTATAGATAAGATCTCTTATCTGGATCCAGCTCTTGCCTAAACCCCAGAGGGCCACAACTATCGAACCCATGCTTGAGCCCGATACTATATCGATATTAACCTTATTCTCCTCTAAAACCTTAAGAACGCCGACGTGGGCTGCGCCAAAAGCCGCGCCGCTGCCTAAAGCCAGGCCTATACGCACGGAAGAAATCTGCCGGGCGATTCTTCGTAAGGCTAAACCGTAAGCGGTATTCGGGTAATCCTTTACTATATCTATAGGATCTCTAATCTTAAAGGACGGTAACGTAGCAAAAATCTTACTCTTCGAATCAAGCATCTGCGATACTCCCGGCGAAACCTTGTTAAGAACCAGCCTGATTTTATCTTCGTTAATATCGTAGGCGCTTGTTAGTAACTTAGATGACTTTTTTGCATTCTTCAAAGAAGATGACCCCGAACTAAGAATATGGATAAAATCAGATTCAATTAAAAGAAGAGCGGTAAGGCTATCCTTGGTCGAAGGCAGGTCCAATATTACAAAATTATAGCTACCGGTCAAAAAGCTTATAAATAAAGGAATAACCTTAGAAGAATCGGAGAAATCAGGCTCGTAGGATAGCCCGATAAAATCAAAACCCCATTTTTTCTCTAAATATTCTTCAAATACAGCTTCTTTGAATTTCCTGATGCTTAAAACTTTCTTAATAAAACCCAAGCCGAAACCTTGTCGTTTATTCCTTAGCTCAACTAAGATGACTTTCTTTCTTGATTCGCAAGCCAAGGCCTTAGCCAAGCCTAAACTATAACTGGTCTTTCCCGAAGCCTGAAACAAACTATATACGGAAATTATCGCGCTCTCAAAAATATTCTTATCTTTATCAGCCCGCTTTTTAACCCGGCGGGAAAGTATCCGGGAAAACTCTAAGGCCAAATGAGGATACTGTTTTAAAAATTGATTAAATTTGTCCTTAGGTATTTCAATTATCAAGGAATCGCTGGCGGCCTGGGCTGTAACTGAATGGAGCTCATCGGTAAAAAGAGAGATTATCCCGAAGCAAGTTCCTTTATAAAGATGCTCTAAAACTCTTTTTTCGTTTTGAGAACTCTCGGTATAAGTCTTTACTCTGCCCGAAAATACAACATAAAGGTTGTCGGGCCGGTCTTTCTCCTTATATATTATCTGGCCGCGCTTAAACTCCCTAAGAGCCGCGATGGAAGAAAGATGTTTTATGCCGGCTTTATCTAAAGAAGAAAAAATAGGAAACTTAGCTAAAACTTCTTCTAGCTTAAACATGTAGTATAGAGGTTTAGGAAGTAAAGGGGTGTAAGGGAAATTTTCCGCTTAATCCTTAAATCCCCTGTATCCCTTGCAACCCATATTATAAAACTTTCAGCCTGTTATTTACGCATATATCCCTAAATATATAGGCAAAATTTCTTACCTTCCTATTGAAGTCTGAATCCACCTCTGCCAATCCGAATCTCGCCTTAAAACCTTCGTGCCATTCAAAATTATCCAGCAACGACCACCAAAAATACCCTCTTACATCAACGCCCTTCTTAATAGCCTCGGCCGTAGAGCGCAAATGCTCTATTAAATACTCCTCGTAAAGACGGTCCTCGTTTTCGCTGGTTCCGTTTTCGGCTATTATTACAGGTAGATTATACTTCTTAAGCCTCATGAGAATTTTAAACATGCTCTTAGGGCTTACATACCAACCTAAAGAATTCCTGCGCATCCTATGATGCGAAGAAATACAATCCCGGCCGAAAGCGTTCTTTAAAGACCCTTTAATAAAATCTTTAGTATAGTAGTTAAGGCCTATAAAATCCAAAACTTTCTGTTTTGCGAAATAATCAAGAATGTCGAAATTAAATATTTTGTTGCGCAAATATGCCGGCATTAAATTCTGACCGAAATTAAACTTAAAACAAGGGCTGAATACCCTCATATGCTTAGCGATGGAAACTTTGGCGTCTTTACACTTTTCGTGTATGATGGCATAAGACTTAAGATGCGCCTTTTTTAAGTTGTCTAAAACTAAAAAAGCCTTCCGCAGTGATTTCTGGCCCGGCGGCCATATGCCTTTTAGGTAACTATTATACATGTAAACCAGGGGTTCATTTATAGTAATCCACCAGGAAACGCAATCCGAAAACTCTTTTACCACTCTCTCTACGTATTGGGAAAAATAACTCGAAGACAAAGGATTAAGCCATCCTCCGTCTAGATAAAGCCAGGAAGGATTGGTGAAATGATGAAGAGCCACTATGGGCTTAATATTTCTTTCTAAAAGGCTGCTTATTACTTGCCTGTAGTGACCCAGTTCTTTTTCACTGAACTTGCCGGGGTGGGGCTGAATTCTACTCCACTCAAAGGACAATCTATGGGCGTTATGCCCCAATGATTTAACCAGATCGAAATCTTCCTCAAACCTGTTATAAGAATCAACCGCTTTTCCGCAGCGAAAAGAAGTTTTCCTCTCCTCTTCCCAGAGAAACCAGTCATTATCTTTATTTTGACCCTCTATTTGATAAGAAGAAGTGGCCGCTCCCCATAAGAAATTATCAGGGAAATCAAATTTGGGCATGTAAAGGTGGGTATTACTTCTTATCTTTAAATATAGCGTCAAAAACCTCTATACCTGCAGAGGCTATTGTATCGTCGTCTTTGCCTTTAGTGCCGCTTACCCCTATGGCTCCTAAGAGATTTTTCTCATAAACCAAAGGGAACCCCCCGGAAACCCCTAAAACCATAGTCTTTTCAGCTATATTCCAGACTCGAAATTCGCCTTTATTAGTGGGTTGCTTGAATTCAAATGAAGAAAGAGCCTTTGCTTTTGCCCATTCTAAAGAAATAATGCTCTGCTTATCCATAAGATAAGCGAGCTTTAAATTTCCGACCTCATCAAGAACAACAATGCCTACGGAAAAACCCAGATCTTTGGCTTTAGCCTCACAGGCTAGAGCGATCTTTTTAGCAAGCTCTAATGTAAGCGATTCTTTTTGAAGGACAAGCCCCTGCCCAAAAACAGAACCCAAAAGAAAAATACCTACAAAAAAGCTTAACAAAAAACTCTTGACTCCTGTTTGCTTCATGGTTTACTCCTTCTTTTTACACCAGTTTTATTAGAGGTAATTAATTCTTAATTAGCGTAAATTAGCGTCTTTATTACGCTAATTACCGCGAATCTAAAACTAATTTCCGCTAATAGCGTTAGCGAAAATTAGCGTTTTTTAATTAGCGTAAATTAGCGTTTAAGGAAAATCCAGAAATTTCCTTGCTTTATTTCGATTGAATTCTCTCGAAAAATCCTCAAAATCCACAAAGACTAAGTTTCTATTCAGAGAAAAATTCTCTAATTCGCGGCTGGTTACTTTATAACGAAAAGCGATGTACTTGAATTCCTTTCCGCATTCAGGACATTTAAGACTGGCCTTGGGGATGCCTATTTTACGGCAGGAAAAACACTCGGCGCTTGAAAGTCCGATTAGAAGCAAGGAGTTCGCTACGTCATCAAGGACCAGATTCTGCCAAACCCTTATCCATACTTTCATCTATTTTTTTATCAGTTTTTTTACTTGGCGAACTACTTCCTGGGGGTTATCAACAATATTGCAAAGCTTAAGATCCCGCGGCTCAAGACAGCCTTTTTCTTTACAGACTTCATCAAGCCAGGAGAATAAACCTTTCCAGTAGCGCTTTCCAAAAAGGATTATCGGCAATTTAGGAACCCTTTGGGTCTGGACCAAAGCCAAGCCTTCAAATAACTCATCCAAGGTTCCGAAACCTCCGGGAAAAACCACGAAAGCCTTGGAATATTTGGCGAACATGACCTTTCGTATAAAAAAATACTTAAATTCAAGAAGATAGGTAGTATAGGGATTAGGGTGCTGCTGCTCAGGTATAAGTATATTAAGTCCCACCGACTCCGCTCCGGCCTCTTTTGCGCCTTTATTAGCCGCTTCCATTACGCCGGGGCCTGCGCCGGTAAGAACCGAAAAGCCGGCCTTGCCCAAAGCCCAGGCTGTATTGTAAGCGGCTTTATAGTGGAAACTTTTAGGCTTGGCGTTCTTGGAGCCAAATATAGCTATCCCGTTTTTTATGTGGTTAAGTCCTTCGTAGCCTTCGACAAATTCACTCATTATCCTGAAAACCCTCCAGGTATCTCTTTCTATGTTCTCCAAATCAAAAGTAAAAGCTCTTCTCATAATTATCTTTCCTTTACCTTATATACCTTATCGTTTTTTCTTACCCTGTGCTTGCTTAAAAATCCTACCAATTTACCCTTTATTGCCCGCTTTACCGGTTTATTCTCTATCTGAAGAGAAATTATTTTCTGGGTAAAATCTGAAGAATGTCCTTTTACGTGTATAGTATCACCCGCGGAAAGCGGCTTTTTAAGCTTTATTACCCCCGCTGAAACTTTGGGAAAGAAATGACTGATCTTTCCGATCAATTCCTCTTTAGGCTTATTAAGCTTGGCTGGTTTTTTAGAAATGCTAGGTTTAGAAACGGGCTTTTTATTAGGCTTCTTGGATGAAATTTTTTTGGTTTTTTTTGTTACCTTTTTTTCTTTACGTTTAAAAAGAAAATCAAAAATCATCCTTAAATCACCATTTTTTCAGCCACAGAAGTTATTACCGGGAACCTTACCCTAAGTCCCATAAGACTTGAAAATATCCCCACGCTTAAACAGACTAAATATATTATCGTGCCTGAAACACTGAATAGCCCTCCCACAAAAGGAACGGCTACGCTCAAAAATAGGCATATAACCCAGCCGATAAAAAGAACTAAGGCTTGCTTGGCGTGAAATCTGGCGAATTCGTTATCCTTTTTGTAAATCAGAATACAAATACAGATAAAAAATACATAGGAAAGGGCGGCAAGACCGGCTCCTTTTCTCACCTCATCAGTTACGCTATTCTGGGTGATATCGCTTTCTTCCATCTTTTATAAAACAATTTTAATTTTCTGTACTCTCTTCTCTGGAATCTGTAATCTTTAAAGTTAGTATCTTTTTATATCACAAAACAATATGACTGTCAAATATCTAAAGCCGCAACCATTCCGGCAAGTTAAAAGAGGGAAACGTTTTCACAAATAAACAGCTAAGCACTTATTATCAAAAGGGAAACATGGTATATTCTAATGATACAGTTCCCTATACATAAGCCACGAGAAAGCATATAACAACTGGGCAGAATTTTAAGGTGATTTAGTCATTATTGGCTAGCCAATCATGAGGGGGGTCTAGTGAATAATTGCTTAAGGTCTAAATTCTATTTATCTATATTATCCTTTCTCTTTTTGTTTGTTTTCCTGCCAGCTACTCCAAGTATAGCTTCTTCAGATCCATACACAGACGACAATAACTCCAAACAACCTGTATATGATGAAAATAGCCGCTTTATATCTCCTGATGAGTCTATCGAGTTTAAAACAGAAGAATACGACATAGCTGACTGGGACATGTACGTAAATGACCGGAAAGAAAGTGCCGAAACTACTATAGAAGTCGAAGAAGACGGACTATATACAATCTGGATATACGGTGAATATTCAGGCGCTAGTCAAAGAGGCGAAGAATATAGAATACAAGTTAACGACTCAGAAATAGGCCCGGTCATAAAAGACCAATACGACGGACCCGAAGAAAACCATTTAGTCTGGGTAAACCACGGAACTTATTACTTAAAAAAGGGTGAAAATACCATAAAATTCTTTAAAGGCGATCAAATCCCCCGAGAAGATGACCCTGAAAGGCTACGCAGCGGCAGCGTGCATTTTGAAAAGATAAAAATTCAAAAAATAGCTAACTCTACCACGCCTGACATTGAGCCTAGACACCAGGGTCCAGTGCCGGATCCTCCGCCTGATCCTACGCCTGAACCTGAGCCGGAACCTGCGCCTGCTCCTACACCAAACCCTGATCCAAATCCTGACATTGAGCCTAGACACCAGGGTCCAGTGCCGGATCCTCCGCCTAATATTACACCGAATCCTCTTCCAGATCCTACGCCTGAACCTACGCCGCAACCTGAGCCAGAGCCTGACCCTAAGCCTAACCCGATACCTGATCCCGCGCCTGATACTACGCCGGATCCTGGGCCAGAGCCAACACCAAACCCGGATCCGATACCGGATCCTGATCCGATTCCTGAACCAGGACCAAACACACCTCTAACCCTAGGAATTGACCCTGCCAACGGACATCTTCTCACCTATAAAGGAGATCCTACAGCATTAATAACTTACGGCGAGGACCGAGAAATCGCTAACAATGAAAATTATTACTCTAGGCTAAGAGAAGCCGGTTTTAACCACAAAAATATCAATATGATGCTTGGAACCGATCGTAGCCCAGGTCTTTACAACTACAATGATCTGCGCTACGGATTTAACGAAGAAACCTGGGCTCTTCTTAAGAAAAACGCCGAATGGGCTGAAGCTAACGGAATCATTCTTTCAATAACCTTATTCTCCAGTGCTCTTATTGAGCCTGGCGACGGACGCTGGGGAGCGAATCTATGGAATGAAGCTAACGGGGGGCCGATAGGACAAGGAGACTGTAAAGACGCTTTTTATACTTTAGACAGCTACGGCCAAGAAATAAACGGAGGCTATAACGAAAATTGGAGCTGGCAAAAGAAGAACCAGTGGTACCAAGAACAGTTAGTAAAAAAATACCTAGACACTTTTGCTGAATTTGACAATATAATTTATTTACCTATGTATGAAATTGGCGACCATTGGGGAAGCAGTATGGACAAAATATCCAAGTGGAATAAACATATCTCTGGATTAATCAAAAAGAAGGAACCAGAACGTTTAACCGGAGCTATATTATCAACAACAAACGAACAGGAAATAGCTGCTTGGAATGAAGTAGATCTCCTCTTCTTTGAAGGACCATTCCTTAAATCTAATGACGCAAGCAAAGACTTACATGACGCCTATTGGAAGTTTGATAAACCTCTAGCTTGGTTATTCCTTCATCCTGAAGGAGGTACAAGCAGATTTCCAACTACAAATGATCCTGACCCGGTAGATTTTATGTATAAAGCCGTTCTTTATGGAATAATGCCGGCAAGCCGGTCAAGAAGTTCTGGCTCACAGATTGAATACACTAGGCTACTTGCGGAGCTTCTGAAAAACAAGGCCTATCTCTGGGGAAGATTTTCTGAATCAGATATTCCCAGAGGCTGAACTACTCTGTAAGTAAACTTATTTAGATAAGTAACGACAACCAATAAAAAAAGCCCTATGTCCTTTCGGACATAGGGCTTTAAATTCAAAGATGTCTAAATTAGAAGTCGACTTTAGCAAATGCTCTTAATGAATAGGCTGTCTCGTCATTCTGCTCATTGAAGAAATCTCCGGGGAAGAACCATGCTGAGACTAGTCCCATTTGAACATCCTCGGTATAGTCGTAGAGCAATTTAGCGTCTAATTCCCATCCAAGGTCTTTCTCGTCTCTGTTTACCCAGTAATGATTATCCGCTAAAGGTCCTCTAAAATAGTAGATGCGGGCGGTAGAAGGCCTAAAAAGTGGTTGGTTAACACTCCACATGTCAGTAATCATATTCTCGGTAAACCTGTACCAGTAGAAATCCAAAATAGCGGTCATATCCTCTCTGGGCATGGTAGAACCGCTAAGTTTTACCGACTGGACACCAGAGTTAATGAAAAGATTAGCTATCTCGCCGCCATTCTGATCCTCGAACATCGGGTCCCACATCTCCCATTTATCATTTTCGATGTCATCATCGCCTGATAAATAGGTATAGACTAAGGAAACATGAGAATTGCCCTCGTCATTGAATTTGTAAGCTCCACCTAGCTGAACAGCAAAAGCATCTCTATCACAGTGCGCATCTGCACCAAGCGCAATAAGCACCGGGTCCATGTTCACTGTATTTATTATGTCTCCGAACTGATAGGCGTATTCGCCGAACAGGGAAAGCTGATCGGTTACAGCTGTTTCGGCTCTTAAACCTATTGTGTAGACATTGTCATTGTCGTCAAGAGCGCCAAGGGGATCTAAAGCTATTCCCAAGGTAGAAGTATTTCTAATGATGTACTCATAATAAGGAGAGTCGTCCTGGCGTTTGCTCCAGAAATAGCCTTCGAGCAGAGTAGTGTCATCTAATTGATAAGCAAGATTTGCACCCATAAGATCAACATCGTCTTGGCTAGAGATTAAATCCTCGCTTATTTTAGAATAAACAAGGTCAATGACTAACGGAGAATAATCCAAAGTCGCTCTTACGGCGTCAAAGGCTTTTCTTAACGATAAATCATCAGCAAGATACATCAATCCTCCACCGGCAGTATAAGCGTCACCGCCTGGAGCGATCATCAAACCGTTGAACATAGAGCCTCCGGGTCCAGCTGTTGAATCGGCAAACACATAAGTAGCGTTGGGATCGCCGATAATCAAGCCGCTTCCGAACCTTAAGAGCTGACGCCCTATGGTAAGGGTCAAAGGCTCATAAAGCATCTCTTTCATGGTGAAGTAGGCAAGGTCAAGGTCGATATCATTATCGACAGAGCCTAATATCACATCACCATATATGGTTGTAACATCGTTTACATCCCATTCATCTTCAGCGCCCCAGAGTCTTTCGTTAATTAACTGCACGACCGCTGAAACGTTCTCAGTCAAATCAGCATCAAATCTCAAGCGGACCTGGGATGTAATAAAATTATCCCGGTCTCTGTTACGCACGTTGTGAATGCCGGTATCAAGCTCCTGGTTTCCCAGAGAAAGATCCCGGGAAACAGCGTTTACAGCGATATCGCCGCTCACTTTAATGTCATTAACAGCAGCTGTGGCTAGGCCGCTTACAGCCACTGCTAATATAAAGGCTAGTAAAATTCGCCTCATTACTTTCCTCCTTTCGTATCACTTAAAAATTTATACGAACAAGGCTATTTTTCCTTGCTATTATCTATCAAGTTATATCATTCACGTACTTGATAACCCAGAGCCTAGTTATTATTACCACCTCCTCTTGCGCTTAGTTTTGAGCTATCTGTGAATGCTATAACCACTATTGCAAGGTTAAAGAAAACATGCCCTTTTTTCTTATAAAAGAACAAATAATATAATAATTCTGTTACTTTCTATTTATCAGAAATGCCCAAATATGTCAAGGAAAATTTAACTATAGGTAAATAAATGCTACAATATATAGAGAAAATAGCAATATATATACTAGATATACTTAAAAATCTTGCTTTTTTTGACCTTAGAATTCGCCCCTTAATACGATACCTGCCTGTATAAACACAGGAAAAAGGCTAATTATTGGGGATAAACATACTCCATTAATCTTATGAGAGTACTTCGTAAGTCCTTCCTGTGTACTATCATATCTATTAAACCGTGGTCAAGATTGAACTCGGAGCGCTGGAAATTCGGGGGTAATTTCTGCTTTATGGTCTGTTCGATGACCCGGGGGCCGGTAAAACCGATTAAAGCGCCCGGCTCAGCAATCATAATATCCCCTAAGCCGGCAAAAGAGGCCAATACCCCGGCCATGGTAGGGTGGGTGAGCACGGAAATATAAGGTATATTCTGCTGTTTAAGCTTGAGCAAGGCGCCGCTGGTTTTAGCCATCTGCATAAGGCTAAACATCCCTTCGTACATCCTAGCTCCTCCGCCTGAACCTGATACCACTACAAGAGGTTTTTTAGTCTTTAAAGCGAGTTCTGCGGCGCGGGAGATTTTTTCGCCCACGACAGAACCCATGGAACCCATAATAAAACGGGAATCTGTGGCTGCAAAGACTATCTCAGCCTTGTCAAGTTTTGCCTGGCCGTAGATAGCAGCTTCATTGAGCTGGGTCGATTCCTTGTCTTTCCGCAATTTATCTCTATATGAGCTTACTGCTTTAAACTCTAAAGGGTCAAGGCTGGCCATATCCTTGTCAAGCTCCTTAAAACTTGCTTTATCCAGCAAAGTTTCGACCCGCTCATAAACCCCCAAAGTAAAATGAAAATCGCAGCGCGGGCAAACCATCAGATTTTCCTTAAGCGCTTTATTGAAAACAGGGTGATTGCAGCCAAAGCACTTGATCCAAAGACCATCTGGTATATTTTTCTTTTTTACTCGAACAATAGTATATTTGGGTTTATTCTTAAAGATAGGCATACTAAAAAGAGACTCCTCAGCGATCCTCGATCCTTGATGCTAAATCCTAGTGGTTAATATATATCGAGCATCAACGAAAATCTTAGTCTGAGCATTAATAAAGCTTGCGCAGTATCGGGCCTGACAAAAATTTAGGATAAAAGTAAGTCGTTTTCTGAGGCAGCCTTAGGCCTTTGAAAGCCAAGCTCATAACGTCTCCTATCCTGGCAGGCCTGGTAAAGAAACTACATCCTTTATAAATACGGGAAAGCTTAGCCGCCTGTTTTACGCTTTTTGCATAGAGTAAATCTTTTTCTTCGATATTCAGTCGTAAAACTTTCTTAAAAATCCACTCGTGCAGAAGAAAAGCATCCAGCTTCTTATAAACCCCGTCTCTCGCATATATTCTATCCAAAAAAGCCTTGTCTTTCAAAGATAAAGAAAAAATATTATTATCTTGAAAGAAACCAAAAGAAAAAAGTTTTCTCTTAACCAGATAATCTTCTAAACCGGCGAAGCTTTTATGCTTTTCTATAAAAAAGTAAGGCTTAAGTTTGTCAAGAAACATCTTTAAGTCCAGCCTTTTTCTAAAAACTCTATGGGTGGGAAGAACAAGAAGGTTTTCGTCCTGAGGACTAAAGTAGGCTAAAATATAATTTAAGTCTCTAAAAACGCTGGCTTTAACTTTATTGCTCCTGAAAAACCTGCTGGCTACCTCAAACCGGTGATGGCCGTCAGCAATAAGCAAGGGTACTTTTTGGAAATATCCGGACAATCTTTCTATCTGTTTCCTGTCGGCCAACTTCCATATTTTATATCTTATGCCCTCAGGATCGCGGATTTTAAGAAAAGGTCTGGTCTTTTCTAATTTCTTTATTATTGCCGAAAGGGGTTCGGTATTCTTCTTAGGATAGATTATAAATACCGGGCTTAAGTTTGCCCTTACCTGCTTAATAACTTCGAAACGGTCCTTTTTAGGTTTTTTGTGAGTCTTCTCATGAGGGAATACTACCTTTTTTCCTTCCAGGTTAAGAAGACCTATAAACCCCCGCCGCTTAAATTTTTTAGAATACAGGCTAAATTCCTGCAGGGTTATATAAAAAGCCGGCTCCTTTTCTTCCATCAAAACAGCCTCATTAAACCATTGTCTGAAAGTCTTTCCCAGCTTCGGGTAGGAAGTATTATTTTTCTTAAGAAGAATGTGGCAGAAATTATAGGCCGATTTTTTTCGAAATTTCTCCTGCTCGCTCCTGCTTATGACATCATAAGGCGGGCATACAAGCTTATTAAGACTGCGGAAACGCTGCAAGTTGTAGTGCGTGGCAAGAAAAGGTTTTATTCTTTTTTTTGCAGGCATTAATTAATCTTTTTTCGCCTTGTCGCAAGAATCAGGCTTGGAAGATTTTTCATGACCGTTGGGACAAGAAGCGCAGGATGATTTATCTTTAGCTGAGCCTGGGGAAACCCCTTTACAAGAAACATCCTTTTTATTATTCTTTTTATAATCAGTTGCGTAAAAGCCGCTTCCTTTAAAAATTAAACCGGCCCCTCCGGCGATAAGCCTTCGGGCAGCACTTCTGCACTTAGGGCATCTTTTTTGAGGTTTATCGGTAATCTTCTGAAACACCTCAAACTTATGTCCGCATTTTTTGCATTCGTAATCGTAGTGCGGCATCTTTCCCCTCTTAGTCCAGACTTTAACTCAAAATTCAAAAGGCAAAAGTCAAAAGTTCAATTCAAAATTGAAAAAGTGTAAATGATTCATTATTTCTTAAAATAATTTTTAATTTTGAATTGCAATTTTGCATTTTGAATTTTGACTTTTGGATTTATTTAAAGGCGTTTTTTATTTTATCCGTAAAACTTTGAGATGAAGCGCTTTGTCCTCTGAGTTTTGCCAACTCTTCAAATAAAGCTTTTTCTTTAGACGACAGCTTCTTAGGTATTTCAACATCTACCTTAATGAATTCATCGCCTTTTTTCTGAGTATGGATATCTGTAATTCCTTTACCTTTTAATCTAAATACGGTGCCCGACTGGGTCCCGGCCGGTATATTCATCTTTACTTTTCCCCCAAGGGTGGGCACTTCTAATTCCGCTCCTAAAACGGCGCTAACTAAACTTATGGTAGTTTCATGAATCAGGTTGTTTTCTTCTCTTCTGAATACTGAATGAGACTTTACCCTTACCGTAACGTATAAATCTCCGCTTCCGCCCTGGGATTCATCGCCTTCTCCTCTTACCCTAAGAGAAGAACCGCTTCTGATGCCAACGGGTATTTTTACTGTTAAAGTCTTTTTGCCCCGCTCTAAACCGTCTCCCCGGCAGTTCGGGCAGGGCTTGGTAATGATTTGACCTTGCCCTTTGCACTCAAGGCAAGTCTGACCCATCCTTATAAAACCAGCTGAACTATATATAACGCCGCTTCCTTTGCAGACAGGGCAGGTTATCTTCTTTGAACCGCTTGCCTGTCCTGAACCCTTACAGGATTTACAAATCTCACTCTTATTAAAGCTTACGGTCTTTTCTACGCCTTCCGCGACTTCTTCCAAGCTCAAATCAACTCTGACTTCAAGATCCCTTCCCCGATGGGCCCGCCGGGAGCGGCCTCCTTTTCGAGTCGAACCTCCAAAGAAATCAAAACCTATATCCTGGAAAAAATTATCAAAGATAGAGCCAAAACCTAAATCCTCGAATATATTGGAGAAATCAGCGCCCCGGAAAATATCCTGTTCGCTAAACCTGGAATCTATACCGGCATGGCCGTAAGCATCATATAACTTGCGTTTTTGAGGATCTACCAACACGGCGTAAGCCTCGGAAATCTCTTTAAACTTTTCCTCAGCCTCCTTTTTCTCACCAGATGAAACCCTGTCAGGATGAAACTTAAGGGCCATGGAACGGTAAGCCTTCTTTACATCTTCAGGGCTCGCATTCTTTTGAATACCCAGGATTTCGTAATAATCTCTTTTTGTAGTCATTTAAATGAGTTCCCAGCTTACGCGACCGAAAGGAAGCGTAAACTGCATGAACGAATTTAACCCCGCACCTTTGTTTTATTCATGATGAATGGTTCAAAGGTGCGGGGTAAGTTCGACAGATAACTTATGTCGCTCCAAGAGCTCCATAAGTTATGTTCTCGCTTATTTCTCCTCTTTATAATCCGCGTCTATTACTTCGCCTTCGGCCGCCTTCTTCGGCTCTTCCTGGGCCTGCTCAGGCTGAGGCTGAGCATTCTTGCCTCCCGCAGCCTGTTCTTTCTGAGCCTGAGCTTTATATACATGCTCGGCTAATTTATGGGAAGCCTTAGTAAGCTCGTCCATTGCTGTTTTTATCCTTGAAGCATCATCTGTCTTTATCGCTTCTTTGGCATCATTTAATTTCTGCTCAATAGTAAGCCTTTCATCCTGGCTTACTTTATCGCCGAAGTCTTTTAATGATTTCTCAACCGAATAGACAAGCGTGTCAGCCTGATTTTTAAGCTCGACGGTTTCCTTCCTTTTCTTATCTTCCGCGGCAAACTTCTCAGCTTCTCTGACCATCTTATCTATATCTTCCTTGGACAATTTCTTGGGAGCGGTAATCTTAATAGTCTGCTCCTTGCCCGTGCCTTTGTCTTTCGCGTTTACGTGAACAATCCCGTCTCTATCGATGTCGAAACTTACCTCTATCTGGGGCATGCCCCGGGGTGCCGGAGGGATCCCCACCAAATCAAATCTTCCCAACTCTGTGTTGTCATTGGCCATGGGTCTTTCGCCCTGCAGGACTCTTACCGTAACCGCAGTCTGATTATCCGCGGCTGTTGAGAAAATCTGGCTTTTCTTTGTAGGAATAGTGGTATTGCGTTCAATAAGCTTTGTAAACACTCCGCCTAAAGTCTCAATCCCTAAAGAAAGAGGGGTTACGTCCAGAAGCAAAACTTCTTTAGCATCTCCTTTTATAATGGCTGCCTGGGTTGCCGCGCCTAAAGCAACGCATTCCATGGGGTCTATCCCCCGCTCAATCTTTTTTCCCACGTGGTCTTCCAGGAATTTCTGAACAATGGGCATCCTTGTCGGCCCGCCGACCATAATGATCTTATCTATGTCAGCCGGCTTAAGTCCGGCGTCACCGAGAGCCTGATCAACAGGACCCCTACATCTATCCACGATAGACGCAACAAGCTCTTCAAGCTTAGCTCTGTTTATGGACATGGTAAGATGCTTGGGGCCTCCGGAATCCGCGGTGATGAAAGGAAGATTTATGTCGGTAGTCAGCGTGCTTGAAAGTTCAACCTTTGCTTTTTCAGCCGCTTCGCGAAGCCTCTGCATCGCCATCTTATCATTATTCAAGTTTATGCCTGTTTCTTTCTTAAACTGGCCTGCGATATAATCAATAAGCACATTATCCATGTCGGTTCCGCCAAGGTGGGTATCACCGTTGGTTGCTTTTACTTCAAAGCCGCTGGCATTGTGCTCTTTGTCATACCACATATCCATAACGGTTACATCCAGAGTGCCTCCGCCAAAGTCAAAAACCATAATCTTAAGCTCTTTACCTACTTTATCAAGTCCGTAGGCAAGACAGGCGGCCGTGGGTTCGTTAATAACCCTTAAAACCGTAAGGCCTGCGATTTCTCCGGCGTCTTTTGTGGCCTGCCGCTGGTTATCATCAAAATAAGCAGGACAAGTTATGACCACCTCCTGAACGGTGTCACCTAGATAACTTTCGGAATCCTGCTTTATCTTCTGCAGAATAAAGGCCGATATCTGCTGGGGCGTGTACTCCTTGCCAAATACCGAAAACTTGTAATCAGTGCCCATCTTCCTCTTAGCGGCATAAATTGTCCCTTCCGGGTTTATGGCGGCTTGCCGGCGGGCCGGTTCACCCACGAGCTTCTGACCGTCTTTAGTAAAAGCCACAAAAGAAGGAAACGCTTTTCCGCTTGCCACTCCCGCGCCTTCGGCGCTGGGGATAATACTGGGGCGTCCGCCTTCCATTGCTGCTGCCGCTGAATTAGAAGTTCCTAAATCAATTCCTATTACTCGTGCCATAATTGCTCCTTTCGTTTGTTCGTCGGTCGGATTACAGAGCACAGATTACAGAGAACAAAATTAATAACATTCTATTCTCCGCTTTCTGCATTCTGATCTTCACCTTCCGGTTTATCTATATCTTCTTCTTTTTCCTCTTTGTCTGTATTCTCTGCTCTGTTCTGTGTACTCTCGCTATCTTTTGGCTTAAGCGAGACCTTCACTTTCGCCGGTCGCAAAACCTTATCTTCATAAGTATAGCCTTTCTGTATTATCTCAATAACCGTGTGTTCGTCGATATCATCCCTTTCTTCATAAAACAAGGCTTCATGTAAATGCGGATCAAACTTCTTGTTTTCAGCCTCTATTGGCCTTAAGCCTTCTTTGGTAAGAACCTCTTTAATCTTCGTGTAAATAATCTTAAGGCCCTGAGCATGATTTTTGTCGTCTTTATGGATCTCCAGATTTAATAAGGCGGCCTCTATCTCATCCAAAACAGTAACGAATTCCTTCAGAATCCTGAAATTTCCAAACCTTAATAAATCGGTCTTATTCTTCTCCCAGAGCTTCTTGGAATTATCGTACTCGGCATGAAGCCTGAGATATTTATCCCAGACATCATCTTTTTCCGCAGCCGCCTTCTTAAGCTGTTGATACTCCTTATCAGTCAAGCTGATTTGAGACTCCTTTGTCTGCTGATCCGAAGCCTCCGGCCCTTTCTTGTTATCTGTATCTTTGGGTTCCTTTTTAAACATTGCTACAAATGTCCTAAGAATTCTTCCTCCAAATAATCTTTTAAAATCTTAAGCCTTGAAATAGCCAAAGAATAATTCATTCTTATAGGGCCCAGGATTCCCAGAAAAGCTCTTCTGTTTTTCTCAGCCTCTAAAGAAGACAAGACCAGAGAACAACCCCGTATTTGCCCGAGGCCTATTTCGTCTCCTATGAATACCTTCACTTCCTTAGTAAGATTATTCTCTAAGAAATCTCGAAATGCGGACATCTCCTCTTCTAAAGTATTGAATATACTCCGTAAAACCGAGATATCTTCGAATTCAGGCTCTTGCAGCATAAAATGCGTGCCCCAAAAAAACAGCCTGCTTCTTTCATCGCTTAAAAAACTGAATCCGGCGTAATGCGTAAGGTTAGATATTAAACGCGAAGCCTCCTCTAATAAATCATCTACCTCTTTGATATAACCCATGCCTTTATCTATCAAGGCAGAAACATGCTCCTGGGAACTTACCTGAGGCTGCTTCATCAAAAAATTTATATAATAGCGGAACCCCTCCTGGGTAGGTATCCTGCCCGAAGAAGTATGCACATGAGACAGGTACCCCAACTGTTCAAGTTCAGACATAATATTCCTCAGAGTTGCCGACGAAGAAGAAAGGCCGAAGCGTTCTTTCAAACCTTCGGAACTTATGGGTTTTCCGTCTTCTATATAAACCTGAATAATTAAATCTAAAATTTGATCCTGTCTTTTTTTGCGATCTAAGAATCTAACCATGATTCTCCTTAATTTAGCACTCAAATTTAGCACTCAAAGTCAAAGAGTGCTAAATATCTTAACATATCTTTCTCTTTTGTCAACCCTCAGACAGGTCTAATTCATTATCCTGAAAATACTTAGGTTTTTTGCGCTGTAAGTGCCTTTCTATCATCACCTTATATTTATCAATCTGTCTTATTAATGCCTGACTTACTTTATTTACAGATAACGATGCCTCCGGAGCCTTTTGCTGGGCCCGCAAGACTTTCTTGGGCAGATATAGGTTAACCCAGGCAAAATATTCCTCACGATGATAATTCTTTTCTATATGTAAAGTTAAATGAACAGGGTCGTCACTTTTGAATATCTTTATCCGTCTTTTTACCCTATCCAGATATTTAGAAATAACATTATCCAAATAATCTGATGACTCCATATTCTTGAAGGAAACATCGACTCTCATGCTAACTATACCTCCCTTGCTTTTATCCAACCCTAAATGTCAAATGACAAAACCCAAAACATAGAAAGTGCTAACTGCTAGGTATATTCTTTGCCTTACACCTGACGCCATGCACTAAACACCCTTGGAATTTGTTGTCAGTTAAAGCTTTTCAAAGATAACTATTCCTGAATTCAATAAAGCCCTAATCTTATCGCCTTCTTTGAATTTACCTCCGAGGATCTGTTTGCTTAAAGGGTCTATTATAAACTTCTGAACCACTCTTTTCAAGGGTCTTGCGCCGTACTCAGGGCTAAAACCGCTCTCGGCCAAAAACTCCTTCACCTTGTCATTAAGAATTAAATCTATTTTCTTTTGTTTCAGTTTATTAAATACCGCCTCCAGCTGCAACTCTATAATATGCTTAATTGATTCTTTGCCAAGCTTATTAAATATTATGATCTCATCAAGACGGTTAATAAATTCCGGCCTAAAATGCGCCTTTAATTCTTCTTTTACTTTCAACTCTAACTCATCCCGGGAAAGACCATTATCTTTAAAAAGGTTACTTGCGATATTAGAAGTCATAATAACCACTGTATTCTTAAAATTAACGGTCCGGCCCTGGGAATCGGTAAGCCTTCCCTCATCAAGAATCTGAAGCAAAATATTGAAAACTTCCGGATGGGCTTTTTCTATCTCATCCAGCAAGACTACGGTGTAAGGCCTGCGTCTTACCCGTTCGGTAAGCTGACCGCCTTCCTCATAACCCACGTAACCGGGAGGAGCTCCTATAAGCCGGGAAACGGAAAACTTTTCCATATATTCCGACATATCTATCCTCACCAGGGCGTTTTCATCATTAAACAAAAACCAAGCCAGGGTCTTTGCCAGATAAGTCTTTCCTACGCCGGTAGGGCCGAGGAAAATAAACGAACCTAAAGGCCTGTTCTCATCAGAAAGGCCTGCCCGGGCCCTGCGTATGCAATCCGAAACTTTCTCTATAGCCTTATCCTGGCCAGCCACTCTCTGCTTTAAGCGCTCTTCCATCCCGACCAATTTCCGAAGCTCCTCCTCCATGAGCCGGCTTACCGGAATACCTGTCCACTTTGAAACTATCTGGGCGATATCCTCCTGGTCAACCTCCTCTTTAAGAAGAAGACCTTTTTCTTGCGTCTCTTTAAGCTTGTTGTTGTATTCCTTAAGCTCTTTCTCCAACTCCGGTATTTTACCGTAGCGAATCTGGGCAACCTGGTCCAGCTGAGCCTGCCGCTCTAAATTCTTAGCCTTGACTTTCAAATCTTCTATTTCTTCTTTTATCTTTCTAATATTGCTTATAATGTCTTTTTCTTTCTGCCAGCGGCCGTTAAGGCTGCTTAGCTCTTCCTTAATGTTTCCAATCTGCGCATCAAGCTTCTCAAGCCGCTCGCGGGAAGCAGGGTCTTTTTCTTTTTTAAGAGCCTGTTTCTGAATTTCAAGCTCCAGAAGCCTCCTCTGTTCCTTATCTATTTCCTCAGGCATGCTCTCAATCTCGATGCGCAGGCGCGAGGCAGCCTCATCTATTAAATCAATAGCCTTGTCGGGAAGAAATCTTTCGGTAATATACCTATCAGACAATACCGCAGCCGAGATGAGACCCGAATCTGTTATTCTCACGCCGTGATGGACTTCGTATTTTTCTTTAAGACCTCTCAGTATTGCGATAGTCTGCTCGAGAGTGGGAGGATTAACCATTACCGGCTGAAACCTTCTTTCTAAAGCAGCGTCCTTCTCTATGTGTTTTCTGTATTCGTCCAGCGTGGTCGCGCCTATGCAGCGTAAAAGGCCCCTGGCTAAGGCCGGCTTTAACATATTCGAAGCATCTATTGCTCCTTCGGCTGCTCCGGCTCCGACTAAAGTGTGAAGCTCATCAATGAATAAAATAACACTGCCGTCTTTGGACTCTATTTCAGACAGCACTGCTTTAAGCCGGTCTTCGAATTCGCCCCTGAATTTTGCTCCGGCCACCAGGCTTGCTAAATCTAAAACAACTAGTTTCTTTTCTTTAAGGCTTTCCGGGATATCTCCGGAAGCTATCCTCTGGGCAAGACCTTCGACAATAGCGGTCTTGCCTACGCCGGGTTCGCCTATAAGAACGGGGTTATTCTTTGTCCGGCGGGAAAGCACCTGAATCACCCTCCTTATTTCTTCGTCTCTGCCGATTACCGGATCAAGCTTTGACTGCCTGGCAAGCTCGGTTAAATCTCTTCCGAATTTTTTTAAAGCCTGATATTTATCTTCGGCGGTAGGCGAATCAGCACGCTGTGAGCCGCGTATCTGACCGGTAATCCGCGATAAGTCTTCTTTGGAAATGCCCTGGGTTCGTAAATAATTCTTTAAAAAATCATCTCCCGCCAACCCTAGCAAAAGGTGCTCTAAGGAAATAAAATCGTCTTTCATCTGGCCGGCTATAGAACGTAAACCGGTTAATACTTTGTTTAAACGGGCTGAAAGATAAGGCGAGCTTTGAGCTGATTCAACTTGGGCCAGCCCGGAAACAACCTCTTGGGCCTTGGCCTTTAAATCAACTAAGTTTATTCCCACCTTCTCCAAGACAATACAGGCAATATTATTTTTATCGCCAAGCAGGCTTAAGATAATATGTTCGGGATATAAAGCCTGGTGCTTTGCTTGCGAAGCTAAAGCTAAAGCATTATTGATTACTTCCTGCGCTTTAAGAGTAAATTTATTAAAATCCATCATCCACCTCGTTTAAAAAATAATCCGGCCGCAGAAACAACTTAGCATAGGTTATTCCGGCTAAAAATCCTCCTATGTGAGCCCAGAAAGCGACGCCGCTTGCGCCTCCGATGCTCATAAACCCGTAGAAAAACTGAAATATAAACCAGAATCCTAAGAAAAAAAACGCGGGAATTTCTACTATCTGCCAGAAAACAAAAAACGGAAGCAAAGTAAGGACCCTGGACCTGGGAAACATAACAAAATAGGCGCCTAATACTCCGGCAATGGCGCCGGAAGCTCCTATGGCCGGTACCGGCGAACGTATATTCATTATAAAATGCGCGGCATTGGCAACGACTCCGCACAAAAGATAAAAGACTAGAAAATTAAAGTGGCCTAGTTTATCTTCAACGTTATCCCCAAAAATCCATAAATATAAAGAATTACCCAACAAATGCATCCAGCCTCCGTGCAGGAAGATACTCGAAAAAAGCGGCAGAAACTTCTGCGCTGCCGGGGCGTCGCTTAACACCCTTACCGGTATAAATCCGAACTGAGCCACGAAATTCTGCAAATATTGACCCTGAATAAGTTGATAGAAAAATATAAAGAAATTAACAGCGATAAGAGTTGCCGTAACTATCGGCTTGTTTTTATGTTTTATGGTATCTTTTAAAGGAATCATGATAATTCGATTCGCGGTGTGCGGTGTGCGGTGTGCGCTTGTTTATCAAAGAATCTAGCAGGATAAACAATTTCGCATTCCGCACCACGCATTCCGCATTACGATAATAGACTTACAATCTATTATTCCACTTCTATTTTAATGTCTTTTTCTTTTGCCTCTTCCTTCTTGGGAAGAACCAGCTTTAACACTCCCTGCTTATAGTTTGCTTTAACCTTTGACTGATCCACCAATGCCGGAAGCAATATCTGGCGGTAGAAACTCCGGGAAACTCTCTCTGACCGATGATAGTTCTTGTTCTTCTCTTCTTTGACTTCTTCCTTCTTACCGGAAATAAACAAAGAATTCTTCCTTAAGTTGACGCTTATATCCTTCTGCTCCAATCCCGGTAAGTCAGCCTCGACATAAACATTATCCTTATCCTCGGAAATATCCACCAAAGGAGCTGTAATGCCTGCTCTTTCAGCCAGGTCTCTGTCGTAAGAAAAATCAAAGAGCCGATTAATCTCGTCCTGGATGTCCTCCAAGGTCCTCCAAGGACTGTGGCTCCACTTTACTAACTTCATAATTGTACCTCCTTTTAAAAAATTTTTCCAACATACAATCCTAAAACTACCCGATCTATTTCTAGCAGTCTAGGCCTGAGACTGCTAATATAAAGGTAAAAATAAATGATTACAGTGATTAAATATAGATTCCGGAGATTATACAATAAAAAAATCTCTGCAATCTAAATCTAATCTATGTAATCACTAATAAAATACTCACTAATCAGAACCGCTGATCTCAAAGAACATCTTAATACCGTGTAAATTAACGCCCTTTTCTTCCATCAAATATTTAATACACTCAATCTTTTTTATATCATGCTTGGAGAATAACATCTTTTTTTTACCCACTTTCTTAGGCTCTATTATACCCTCTTTAAGAATATTCCTCAAAGTCCAATACTGCAACTGAACTAATTTACACGCTACCTCGATTGGAAATACCGGCTCATCTTCCTCGATGTCAATTTCGAAATCATGTTCTATCTGTTCTAAGAAGTCCCTGAATAAATCATCTATATGCTTACGGCTTTTTTCTTTCATCTTGATTATTGTATAACATATTTTGAGTTTTTTGTCAAGAATTTTTAACAAATTCTTTCAAAAATTCTGAAATATATTATAACAAAATATGAGAATTAAATCATAACGTCAAGGTAATCAAAGCCTTAAGACTGGCTGGAAATAAGCTTTTTAAGGCGCTCGAAATGATCCTTGCGGATACGCAGATTAAATCTAATCTTGGTCTCGGAAGAATAATCAGAATCTAAAACCTGGGTATTTTTATAAACAAATTTAAGCACTTCGAAATCCTGGCAATCAACCGAAATTTTTACATCGAGAAAATCTTCCAGGATTTTAGCCTCGATCCTCTGCTTGAACTCCTTAAGTCCTTCGTTTTTCTTCGCAGAGATAAATAAAGCTTCAGGATACGCTCTTGCGATACGGGCTCTTACTTCATCCTCGACTTTATCAATTTTGTTAAATACGTAAAACAGAGGTTTATCCTTAAGACCCAGCTCGTTTAAGATGCGCGTTACCGCAAAGATTAATTTTTGAGAATTATTTCTGCTTATATCGGCTACGTGAATCAGCAAATCGGAATATTCTAATTCCTCTAAAGTTGCTTTAAAGGCCTCGATTAGTTTTTTGGGCAAATCATGAATAAACCCCACGGTATCGGCAATAACGACTTTCTCTTTTAAGTTTAGAATCCTCGATAAAGGATCAAGAGTCGTAAAAAATGCCTCCTCTGTTTTCTGGTTTTCATGAGTTAAGGCATTAAGAAGAGTTGTCTTGCCGGCGTTAGTGTAACCGACCAAAGAAATCAAGAAAAAACCTTCTTTCTTTCTTTTCCTCCGTAAAATCTCCCGGTGCTTGCGTAATTGTATAAGCTCTTTCTTAAGCCGGAAAATCCTGTCTTCGATTCTGCGTCTTTCTATTTCCAGTTTCTGTTCACCCGGACCCCTCGTGCCGATTCCTCCACCCAAACGTGAAAGTATAATGCCTTTGCCTTTAAGCCTGGGGGATAAATATTCAAGTTGAGCAAGCTCGACCTGAATTTTTCCGGCGTTACTCTTGGCATGCTGGGCAAAAATATCTAAAATAAGCTGAGTCCTATCAATCGTCTTCATCCCGATTATATCTTCCAGATTGCGCTGCTGAGAGCTCGATAAATCAACATTGAAAATAACTACCTTTGCATTACTTTCCCAGGCCTCCTGCGAAATCTCTTCGGCTTTTCCTTTTCCTATAAACAAAGCTGGGTTTATTTTGTTGAGAACCACAACCATTGAGCCCGAAACCGAACAACCAGTGGAAACAACAAGCGCTTCCAGCTCTTTTGCCTCTTCTTGAAGGACAAAATCATTCAAAGAGCGGTCTTTTAAATCCACAACCACTAAAAAAGCTTTTTCCTTGGAATTGATTTCGATTAGTTTCTTACTCATGATTTTTGCGGGCCGCTGGACTTTAACTGATTTAATATTTCCTCGGCAACCCGGCCCGGACTCTTTCTTTCTACATCTATCCAGGTAATTCGTTTATCTTTCCGAAACCAGGTAAATTGCCGCTTGGCAAACCTGCGGGTATTTTTCTTAACTTCATCAAGCGCGTTAGCTAAGCTGTGCTTACCGGAAAGATAATTATTTATTTGACTTATGCCCAAAATCTTTTCGGCAGTCTTACTTAAAGTATATTTTTTTACCTCTTCTACTTCCTGAACCGCGCCTCTTTCAAACATAGCTTCGGTTCTTTGATTAATTCTCTCGTAAAGAAGCTTTCTATCCAAAAATAAACCAAAAATCTTTACGGGAAAATCATCCCAATAACCCTTTGCTTCTTTCTGCCGTTCTGATATAGGCTTTTTAGTCGAATAGTAAACTTCAAGGGCTCTGATTATTCTTCGTAAGTCATTTGGGTTTATTTTTATGGAAGCCTCAGGATCTACTTCTTTAAGCTTATTGTACAAAAAGGATACCCCCCGCTCTTGAGCCTGCTTTATGAACCCCTGACGCAGCTGGACTGAACCAGGACCTTCATCGAATATACCGTCTAAGATTACCTTTATATATAACCCGCTTCCGCCGGTAAAAATCAGGTTCTTATACGGATAATTTTCTTTGACTATCTCGTCTACCTCTTTCTTGAACCTGTATACGTCGAAATCTTCCTCAACCGAAACAAGACCTATCATATAATGTTTTATGTCGCCCAACGTCTCCTTATCCGGTTTATTTACCAGAATAACCGGCTCTTTATAAACAAGCATGGAATCGCATGATATGATTTCAGCGGAAACTTTTTTGGCAAGCTCGACCGCTATCTCAGTCTTTCCGGTAGCAGTCGGCCCCACAATAAATATTAACGGATACCTTGAATTCATCTTGATAGCATATTTTTCGGGTGTCAGGCATGGCGTATCGGGTATCGTATTTATTATCCGACACCCCAAACCCGATGCCCGATACCCGAATATTTGCGTCTATTAGGGGAAGATGCGAGCGGGATATCCTTTGGCAATCAAAGACTCCAATTCAGCTTCAGCCTCTTTTCGCTTAATAAATTTTCCGATTCGAACTTTATAAAACAGCTTACCGTCTTCCTTTTCTCCTACCAAATAAGAGGAAAATCCGTCTTTTTTAAGGTTTTTTATCAAATCCCCGGCGTTATCTTTATCAATAAAGGCACCTACTTGAACTACAAAATGAAAACCTCTTTTATTAAGCTCTTCCAATTTCGAAGCTTCTACGCTCGCTGAAAACTTCTCCTCGATAGCCTTCATGTAAGACTTTTTCAATTCCCAATTACCTAGTTTTTCTTCACAATAGGCGAGCTTTAGATACACAGACGACAAAAACACCGGGTCATTGTATTTCTCAATAAAATAATTATATATATTTCTGGCCTGCTGGTAATTTGACTCAAGGTAATAAGAATCAGCGATTCTTAAAACGGATTTTTTTGCGTAAGGAGACCCGGGGAAATCTTTATATAAAGAACGTAAAGTCTCGCGCGCTTTTGCCAGATTGCTGGTCCCAATATAAGCCTCAGCCAGCAAAAATAAAACTTCGTCCTTAGCTTCGCCGCCTTTACTTAAATATTTTTCAGCAAGGCTTATGACTGCCGGATAATCTTTTGAGACAAGATACTTCTGTATTGCCTTTGTTTCGGCAAAAGATGTTTTGGCCAACGAAAAAATAATTACAAAAATCAGAAATTTTCTCATAACAAAGTCGAGGGCTTCGTTATCCCTCGTCAGCTATAGCCTTTAGTCTCATATTCGCGCGAATGTAAGACTTATAAATGCGGAAAAAAAATGATATCAAAGTTTATTAGTCAAAGAAATTTGTTTCTGTAAACCAAGTAGAATTCTATGCCGCCTCTGTTTCTCTTCAGCCGGAACATCATCCTTAAAACTACAAGCTTTAGTATTCGGCCGGGGAGAATATTTGAAAATGTAGGCGTATTTAAAATTCACCTTTTCTAAAATATCTTTTGTTTGCAAGAAATCATCCTCGGTCTCTTGCGGAAATCCCACAATAACATCCGTGCTCAACGTGCCTTTTACTAAATCTCTGTAATCCCTTGCTAAATCTATGTAATCTTTTCCAGTATAACCCCTATTCATTAACCCTAGTATTCTATTTGAACCTGACTGAAAAGGCAAATGAATATGTTTTTTTATCTTTGACGACTCCGCCATGACCTGGAAAAGCTCCCTTGATGTATTTTTAGGATGGCTGGTGATAAAATCAATCTCCTCTATCCCCTCGATACCAGCTACCATTTTTAACAACTCTACAAAACTGGCGTTCGTACTGTGTACTGCGTACCGCGTACCGCGTAAGTCCTCTCCTTGTGACTTGGTGACCTGGTGGCTTGGTGGCTTATGATGGTAGTCGTTTACGTTTTGCCCAAGTAGGGTTATCCGGCGGATCCCCAAATCAACATTGCGTTTAACTTCATCTATTATATCTTTGGGCTTCCGGCAACGCAACGGTCCTCTTACAAAAGGAACGACACAGTACGAACAGTAATTTGAACATCCGGTAGAAATCACTACCTGAGCATATCCCGGTTCTAAGCGATATAGGGGGCGATACAATATCTCGCTGCGCTCGCCGTCTTCCGTATTAATTACCCGAATCCCTTCCTGCCTTATTTTATCAACATATTCAGGTATCTTGTCAAAATGCGCCGGCCCTACCACAAGGTCCAGATGATGCATTTTCTTCAATATTTCCTCGCCGCGGTTGCGGGCCATACAACCAATAAGACCAATGATTTTTCGGGCGTCGGGTGTCGGGGGTCGGGTGTCGGAAAATTTGTGATTTGAGATTTTGGATTTATTTTGGATTTTGCATTTGGGATTTTGGGGTTCTTTTAGGTTCTTATAAGAACCTAAAAGGGATATTGCCCGGTTTTCAGCGTGGTCGCGGACAGAACAGGTATTTACCAGGATAACATCGGCATCTTCGGGATTTTCGACGCTACTATATCCTTTATCCAGAAATAGCCCTAAAAGAGTCTCACTGTCTCTATCGTTCATCTGGCATCCGAAGGTACGCAAAAGTATACGCTTTCCTCGGTGCTTTTCTTCGCCTTTTTTGGCGTCATTTCTCTCTTTTTCTGACATTTTACTCCTTCTTTCAAACTGTCATTCCCGCGAAAGCGGGAATCCAATCCCTTTTTCAGCGCCTCGTCATAGCACATCTTCCACGGCTGATTAATATCAACCTTAACAATTTCCTGATTTTGAATATATATCCCTTTAAATATGATCCTCATAAACGTCTTAATAAGGTAGTCCATCTGCTG
>JAFGCB010000069.1 GCA_016932855.1 Candidatus Omnitrophota bacterium | reverse complement strand
TTGGATATCAGACGCCTTGTCAGTTTGAGAAAGAACGGTTATCAATGGCTACAAAAACTTAGTCTTGACTAACGGGGTGCAGTACACCAATACTACCAAATAAACCCCAATTTCCAAATCCCAATATATTTTGGATTTGGGATTTTGGATCTACTTGGGATTTGGTAGTATTAGATTTTGGGCCTTGCTCATATTTATCACTTAACATTCTTAATTACTTCCCTTATTTGCCTGCTAAAGCTAAAGCTACTGCCGCTACGGCAATTATTGTAACCGGACCCCAGAAAAATCTTACTGCCTGGTCGATTCTTACCCGGGGATTGGTATTCCTGATTACGGTAATAAGAGCTACCAGCCCTACATATTTAAAAATGCTTAAAACCGAAATCCTTAAGCCCCCCATAAATAAGATTATTAAAAAGAAAGGTAATACGAATAAAAGCATATTCTTCATAAGTCTGTACACGGCGAGGGGAGTACCTGAATACTCTATCAGAGGCCCGGATACTATCTCTGTCTCAGCCTCAGGAATATCAAAAGGCACAAGAGCTAATTTCGCCTGAACGCATAATATCGCAACAACTAAAGCCAGTAACCCTGAAAGGCTGGTAGCAAAAGCTCCGCCCTGGGCTTGGGATACTAAAATCTGACCAAGTCTTATTGAAAAATCGCTCTTTATAACAGCGACTAATACCGCAAGTATAAAAGGAAGCTCATAACTTAAGATGAGCTTCATTTCACGAGAGGCTCCCAGACTTGCCAGAGGATTAGCCGAGGCAAAGCCGCCCATAATAATACTTATCGAAGGGATAGCCAATAGATATACCACGACTATTAAATCCCCTAAAAAGCTTTCTTTAGGGTTTATATTATTTATCCATAACAAAGTCGATACCAGGATAACGCTGGAAAGACCGACCAGCGGCGAAACCAAGAAAGTTATTCTGGAGGCACCTCTGGGGATAAGCGTCTCTTTACCCAGAAGTTTAACAATATCAATAAAAGGCTGTAGTATCGGAGGCCCTACCCGGTATTGAACCCGGGCAGTAACTTTTCTATCTACCCAGCTGGCAACTAAACCTAAAACAGCAGTCAATAAAAACCCATAAACTAAAAAATATATTACATACAACATAAAAATATTTGCCTTACGTCTTTAGTCCCTGTCTGCCCACGGCTTCGCCGTGAAACGAGCCAACAAGGCAGGTAGCACGTATAGGGTATAGGGTATAGGGTATAGCGTATCGCGTATGGGGTATCGTATTTATCTTCCCGACACCCCATACTCCACACCCGACACCCGAAAATAGAGGATCGAGGATCAAAAATATTTTTTTCTGCGTTCTGCAATATCATGCCTTTTCTCTATCCCAATGAGTGGAATGAACAATAATATTATCACCCACAAGAAAAGTATTGTCGGTCAATTCAGAACTCGCTTCCTTAAGGCTCAAAGCGCCGTAAGGGCAGGTCTTAATACACAAAGGCTCATCTTTAATATCGCGCCTGTCTAAACAAAAATCGCAGTTATGTATAAGCAGAGGCACAAGCTCGGGATAAATAGTCCCGTAGGGGCAGGCGTGCGAACAACTCTTGCAGCTTACGCAACGCATATTATGTCTTACTAAAATCTTGTTTTTATCTTTCTGCTGCTCCAGGGCCTCGGCCGGACAGGCATTTACACAATGAGGTTCTTCACACTTGCGGCAGACAAGGGCATAAGTTGCAAGCTCAGCTACCGAAATTATACCGTTATTGCCGGAATGATAGAAATAGCTGCATTGTATCTGGCAGTTCCGGCATTTTTCACCCATACATATATCCAAATCGATAAAAAGCCTCTTATCTTTTCCCGCCTTAGGATCAGTATTTAACCTTGAACTATGGATTTGTTCGGCGCTACTACTCATTAATCCCAGATGCCCTGAAAGCTTTTTATTTGAGCGTAAGTAAAAACCGGTCCGTCCTTGCAGGCATAGTAGGTTCCTATACGGCAATGCCCGCATTTACCTATGCCGCAGGACATGTTCTTCTCCATGGAAAGATAAATATTCTCCTCTTTAAACCCCATGTCCAGCAGTTTCATGGTAACAAACTTCATCATAATCGGCGGGCCGCAGACAACGGCTATCGCCTCTTTATAATCCATATCAATATCGCCCAAGATCGTAGTCACAAGGCCGACATTGCCTTTCCAGCCTTCACCGCCCTTATCAACAGTAAGAGCCATATTTAAATCATCGCGTTTTTGCCAGCTTTCTATTTCTTTTCTGTAAAGAAATTCACTGGGGTTTTTGCAGCCACCCCTAAAAAAAAGTTTACGGAACTGACCGCTTAAATCAAAAAAAGAATACATAAGACTCCTTAAAGGAGCAAAACCGCAGCCGCCTCCTACTACTAATATCTCTTTATCCTTAAATACATCCAGAGGATAGCCTTTGCCAAAAGGGCCTCTTAAGCCTACGATATCGCCTTTTTTAAGTTCGTGAATCTTTTCGGTAACCTTTCCCACCCTCATTACCGTCACTTCTATCATATCCTTGACCTTGGGCTTCGACGAGGGAGTAAAAGGCGCCTCTCCTACCCCGGGAACGCTTAATTCTATAAACTGGCCGGTCTTAAAGCTGATTTCTTCTTTCGGCCTCATTCTTATTGTCTTGATGGTAGGCGTCTCGGTGATAACCTCAATAACCTCGGCCTCAATTGGTCTATAAGGATTATTATTTGACATTAGCTACTAATGCTTTTAAAACTCTTCTTATATCTATCTTTGCCGGGCAGGCTGATATGCAGCGTCCGCATCCCGTGCAGGCATAGATATCGGCTACTTTGGGAAAAAAATCAAACTTCTTCTCGAAGCGGTTCCGCAGCCTCATCCAAAGCTTATGCCTGGGATTAGCTCCTCCGGCAACCCGGGCAAAGTCTTTTATCATGCAGGAATCCCAGATACGAAGCCGGGCCATCTTATCCTCATCCTTCTGGTCATAAAGTAAGAAGCAATGGCAAGTAGGACATACCGTATTGCAGGCGCCGCACTCAACGCAGGCCTTAGCTTCTTCTTTCCATATGGAAGAATCGTAATTTTTCTGGATAATATCCTTAAACGATTTTTGATCCGGGATATCATTATATTTTATATTCTTCTCTACCTCTTTGGCGACCTGCTCGCGATTTTCGTCTCTTTTAGCTATAAGCTCTTTTTCGGCTTCTTCGAACAAGCTGGAGTTTTCCTTGATTATCCCCTCCCCTTTATGGGAACCGGTCTCGACTAAAAAACCTTTTTTAACTTCAGATAAATTTAAATCAAAATCTGCCTGGGGGTAGGGCTTCAAGCCCAAGGCAGAACAAAAACAGGTCTCTAACGCTAAGCTGCAATCAGAGGAAATAATTAAATTGGCCTTTCTTTTACTAATATAGAAAGGGTCCTGGTAATCATGATCATCAAAAACATAATCCTGGACTTTAAATCCTTTAAGGTCGCAGGCCTTAACCCCTACAATACAATAGGGTTTATTGTCCCTAAGCGGCGCTTCCGGCTCAAACCCCCGGGCCACTTTTTCCCTTGCAGAAAAGAAAAAAGCCTTAAGCGGCTCAAACGGCCTTACTTGAGCTATGGCCATATCATCACAAGGTTCAAGGTATCTTTTATAAAAGCGCTGGTTGCCTTTCTTGACAGGAACATAAACCTGGTAATCTTTACCCAGAGCCTCTAAAAGCCTGCGCAGATTGCCGGTGGAGATGAATTTTAGCGGGGTTTGCATAAAAGATTGATATAACTATTAGATTGTGAAAAAATTCACAATATTAGGACAACAAAAAAATAAATAAGTAGGTAATATTAGCATCTTAAAAGAAATTGTCAAGGAGAAAACTTTTGTTTTTTGCCTGAAAAGAGGCGGCTTATCTACTTATCAACCTTTGCTTTTTTGCACAAGGGCAAAATTGCACTTTTACATTTTTTTCTTTGGGCCCCTTGTTTTTTTTGCAAAAAATATGTTATGCTTTAACTGAATTGAAAACAAGGTAAGCTCTGATAAAGGCAAACCCCGAGCAATCGGGGGACGCAAAGCCACCTATCCGCCTTAAGGGCGGAAAGAGGGGTTGCCAGAATAAAGATTTAAAACCCTAAGATATTTGCCTTAGGGTTTTTTTATTAAGCCCTTAAGTCGCTTTGCGCGTCTTAAGGGCTTTTTTTATCTCTGATTACAGAGATTTAAAAGGGATTCCAAAGATGCAACAGAAACAAATTCTCTACAAAATAGTTTCTTTCATAGACCGCGAAGAGCTGGATTTCCTGGACAAAATCATAAAGGACATCTATTTCAAAACCCGCAGGAAAATCCCCCGTTCCGAGATTATCAGGGAAATAATCCATATTTCAAAAGACCTGGCTCAATACCGAAAAGAAATAATCCACGAATTTGACCACCCTAAACTGGAAAGGAGATAAAATCATGAAAAAATATTTTTTACTTACCCTAAGCCTCGTTATTTTTATCCTGGGTTTAAGCCAATTAAAACTTGAAGCTTCAAGCTCGGCGAGCTTTAAGATTTCAGTCACTATACCCCATATAGTGGGGGTAAATATCCCCAGAAGCCAAGCTCATACTGAAGAGATAAAAAAAGAGGCTGTAAACGAAGAAAATATACAACTGAACTGCGAAAAAGAAGTGACAGTCGAAGAGATCATAAGAGACGGCCAGCCGATAATCTTAGAAACTGTAGTCTTAAAATAGCCTCATTAAAGTTTCCGTAGTTAGGCCCTGCCCGGCAAATAAAGCTAAAACCTTAACCTTTTAAAAATACTATTTGAAACTTTCTACTAACTTAAATGTCTGTTGATGGAATTAAGATTAGGCGGGCTTAGAAAATATTATTTTGCTTTTACCTTAAGAGGAATATCAAAAGTATAGGTCGTACCTTCAATAAGATCTATTTCGTTTGTGACTTTCACTAAAGGTATATATTGCAAAGGAAGAGAATTTACGTCTAATTTAACTGTATGAGAACCTGCCTCAACATCGCTAAAAAAGTACCGGCCGTCGTTGTCAGTAAACACGGTAGCAACGTCGTCAAGAATAATCTTGACCTCAGAAATAAACTCATCTGCCGCATCGGCTTTTTCATTACCGTTCTTATCCCAGAAAACAATACCATAAATCCCTGAATGAGTGCTGATAGCAAAATCAAAAAGATAGCTTTTCCCATGTACAATATCCACTTTCTTTGACAACTCGGATGAAAAAATATACCCTTCAGGCAGGCTGGAAATGTCTACCAGCACCGAGGCTCTTTTAGCCCTGGCCTTGGAATAATACTCTCCGTTTTCATTAGTAGTTACCTCATTTTCACCTATCTTTATTATTGCGCCCGGGATTCCTTCCTCGCCAGGATCTTTAATGTTGTTGCCGTTTGTATCTTTAAAAACAGCTCCGCTTATAGTGGCTTCCGGGTCCCAACGTAAGGGCAAGTCCCAGCTGGAACGTACCCCCCATCTTACCTCAGTCTCATTGTAAGCATCCCTTAAAGCATTCTCGGCCCAGACACTTCGCATCCTGCCGTCTACAAAAAACTCGAAATCAGAATCTCTGGGACTAAAAGTAAGACCCAGGCTTGCATCAAGGCTGTCCTCGCCGGCGAGAAAACTCTGTGTTCCCTCGGTATTCTCCTCATCTCGATAGCCAAGATTAAATCGCATTGAAAGCCAAGGCGTCAAACTAGCGTAATAATCAAAACCCGTAGACAATACTGAAGGGTTATACTCTAATCCTGAAAAGCTCTCCTCAACCCAAGAAGAATTGTAATTTAGATAATAATATAAAGAGGCAATGAGCGGAAACCGCAAACCGCTGAAAAGTTCATAACGGTCATAATTTGAGGCGGGCGAAAGAGGATATCTGCTTCTTTGATAAGTGGTGCCTAAAAATACTGAAAGCTCTCTATCAGAAAAGAAAGGAAACCTTCTGGAATAAGTATTGCTCATCTGGAAATCCCTATGCGGCGAAATTATCCCCGGAGCATTTAGGTAACGAAGGGAAGTTCTCAATCTCGAATCATTATCGATAAACCATGACAAAGAAGAATTCAAATCAAGATTTAACTTATCGGGATTATCGGGATTGGGCAAATAACGGTCTTTATATACGTCTAAATTAGAATAAATCAAGAACTTAGGCGTGCTCCAGCTTACGTTGGTTAATCCCCCTATCTCTCCCCGGCCTGTAGGCCAACCGCTTATAGTTGTAAAATCTTCGTGGATATCTCGTAATTGAAGGTTTAAGTCAAAATCATTATGCCTGAACTTTAAGCCGGCCAAAGCCGCGTAATTCTCCTCATCAGAAGCGATCTCTGAAGATAACCTAAAAGGCCCGAGAATATTTTCGGTCTGAAAAGAAAAAACGTTATTTTTTAGATAGACATCCCGGTCATCTCCGTAGCCTTGCGCAAAATTAAATGAGTAATTATTGTCCTTTTCGGGGAAAAGAGTAACTTTTGCTCCCTGGATGTAAGCATCCGGCTGCTCAATAAGGCCGGGCGATAAATATCCTATCTCTAATCTTTCCCTCCCCCACAATACATCATATCCTATAATATTATCCTTAAAAGCTTTTGCTTCCAAGAGAGCGCCCTGCAATCCCTCGCCGGTCAAGGTAAGCGCAGACAAGCTCTTGTAGAAATCAAACCCTCTTATATTAAAATCTTCGAAATTTCCTATTCTGCCGTTGGTTAATCCCACAGTATAACCGGTTATATCTTCATCCTCTTGAAATTTAATAGAACGCACGGAAGAGTCAAATTCACCGTAAGGGGTATCACCCTCAATAGATACCTCCTGCTCAAAGCGCAAAGTTTCACGCTCTACTGAATCCAAGCTTTGGCCCGTAGAGTATGAAACCCAATCGGAAACATAGCCCAGCCGGAAAGGTTCCGAAACCTCCTCCAAAGCCTCCTGTTTAGCCATAGCAGCAACAACACTGGCCGGCAATGTTATATTGGCAGTAAAGGTCCACCTGCCTCTATCATCCCAAAGATGCAGAAAAGTAGTGCCTATCTTTTTTGTAGAAACTTTTATTGTATCCCTGTCTATCCTTTCAACTTCAAGAAATATTGGATTTACCACCAAGAAGCGCTTTATATTTCTGCCCTTTATGTTTACCTGGCTATTAAAATCTATCTCTATACTTGTATCGGGCTGGGTAGCCCAAATTTCATCTGTAAGCAGAAACTCACCGGTCGTCCTTACTGATGTTTTCGTTTCTTCTGGAATAACTTCGTCCTTTGGGCTGGATATTTTTTCAATAAGAGCAGGCTTTTGAGCGAAACTATCTAAGGCTTTATTGATTGCCTTTTTTCGTTTAGAAGATTTCCTGTCGAATCTGTCAAGAACCTCTTCTCTTATGACTTCTTGTTCTGAATAAACAATATCTTCAATACGGCCTTCCTTAAAGCGCTTGGTAAGATTAATCCGGGAAAGAATATCCTGCGAAGGAAGAATAATGTAGGCACGTTCAAAATAATACAAAGCCTGGTTATAGTTGCCCTGGTCAAAAGCCTGCTGTCCTAACTCCAGAAAATAATCGTAAGTCTGAAAGTAGCCGGCGGAAGGCAGTTGGGGGTAAGAAGACAATGGAAAGATAAGATATAATATCCCTAGTATTAATCCTGAAAAAAATAAATTCTTAAAAGAATTTTTAATCGCGCACCTGTGAAATACTGAGATCTTCTGTTCCTTTCTTAAAAAAATCAATTTCTTTTACAACACAATCGCCACCCCCTAAATCAAAAGTAAGAACAAGGGTATACTGGCCTAAAGACATATTTCCCGGCATATCCATAGTAAAATCGGCCTTTTCTCCAGGCGGTAAATAAAAAGGAGTTATTTCTGCTCTTTCGACAACCTGGCCCGAGCTATCCATCACATAAAATATCCCTTTGGGAGCCAGGATTACATCGCTCTGATTGGAAAAGTTTCCTTTAAGAGTATCTCCGATGCTGCTCAGGCTTTCGATTTTAGCTTTCTTTGACCGGGTTGAAGTTTCCAAAAAGAATAAACAACCTATTCGTTGTATAAGCTTCAGGTCGATTTTCTCCTTCTGAAGAGCTCCGGGACTGGTTTCAAAAAAAAGAACGCTGTAATAGCCGCCCTGGACATCTTCAGGTACCTTTATTGAATAAGAGACCTTTTTTCCTTTACGGGGAGCTAGCCTAAACTCCTGTGGAGAAAAACGTATCCAATCACTGCATGAACGCTCTGTTGTACCGGCCGGGAAAAACTTTTTTACCCCGTCAAAAGGCGGCAAATAGGTAAAATCCTCTAAATAAACCCTGATATCAAGGGGTTTATTGGAAGAATTATATATAGTAACCGAACCGACTATCATCTTGCCGGGAATAATCTCCTCTTGAACTTTCCCGGTTTCAATCATAAGCTGGGCGGAAACTTCTGTTATCCCCAGAAAAATCGCCCCTACTAAGATTATAAAGATAAAAAATCCCCTCATGATACTCCTTATTGCATCTAATTGCATTATACCCCAAACTTTTAAAAAAATAAATAATTTTAAGGAAATCTCTTTAAGACAAAAAGAAGGAAAGCCTCCGCATAAGCTGAGCCTCTCTTTAAGAGGAGCCTGCAGTTTTGCTTCCCTTCTTTGTCAGTCTAGACCGAAATTGTTTTTTTTACTTCTTTAGTTCGCTGTAAGCGAAATAGTAACTGTTCCGCTATAATTGCCGGCGTACTCATGCACAGTAATCGGTGTTGCGCCTGCGGGTTCTGCTCCCGGCTCACCGGTGGAAATACCGTAGTATACCCGTAACCAGCCAGGATATAAATCGACGTTGCTGTAGGACCTGCTAGCATTCATAATCAGCACTTTGCCTAGCTCGCTACCTTCTTCATCGCCTGTTTGCTTCATAAAAGTAACAATCACATTGTCGCCGAGCGCTTCTAATCCGCCGGTTGTAAAGTCAGCTCCGGAAACCGAATGCTGTATGGTCCAGGGTGCACCACCGTTAACCCCGACATCAGCTGCAAAATAATAAGGTGGCAGAAAAATCCCCAAATCTTCATCCAAGGCCAAAGTGCCGAAATTCATAGAAGCTGCCGGAGTCCAAGAATCGCCTGTTACCCGGCTAAGCACAACATTGACATCCGTAGCCTGAGGAACCTCAGCGCTGATAATAATATCGGCAGCAAAGCCTATTGAAGCGGCAAAAATAGCTAAACCGCACACCATCGCCAAAGCGACAGTTATTCTACTTTTCATGCTTTCCCTCCTTTTTATAGGTTTTTTTAAAAAATTTTATAATTACGCCGTGGCTTTAAGCTAATCTTTGATGCTAAGTCCGTAAATAAAATCTTCACCTCTCTTTCCTGGACATTATCGCTCTTCCAGCGAGAAACTTAAAGCAACCATATAATTGCCAGCGTAAATTCCCATAAACGGTTCCAGTTGATAAATAAGTTTTATTTCCGCGGGATTACCCGCTGAATCAGAGAAAAAAACAGGATTCTGCCCTAAAGGAACCGGAATAAAATTTGCGTTCATCTTTCCTACGCTGCCGCTTATAAGCTGCCCCTTGTAGGTAAAGTACTGCGGTGGTATCTCGTTTCCGTTATCATTTATAAGACGGGTAGGAGCATCCTGGTAAACTATGTAAGGCTTTCTTAGATTACTTCTTACCTTTATGCTGAGCTCCTTTGTCTGCACCGGAGTCATCGGAACAACTTTCGTAAAATGAAGAGGGCCGGGTGAATCAACAGTCATCTCAAAAATAGGCTTAATATCGGCCTGTAAATTAACGCTGAAAGTCTTGGATAAATTATAACCTTCTACGTAGAATCTTACTACTCCGTCATAGACGCCGAATTTCTGGTTTATCTCGTTATCGTAATCTATCTCAAAATTAACCGTAAGAGTATAACTGCGGGGACTTCCCGAATAGAGCAATATCCGGTTTGCCTGTAAAGGAGTTGACGATCTGTAGTTACCGCCTGAGGTATTAAACTTAATACAGCTTCTATCTACCTGCTCACCTGAGCTATCGCGGGGAATTTGGGTAACCTCCTGATAAATTCTTAAGTTCGACCCAAGGTTATCGCTAACCGCTATACTGGCGTAGCCTTTACAAGTACTCTGATTGCGGTCGTTTAAACGCACAAAATCACTGCCCCCTGAAGTCCGTATACTGGCCTGAGGATGACCGGTAACCTGAAGGTCTACATTAAGAACTGAACTCTGCTGTGAACCAGCGCCTATGGGCCGAACAGTATAAATGATCCTTCCTGTAAATCTACCGTAAGCATTTGCGTCTCTTCCGTCCGCTCTATAAGAGACAACAAAAGAGTCACTTTCACCGGTAGAGCCCGAAGTATAGAGAAGTTGATCACTGGTGCTTACGCTACCCGGGCTGTTTAAAGTACCCTGGGTAGAAGAGCCTCTTAGTGTAGATGCGCGCAAAGCATCGCTGTCTAGGCGTATCCCGTTTTCATTTCTTAAGGGATCGAGGAACCTCTGAAAAACCTGATATTGACTACCGGGGGTAGCGTTTACGCTAATAGTTACTTCACGGTTAGAGCTTGAAGAAGCGGTTACGCTGAAACTTAAGCTGCTTCCTCCGCTATAAGGCGATGCCGACATACTACTGACAGCAGCCCACCCTCTAGGCAAAGTCAACAAAAACAACAGGAAAAGATACAGAGAAAGTGTTGAAAGCGTTTTTTTCATGGTTTTTTTCCCTTCCAAGCCCCTGAAAATAGAAAAAACCTGTGCTTGTCGCCTCCCAGCAACAAATTCAGGTTTTTCATTCAAATATACCATAATTATTACTATTAAAGCAAGGAAAAAATAGCCGAAATGGGGCTTTCTTGAAACCGCTTACATTCCATATTATCATGTTTTTCAAGCCTTTTCAAGGATTCCCACGTAGACAAAAGCTGGCTCGTTTATCCAAAAAATAACAACCAGCGATATTTTAAGATGAAACTACAAAGATATGCTCATAGCAGCATAGGGACAAGCTTTAATGCAAATACCACAGGCAATGCATTTTTCCTGAATGAAGTTTACCTCTAAAGTCTTGGGGTTCTGCTCTAAGGCTTGAGTGGGACAGAGAGGAATACAGACCGTACAATCCACGCATTTATTTTTATCCATTGCTACATCTTCGCTTAAAGACTGGGTTTTTACCCCTGATGATTTTAAATAAGCAAGGCCTTTTTTATAATTCTGGTCATCGCCTTTAATCTCTAAAACTAAAACTCCCTCCTCTTTGGGATTTACTTCAGCCTTTAAAATATTAAATTCTAAATCAAAGTCTTTGACTAATCTATATACTATAGGCTTGTCCACAAGCCCGGTAGGAAAATGCAAGACTACCCTTTTTTTCATTTAGGGCTCCTCTCTTTCAAGGGCCGGAATGTATACCCTGAATCTAAACCGGGTAAATCTTCGACTTTTTCTGTGAGGAAAAACTTCCCCTTGGTTATCCGATCTTTCAAAATAAGAGCGATTTCTTTGGCTTTCCTTAAGCTTGATAAAGAACCTGTGGGAACTTCCCGTTTGTTTATCCGTATTTTTCCTGAACGAAGCTGAGCGTAACTAACCTGGCCTAAGGAACGGCTTTGACCCTGAGGATAATCTTTTGCGTAATCGACTACTTGAGAAAAAATATCGTTGTCGGTTACGCTTACGCTGTCAAAAACCTCCTCATCAATTATCGGTATAGGCAGGCCTATTCCTAAGCTTAAAGTAACGCCGTAACCGGTCATCGAAGTCCCCACCAAAAACCGAGAATCCATTTTCTTCAAATCTCCGATTACCGCTAAAGTTCCGGCCGGCTTTTTGGGAATGTCTTTGTCGGTTCTTTCCGCGCTGGGATTATGCTGGGTACCCCACCAAGAAACAAAACCGCTTGCGCCGGCTAAGAAAATTCTAGTTCCAATACCTACTGTCTTGTACCTGGGGTCGCACAATAAAGGGCTAAGATACCCCGCCGAACAAAAATTAGCGTTGCCCAGGTCAGGCTTTAATATACCCATGTATGTATATATGGGCTTGTTAGAGGTATTTACCGCCACATTATAGTTCTGGTAACAATTCCTTATGTTGAATAAAACTGCCTCATTTAGGTCCTTAATATTTATATAGGTCTTAAGCTCTCTGCGGGGATAACAATCCGTACCGTAAGCCCTGGCCTCCAAAAGAAGATCCTCTCCTCTTACCAGCTTCTCAATCACATGCCCTCCGCCAAAGCCAAATGAGCCCGGATATATGTTGTTGCGCGGGTCATTCTCGGGAAGGCTGGTTGCGCCCAGTAATAAATCAACCGCGGCAAAACCAGTGTAACAAGGAACTCCATCCAATGTGGCCCTGCCTGCACCTATTTTAATCCTGGGCTTGGTATGCCCTGTATTAAAGTAAATACCCGAAGAGCACATCGGGCCGAAGGTCGCGGTAGTCACCGCATCCACTTCTTTATAGGCTTTTTTACGGCCCTTTTTATCAATTAAAGAAAGCAACTCATCCTTGGTCAAAATCTGAGCTTTACCCTCTTTAATCTTCTGGTTAATTTCCTGGATGGTTTTCATGACATTTATTTTCTAAATTTTCTATTCTTTTCTCCAACCTGTGGACAACTTCTATAATCGGGTCGGGTAACTTGTTGTGGTCTAAATCAACTCCGCTTACTTTCTTCGGCGTTTTCAAAACCACGACTCTTCCCGGAACACCCACAACCGTGGAATTCTGGGGCACGTCATTTATCACTACGCTGCCCGCGCCGACTCTTGCGCAATTGCCTATATTAATCGGACCTAGCAAAATAGCGCCTGCTCCGATTACTACCTTATCGCCGATAGTGGGGTGACGCTTGGTTTTCTCTTGGGATGTACCTCCCAAAACCACTCCTTGGTAGATTAAAACATCGTCGCCGATTTCTGTAGTTTCGCCCACAACCACGCCTGCTCCGTGGTCAATAAAGAAGCGCCTCCCTATTTTAGCCCCGGGGTGAATCTCAATCTCGGTTAAAAAACGCGATATGTGCGAGAGAAACCTGGCAAAAGTTTTTAAACCTTTTCGCCAGAGCCAATTAGATATTCTATGAAACCACAAGGCATGAAGACCCGGATAACAGAAAATAATCTCTACCGTCGACCTGGCAGCCGGGTCTTCTCTAAAAACAGTCTTTATATCTTCTTTTATCCGCTCGAAAAATCCCATGTTTAAATCAGTGAGACATCCCGAAACTTCGGGATATGCGCGCAATTTATCCCCATAAAACGGTGAAATCGGTGCGGGGTAATCCCGCTCCTTAATATATTTTATTTATCGGGACCCCGCAAAGCGGGGGAATTCGGTCATAGACTTAGGTTTGTCGACTTCGTCTCCTCCCTAAATCTAGACCTTATTTTATTTTCTTATTTTTTAGGAATTTGTAAAGGGAAAAGTATACCCCCTCTTTAACCTTGCTAAAAGGTTCTAGGAAGAAGCTGATTCCTCTTTCTTAAAAACCTCAATAAGCTCCTGGGGGCTGGAAACCTGAAGAAGAGAAGCCCTGAAGGCTTCTTTTTTAAGAAGGCGAGTAAGGTGGGCCAGTATCTTTAGGTATCCCTGGACTTCTTCTTTAGGGGTACCCATTAAAAAGATAAGTTTTACCGGCTCTGTGTCTAAAGAATTAAAGTCCATGCCTTGATCTACTCTTCCTATAACAATCACAAAAGATTTGACAGCCTGACTTCTTGCGTGAGGAAGAGCCAAGCCTAAACCAATACCTGTAGTGCCTAAATTCTCCCTTTCAAAAACATCATTCAAGAACCCGTCGAAATCTATTATCTCGCTCTGGTCCCGAAGAACCTCGGCAAGTTTGGCAACTACTTCCTTCTTGCTGCCTGCCTTTAAATCCAAAATTATTCTTTCCTTTTTTAAATATTGACTGATGTTTACCATAAAATATCCTCCGTCCTAAATCCTCATCTAAATTTCTTTTCCGTGCTTACTTAAAGGTAGGAGTATGGCACAAAAAAGAGGGTTTGTCAAGACTAAGGAGGTTTACCGAATTGACTCACATTAAATGTTACCGAAGCGATAGTTAAATTGAATCGTTGACTCATAATTAATGTTACCCAAAAATGAGGGC
>JAFGCB010000008.1 GCA_016932855.1 Candidatus Omnitrophota bacterium | reverse complement strand
TTATATCAGAGTTTTTGGTTATATCAAGGCTTTTTGGCTAGATAAAATATTCAAGAAAAAAGTTAATCTAAGCCTGGAAAAATAGAATAAAATATCTTAGATTAGAAGACTAAAACTGGATTTACCACGAGGATTAAGGTGGGTCCTCTTTCTTTTTTTATAGGGTAAAGTTAAAATTATAAATACAAAATTACCATTTCAAAATACTAATTGATAATCTTACATTTTCAAAATAATAGGGGGGGGTAAAATGAAGAAGTTTCTTTTTTAAACCTAGGGTTTATTTTTCTTATCCAACTGTCAATATTCTATTATAGCCGGGGCTTTAGAAGACAAAAAACATACCCCTATTCCTCCGGCTTAAAGATGAAGGCCTTATAGAAATAAGGCAAGGTGAACTGCTTGAACAATACAAAAAAAACTTGGCGGCTTAGAAAAAATATCTGTATCTAGTAGACAATTTCGGCGCGTAATAATAAATGTATTCGATAATATCTGTTTTTAAAATGTCCGCGAAAGCATTAGCCATACGGCCCGGCCGCGGGAGAATAAATATTCCTCAGGATGCAAAATAATTTTTTTTATAAACTTCCATCTAATATAAAATTCTCTATAGGCTTGCTTTCTCCACTTAGCCAAGGCTTGTGCAGATAAATCAGGATAGTCGGGCTTACCATTCTTTATGCATCCCTGTTTCTGTAGAGAATTGCTTAAGGCGGTATTTGGGTAAAGATTTACAGAAAGAAACTGAGCTGTCTCGGGATCAAGCAGTTTTGCCCATTTGATTGTTTGCCTTATAGTATCTTCGGTATCACCGGGAAGGCCCAAGATAAAATCAGCGTGAACTCGCAGACCTGCCTTATGCGCGTTATAAGTAAATTCCGTCATTTCTTCCGGGGTTAAGCCCTTGCCTATATTTTTTAATATTGACTGACTCCGGCACTCATAACCTACGTGGATAGTGCGGCAGCCGGCTTGGCGCATTAGTCGCAAGATAGAATAACCTACATCTGCCCTTAAATAACAACCCCAGGCAATCTTTAAATCGTTTTCCAGAATCGAATTTGATATCGCAACCGCCCTCTGAGAAGGCAAAGTATCATCTTGGAAGAAAACTTCTTTTATATAAGGCATATCGGAGGTTATAAATTTCAATTCTTCTATTAAGTTCTCTATGCTTCTGGTATTATAAGCCGGGCCTTCTATAAAGGACTGCGGCCAAAGACAAAATGTACACTTACCCCAAAAACACCCTCTGCCAGTAAAAATATCCACAAAAGGGTGAAGTTCAGAAGGAACCTTATAATTGGCAATATTCAAATTCCGATGATAAAAACAGCTTACAAAAGGAATATTTTCTAATTCTTCCCGCGTTAAAGGACCTCTTCTATCGTTTACAATAATTTCTTTGTTATCCCGCCAAACCAGATTGCTTATCTTGCTTTTGTTATGACCATGAGCTAATTGCAAAATTGGATATTCAAACTCACCTTTTACAACGGCATCTATCCTGCAAGATGTTTCCAGAACAGCCTCGGGCCCAGCAGAAACATAAGGCCCCACAAATACGACATAGCAACTAATTTCGTCTTTAATCCCTTCGGCAAAATAAATGTCGTTTTGTTGGCTCTTTGTAGAGCTGTAGACAACAAGTATATCCGGAGAAAAATCAACTATTCTCTTACGGGCTTGCTTGAAAGTAAGTCTTTCCGCAAGGGCATCTATCAATCTTACTTTATGTCCATTTTTCTCAAGCAGAGCACCGCAATAAGCTAGCCATATAGGATACCACTGAGCAGAAGACCAAGAAACATAATCACAGCGGCCATTGCGCATATATTCCGGTAGATAAGGCGGGCTTAAAAGAAGTATTCTCATTTTTCTTAATGATTTTATTCAATTTACCGAAAACTCTTCTCTTATCGACATCACAAAATCCTTAAGGAACGGGGATGTGGTGTTTGTAAATTATTTCTCTTAGCTTTCTTGGAACAAAAATTCTTTTGAAATTTGCAGGATCTTTTAAATGATCCAAAATACTTCTTCGTTGACAGCAACAATCTTCGCATATCGGAAGGCTCCTTTCGGCTACCAAACTTCTAACCTTCTTAAACTTATCATTATTCCAAACCTTCATTAAATCCTCTTTTCGTAGATCACCCATAACGTATTTATCCAGCATTGGGCAGGTCAGCACTTCTGCATAGGGAGAAACCATGATACTTGCCCATAAAAGAATGCATTTTCTCCTGGGATAAAAAGAGGTTCCTCTTTTTAGGAGATAATCTACGAATATAGTCAAACCTTTCTTCCTAGCTGAAGACATCTGTCTTAAGAGTTCAAAAGAAAGCTTATGATCATAAGCCAACAATCTTCCTGCTGAAGTCATCTGGAGAGACGAAAAATCAGCATAATCTAAAGTTTGGCCGGTAGCTCTTAATCGTTCTTCGGTAATATCGGTGACATAACTTACAAACCATTCACCAACCTTATATTTAATACATATATTCAATAATTGGCTAAGTTCGTTCAAATTAAACTTATTTACCACTGTATGGATAATTATATAGGGAAAAGGGCTCTTATGTTTTTTTTTAAAATAAGTAATCCTATTCAACCCCTTAATTACCTCTTCAAAAGTGCCGTCTTTACCCCTTAACTTGTCATGAGTAGAATCTATGCCATCCAGTGAAATCCATATCTCATCTAATAAGCCGTGCTTTACTATTCTTTCAGCTATAGAATCTGTAATAAGAGTGCCGTTTGTCTGGACCCTGACATGAGGTATATGCCTTACCGCATACCTTAAGACGCTGATCATATCTTCTCTTAAGAATGGCTCTCCGCCTGTAATGGTCAAATAGGGAATCTGCAGGTCGGCCATCTTCAAGATCAAAGACTTTATTTCAGAAGTAGACAATACATCTCTACCCTCTTTCTGGTAAATACCCTTCCAAAAATTGCAGAATTGACAGGTGAGATTGCACTTTTCGTTTATTACCAAGTATACTTGAGAAGGAATCCCGGCTGTCAAAATACCCATTTGATATCTAAATATTGTTTCAAGCTGTCGTAATAATTTCATTCTAGGACATACCTCTTAATTATTGCACCCTCTTGACTACAAGACAAAAAATTGTTTATAAGTTCTAAAGGATGGCAAAAAAAGAATCACCTTACTTTCGATCGGTACCAAATGCCTCGCATAAACCCTATGCCCCATACCCAGAAGACCAAAAATAGCAAGGCAAAATACCGAAACAAACAGGGCATTTTCGATTTAACCGCCAAATACCAAGATAAGAAAAATAAAATCATAATACCGATTATTATCTCGCTTATAAGGATTCTTAGAAAAACAGGATTTAACGCAGCTAAAACAAGGATATACAGACTAAACAAAATAACTAACGAAGGCATGAATCTCGGCCACTGGTTTATATCAGGGCACAATCTTATAAATTGCATCCTGCCGATGGAATAACGATATATCTGCTTGGCAAACTTTTTCCAGCTTGATCTTCGCCTATGATAAACTTTGGCAAAAGGGGTAAAAATAACCTTGTAACCTTTCTTTCTGATACGAAAATCAAGCTCTTCATCTTCTGTTGTCAACAACTGTTCATTGAAACCGCCCAATTCTTCAAGTATCCCCCGTCGGTACATTGCGTTACATCCGGGATTGTGAAACGTCTCAATGACCTCACTGCTATCAAAAGCGTAATTCGACCTAAAAGTACTTCCTAAGCTCTTTAAGACAAAATCTATACATTTTTCAAAATCTGAGCTGTCAGAAGGTATTATATTTAAACCGCCTGCTGCCCCCACAGAAGGATCGCTGAAACATTTGACTAATTCATCAAGCCAGTCTTTATCAGGAATGCAATCGGCATCAGTAGTGGCTACAAGTTCTCCCCTTGCCAGACTAAGACCGGTATTCTTGGCGAAAGTTATACCGCGTTTATATTCGGAAATGAGTTTATCGGCATAATCTTTGGCTAATTCCTTTGAGCGGTCATTGCTCGCGTTATCTACAACTATAAATTCTAATGAAGAATAAGTCTGGTCTTTTATGGCTCTAAGACAATTTATGATATTCTTCTCTTCATTATAAACAGGGACAATTACAGATACCAAGAATTTTGTGGTTAGCATTTGAAAATACCTTGATTTTTATTCGGAATTGGTATTATAACAGGGTTGATTTTTATCTTCAAGTGTGCTATTTTGTGGCTATAATATATAAGCGAAAAGTAAAAAAGTGGTCAGATTATCAATAATAATCCCTGTTTTCAATGAAGAAGATGCCCTTGATTCGGTCATCGAAGGGGTACTTCAACAAAAAAATAATATCATCGACTCAACAGATGTATCACAAATAGAGTTAATTGTAGTAAATGATGCTTCAACCGACAATAGCTTTACAATCGTCTCTAAATACACGGAAGTTAAGCTCATTAACCTACCCAACCGCCTCGGATACGGTCAATCTCTGCAAATCGGGTTTGAAAACGCCCAAACAGACTTAATAGCCTTTCTTGACGGCGATAATACTTATCCACCCCGATATTTAACAGAACTATGCAGGGAAATTCTTGATAGCGATGCCTCTATGGTTATTGCCTCCCGTTTTCTAAAAAAGGGGGCTGAAATATCAAAGTTCCGCTACATCGGAAATAGATTCTTCTCTTGGCTGCTTAGCTTGCTAACCAATAAACAAATAACTGACGCTACCAGCGGCATGCGCATTTTCAAAGAAGATATCCTCTCTGAATTATACCCTCTTCCCGGAGGATTAAACTTTAGCCTAGCTATGACCATTAAGGCAATATGCCAAAATCTAGAAGTTAACGAATATCCTATTTGCTATCATCAAAGAATCGGACATTCAAAATTAAACATACCAAAAGACGGCTACAGGTTTTTAAAAACCATATTTTCTATCGGGAGTCTATACTCCCCGATAAAAGTCTTTGCTGCCATTGGCGGCGTTTTTATAGCTACGGCGATCTTGCTGAGCATAGCGCCGCTATGGTTGTATTTAACACAAAAAACAATACCGGGATATTCCATCTATAGATTAATTTTTGCCTTGGTATTCTTAGCCGAAGGAATAAATCTAATCCTTTTTGGTCTGTTGAACAGCTTTATTTCAATCCTGAAAAGAAAATCCTCCCTTTATAAATTAAATATAGTAGCAACATTGTTAATAATAGGAGGGATTGCCTTAAACGGAGACGGTCTATATCAATACATCGCCACAGGCCGAGTAACTGTCCCCTGGATAAGACCTTTGGTAGGGGCAATATTGATACTGCTAGGAATCCATTTAATTACCTTCAACAATCTGGTCGGTATTTTGCCAACTTTTGGCAAAGCTAAATCAGCTTAATTCCTAAAGAACTATTCCTCTAATATTATCTTTCCCTCAAAATAATTCTCGTATTTTCCGGGACCAAACTCTTTATTTAAATTGGAATAATATCTTAATACCGGCGCTTTGGAATCCAAAAAATCGGCTTCTTTGACAGATTTTTGATTACATATAGTGTTTTTATCACCGAGTTCGAATCTTATCCGGGCAGGCAAAAGACTGTCGGCAGTAAACAACTCTAAGTCTTTAGAATTTCCTGACATGTAATCTTCATTTAAAATTATATTTGCCTGCGTCTTATCCAACTTTACCTTTTTGGCTATCTCCAAGTCTACCTTCCATTGTATAGTCCTTGCATCTATTAATTTAAGCCTCCAGACCTGAACAACAGGCATATATATATCTTCGCCTCTAACTAAAAGTGTATCGCCATCCATTTCAATTATTTTCCATAACATATTCTGGGAATCATGCCAGTAACCTCCGGAAGACATAGAGGTATAAATGCCAAAACCTGAAGTCAACTCTCGATCTCTAAAATATATCCGGCCAAGGCCATAGTCAAAAAAAAGCCTCGTATTATCTCTTTCCAAGGAAATTAGCTTCTGAAGATTTTTTCTCCTATCCAAATCCTGCTCCTTCTGCCGCCTTATTAATCCCTCTTGCCTTTCTCTATCACTAATAATTTCTAAATCTAATCTAAATAAACTGGCCAGTTGTTCATAAGAAGATTTTACGGAGGGGTCAAACCAATAAAATAATGACCTTTCATTAGGAGAATAACGAAGTTGAGTCAAAGCATACTCCGGAAGCTTTAGATACAGAAATATATTGGGAACAACTTCTTTCTTGACCGGATCGTTTAACAAACCTATAAATTTCGTGGTAGCGTCTCTAAGAATAACTCCTGAATTTCTTAGATCTCGAAATTCCCCCTTCTCGTTTACGCTCAAGTAACGCTTATACTCAGGACTTAAAGAAAGGTAAACTCCCGCAATCGTTAAGTCGCTAAAATTAATAGTCTCATCTACCTCAAGACCTAGTTTTAAAATAATCCTGGCTTCCTGGGTAATCTCAATTTCCAGTATCTGGACAAAGCCCGGTAAATCTTCATAGAATCCTTTAGCTTGCAATAATCCGGGGGTGGCTTTCTGAATTTTCCAAACAGCATTCGCAGAACTATAAAGTTTATCACGGTACCTAAAACTGGCTAATTTTTCTGCGAGAAAAATTAGGGCATTTTCATTCCAGGCAAAAATCTCACCCCTAGAAAACATTAAATTTAGCCCAGCCTGAATCATTGTATATCTATCGGACAATAAAGGTTCTTTATTCTTATATATATAAAGAGTTAGTCCCTTAGGAAGCTCTACTGTTTTAATCAATTCAAATTTATCTATGTTTTGTCTGAAGACCTCCTTAAAACTGTGGTGAGCCCGACGAAAAGACACCAAATCTGCAAGCTTACCTCGCACTAACAATATATAGTCGTTATTCAATAAAATATTAGACAAGATATAAGACGGATCATAAAGCCTTGGCTCCTTTTGCCTAGCCAAATGAGTTAATCTGCAATACAGATCATTTACCTCAACCTCAAAATCCTCTAACATAGCATTGTAAACCAAAGGGCTAAGTATTTGACCTACACAGGGGAAAACAAGAACCCGGACAGAAAGCTTATTTTTTATAGAAGGCATATCGGCGACATCGTGCCTAAGTATCGAAAGTATCTGATTTTCTTTCCAGTCCTCCTTTTGAGAAGATAGCAAACCTCTTGATATTCTTACCGGCTCATGAGAGCAACAACTGCCTATCTCTGGTCTAAACGATAAATACAAAAACTGTCCGGAAGCAAAAACGATTATCGAAGAAATAGATAAAAAACGTAACAATCTAGGGCTTTTATTATCAGTCAAAGCTCTGCTAATAACCAAAGCGATTATCGGCAAATAAGGCATCAAGTAGCGATCAACGACTATGTGAAAAAATAACACAAAAAACAACAAAGGCAAAATCAGTGTTATAAGAAAAAATATTTTTGTTTTATCCTTTAGAAAGAATATATAGTAGAAAAAAGAGCCGATAAACAGAAGCGAATAAACCGGGTATAATTGTACAAAATAAAAGCCTCTAAAATATTCAAAGAAATGATGCACTCCCGGTGTATCAATACTAAATGCCAAATAATCTCCATTTATTTCCCGGATAATCGTAGATAAAATATTCACAAAATTAGGTAAGTAATAAGTAGAAGCTACGGCCAAGCCTATAAAAATAGATAAAGCTATGTTTGGAACCACAGTTTTACCTTTTTTTATTGCGGCCGCCAATAAATAATAAACAAAAGGCCCAATAATAAAAACAAAGAAGGCTTGCTTAGTCAGCATACCCAACCCTAAACTTAGTCCAAAATAAAAAGAAAATCTCCGATTAGCAAAATAGCCTGTATGCAGCAAAAGGCATATCGATAAGGCTACCATGCCGGTTAAAGCGAAGTCTACCCAATACATCCTGGAAAAGCCGAAAACAATAGGAAAAGTGCTAATGAAAAAAGAGGCAAGCAGGCCCGTATTTTTACTATAAAGTTTTTTTCCTATATGGTAAGTAGAAAAAAGTAAAATCAAAAGGTAGAGTGCGTTACTCATAGAAGCAATATCAGGAGTTTTTCCGAATACTAAGTAGAACGGCAAGGAAGTCAACATAAACAACGGCGGCCTGCCTAAGTTAATATAATAATTGCAAAAATCAGCTAGTTGATTTTGGGCAAGAAAATGATAAAAATCTAAGCTCATAGCAAAATACCCCGCCCCATCATGAACTAAAGGAATGCTATCATTTTTAAGGATATGCCAGTTAATGAGGATATGTGTGATAGAGAGAAGAAAAAGTGTCAGATAATGGGTATTTACTTTAATGGTTTTCATTACCTATGGAAGAAACTATTATAAAGCAACTTCGAAGACTGCCAAACAGATAAGCTCGTAATATAAATAAAGAGTAGAAGAAAAGGGAAATGCTAATCGGTCTGATTTCAAGAAATAAATTGTAAAATAAAAAAATATCGTTTTTATACTTTGTGCTATTAATAAACAAATTTGTTGGTTATAGGCATGCGCCTGTCTTTTCCGAAGGCCTTGGGGGTTATTTTAATGCCGGGCGGACCTTGCCTGCGTTTATATTCATTTTTATCCACCATGCTTATTACCCGGCTTACGATTTTCGCGGGAAAGCCTAAACCTATAATCGCATCTTTCGAGCTATCCTCCTCTATATAAAGCTTCAAAATCTTATCCAGTATATTGTAAGCAGGTAAATCATCTTCATCTTTCTGGTTAGCTTTAAGTTCCGCTGAAGGAGCTCTTTTTATAATCGAACCGGGAATAACTTCTTTTTTCTCTTTCTTATTTATAAAATTAGCTAATTTATAGACTTTGTTCTTGTAAACATCTTTAAGAACCCCGAACCCGCCTACCATATCTCCGTAAAGAGTGCAGTACCCTACTGAGATTTCGCTTTTATTGCCCGTATTAAGAACCAGATACCCGAAACGATTAGAAAAACTCATGAGTATATTGCCTCTAATCCTGGCCTGAAGATTCTGACAAGCGACATCATATCTTTTGTTATTTTTTAGATAAGAATTCAGGTTGCTTAAATAGGAAAAATACACTCCGTCTATGGGGATAATATTATATTCGAGACCCAAGCGCTTAGAAACAGTTATCGCATCCCTGAGAGTCTGGGGACTTGTAAACCGCGAAGGCATAATAAGAGCAATGACATTGTCAATGCCCAAGGCATATCTGGCCAAGGCCAAAGTTACAGCTGAATCTATGCCGCCGCTTACGCCTATTACCACTTTTTTAAAATTATTTTTCTTCGCATAATCTTTTATCCCCAGAATTAAAGCCTCATACATCTGGGCCACCTTATCTACCTTAATTGCTTTAGGGCTGTATCGCTTTTTGCTATCGAATAAAACAAGGTCTTCCTGGAACGATTTTGCCTTTATAACAATCTTTCCCCTGGTGTTTATTGCCAGGCTTGTTCCGTCAAAGATAAGCTCGTCCTGACCGCCTACAAGATTACAATACAAAACAAAAGCCTTAAGACTCCTTGCCCGCTGCGATAATACTTTCTGGCGCATTTTTAGTTTTCCGGCAAAGAAAGGAGACGCTGAAAGATTTATTATGATGTCCGGACGGTATCTGCTGCTCTTAAGACAATAAAAGAATTCGTCACTCCAGATATCTTCGCAGATGCTTAAGGCTAATTTTAAGTTCTCGTATAAATATATACGCGCCTGGCTTCCTTGAGCAAAATATCTCTTCTCGTCAAACACGCCATAATTAGGAAGGTACATCTTATGATAAATATCTAGGATCTTTTTTTTGCTTATAAGGGCTGAGGCGTTAAAAATCTTATCTTTATGCCGGGCAACATAACCTAAGATCACCGAAATATCCGAAGGCATGTCCTTCTGAATCTTTACTAAATATATTTTATTGATCTTGGCAAATGATTTCTTAAAAAGAAGGTCTTCCGGAGGATACCCGCAGAGCGAAAGCTCGGGAAAAACAACTAAATCGGCCTTCTGTTTTCTAGCCTTATTAATAAAGCTTAAAATCTTCTCGTAATTTGCCTGGAAATCTCCTACCGTTGAATTAATCTGTCCTAAAGCTATCTTCATTGCTCTACGCCGAGGTTAGTTCTTGTTCTATCTTGCTTGCGGTCTGACCTTTAGGAAAGGCCCCTTTTAAATATGCCGGGAAATCATTTTAAGGATCTCCCTCTCGGAAACCATACCCACTATTTTCTCCTGGGGCTTGCCGGCTTTAAAAAGAATGATAGCCGGAATGCTCATCACCATATAATTGGAAGCGAGCTCTGAAGACTCCTCGATATTGATCTTAACTATCTTAATCTTGTTGCTTGCCTGTCTAATTTTATCGAGGAGCTGAAAAACTTTCTTGCAGGGATTACACCAGGAGGCATAGAAATCGACCAAAACAGGATCCGGACAGTCCAAGACCTCTTCCTTAAAACTCTGCAGGTTTACTTCTTTAAGCACTTCACTCATAATAGTAAATTTGTTATTTAACCGGATTAATCAGTTATTTATTTTTCTTTGAAGTTTTTTCCAGAAAATCAAACCCCAAAGCAAAAGTATTAACGATATCCATTGGGAAACCGAAAAGAATCCAAGAAACCCTCTCGGGTCAGCTCGGTAAAATTCAATTATAAATCTAAAAACGCTGTATAAAACAATATAAGAAACAAATACTTTTCCTTCAAAATATCCGCGTTTTCTTGTAAAAATTAATATCAGGAAAATTAACAAAAGAAAGAAAGAAGAAATTAACTGCGTAGGAATTACCGGAACCTGGAGACTTCCCGCCGGGGAATCCGCCGGGAAGACCATTCCCAAAAAAGACGCGGTAGGCTTTCCATAACAGCACCCGTAAAAAAAGCAGCCGATTCTTCCAATCGAATGGCCTAAACAAAGAGAGGGTGAAAGCAAATCCAGGGTTTTAAATAAAGGCAGGCCTCTTTTTTTTATAAAAAACAAAGCCGTAAGCACTCCGCCCAAGAGTCCTCCATAAAAAACAAATCCGCTTCCCGATATTATAAACCCCAAAGGCTCTTCTAGAAAATATTTCCAATTAATTATTATGTAAAAGAGCCTCGAAGAGGCTAATCCTGCTAATAAAGACCAGAATATAAGATCTGATATCTTATCCTGGGAAATACCGTATCTTAAAGACTCTCTTAAAGAAAAAAGATACCCGGCAAGTATACCCAGGAAAACAAAAAACCCGTAGGTATATATGGTAAGGGATCCAATTCTAAAGAGTACCGGATGCATATCGAAATTTTAAATTTTAAGATTGAAATTTTAAAATTGAAATTACAGTCTCTTGTGGGCCTGGGTCAGCTGTAAGAAAGAACGAAGTCTTCTGGAGCGGGTGGGATGCCGCAGCTTACGTAAAGCTTTTGCTTCGATTTGACGTATTCGCTCCCTTGTAACTTTAAATATCGTTCCTACCTCTTCCAAAGTCTTGGCAGACCCGTCTTCAAGGCCAAATCTTAAAATAAGAATTCTTCTTTCCCTGTCGGTTAAAGTAGATAAGGCGTTGCCTATCTCGTCTTTAAGCATGGAATATACTGTGGCATTGGCAGGAGATATCGCCTTTTTGTCTTCTATGAAATCTCCTAAATGCGTATCGCCCTCATCACCTATAGGAGTATGCAGAGAAATAGGCTGCTGAGCTATGTTAAGTATTTCCTTTATTTTAGAAGTAGGGATCTTCATCTCTTTGCTTAACTCATCAGTCGTGGGTTCTCGGCCCTTCTCCTGTATAAAAAGCCGGGATATTCTTATTATCTTATTAATGGTTTCAGTCATATGCACTGGTATCCTGATAGTCCTTGCCTGATCGGCAATAGCCCTGGTTATAGCTTGCCTAATCCACCAGGTAGCATAGGTCGAAAACTTATAGCCGCGCCTGTACTCAAATTTATCCACCGCCTTTATTAAACCGATATTGCCCTCCTGAATAAGATCCAGGAATGAAAGACCTCTGTTTACGTACTTCTTGGCGATACTTACCACCAGCCTTAAATTCGCCTCCACTAATTCTTTTTTAGATTTATTATAGGCTGATTGCCGTCTTAAAATCTCCTTATAGACCAGCTGCATATCCTCGAGGGAAAACCCCAAAATATCAATTAAAGTCTTCCTCTGCCTATACAGCTTGCCTAGGCCTTCTTTCTTTTTATGTTTTCTTTTCCGGCGCGCCTTCTCGTTAACCTTCTTTATCCTTCTTTCAATATGGGAAATATCCTTTAAAACATCCTTTATTCTTTCTATTACATTCTCTACTATGGACATGGTAAAGTTATATTCCATAAGTATAGAGGAATTATCGGAAACCTTACGGGTATGCCTGAGACGATGGGTTAATTTTTTAATTCTTCTAAGTTCAGTGCCCCTGTATCTAATCTCGCCTTTTACCACATCGTCAATGTTTATTTCATCGCGGATTATACTATTAGCCAGCTCTAAAAAATCCTCCCGGGCTAACTTGGTTTTAAAGACCTCGCTTCGCAGGGCGGTTTCCTTCTCTTCTATATCGCGGGCAAGCCGTACCTCGTCTTCCCGTGATAAAAGAGGAATTTGCCCCATCTGCTTTAGATACATCTTGACCGGGTCATCCAAGGGCGGTAATTCCGCGGTTGCAACCTGGGGACCCTGATACTTCTTCTCCCACATCTTAGCTTCTTCAGCGTCAAGTACATTTATGTTCTGACCGCCGAGTTTTTCGATTATGATATCCAGATCTTCCGGTGAAGATATGTCTTCCGAAAGAAAATGGTTTATCTCATCATAAGTGAGGTAACCCTTTTTCTTTCCCAAGACTATCAGCTTATCAATACTATGCTTTAAATCCTTCCTCATTGTGGCTTCTCCTGCTTTATCAAATTCTGGTATTCAGAGATTAAACTCGTAAGATTTTCCGTATCTTTGGCCTCTTCAGCCTTGCGTATTTGTTCTTTTAAGAATTGCTTCTTTATTTTCGAAGAATTCCTCTTTACTTTAAGAATACATTCATTCAATACTTCCTCCTTAAGGACAAACTCCTCAACAAGAAGCTGGCTGATCTTTCTGCCTACCTGGCCGTTTACACCGGCGAGAATCCTGTTTATCTCTAAATCATTATGACTGGTCCAAGAATTAAAACATTCCTCAAATATCCTCCGCAATATCGGCACAGCAAAATCATCGGGGCCTATAACCTCTTTTATAATCTCGAAAACATTCTTGTCGCAAAGAATACAGCGTATTAGATATTCTTCTGGCTGATAAACATCTCTCTTTTCGGGCTCATGAGCCGTAAAAGCCCGGGGAGATCTTTGTCTGCTGTCTAACTTCTTAAATTCAGCAAGCAAAAACTCCTCTTTGGTATCTAATCTCCGGGCCAGCTTTTTTAAATATTCATAGCGTATTAATTGATTATTAAACTTAAGTAAAGTTGAAAGCATCTCAAGGAGCAAATCGGATTTTTCTTTAACCTCGTTTATATTGAATCTTTCAATCAGAATGTTTAATTTATACAGGAAAAAATCTTCTGAATCTTCAAGGAGCCGCAAAAATTCATCTTTACCTTTTTCCCGTATGAAATTATCGGGATCGAACCCTGAAGGCAGGCTCACTGCCTTTATGTTAAGATCCTGTTCAATAAGCGAATCTATGGCCCGCAGACTCGAAGTCTTGCCGGCGCTGTCAGAATCAAAAACTAAAACAATATTATTTGTATAGCGCTTAATCATCCTAATCTGCTCTACCGTTAAGGCGGTGCCTAAAGAAGCCAGGATATTGGTTATCCCATACTGAAAAGGAACCATCATATCCAAATATCCCTCCACTATCAGACAAGAATCTTTTTTTAATATACTCTCCTTAGCCAGGTTTATCCCGAAAAGAGTGCTGCCCTTATGATAGAGCAGGCTTTCGGGAGTGTTTATGTATTTAGGGACGTTCTTGTCTTCGACCAATCTCCTTGCTCCAAAGCCTATAACTCTGGACTTTACGTCAAAAATAGGGAACATTATCCTATTCCTGAATAAATCGATGAAGCTGCCGTCCCTGGTGCTTGTCACAAGACCGACCTTATCTAAAATCGATAAACTTTCTCCTTTGGAGCGCATATACTGCAGAAGGCTTTTATATTCGGCCGATGCATAACCTATTTTAAATTCTTTAAGAGTTTCCTCGGTTATGCCTCTTTTCTTAAGGTATTCCAGGGCGAATTTACCTTGGCTTAAAAAAAGATTTTTATGAAAATACGAGCTTGCCTCTTTATTTACCGCGTAAGCCTTAGTTTTTAAAGAATCCTGGGGGGAAGTGCTTTTAGGGATCTGAACTCCCAATCGCTTAGCCAACATCTCTACGGCTTCAACAAAACCTACTTTTTCATGCTGCATAACGAATTGAATCGCGCCTCCGCCGGCACCGCAGCCGAAACAATGGAAAATCTGTCTGTTAGGATTTACAAAAAAAGACGGGGTCTTCTCGGAATGGAAAGGGCACAAAGCTCTAAAATTGCGCCCGCTCTTCTTCAAAGGGATATAGGAAGAGATTAAACTTACTATATCAGTTCTTTCCTGGATTTCGTCCAAAATCTGCTGGGGAATAGCCATTTTTACATGCCTGACTATGCTCGATATATAACACAAATAACCAGAAAAAAGTCACAAAGACACAACGTCAACCGTCACCAGTAATCAGATATCTTACATCCTGTAACCTTGTGACAGGTGACTTGGTGACCTTTTCTATCTGTGGTCATCTGCCTTAATGGGAGAATCTTTTGAAACCCGAACAAGATAAGACTGTAAATTTAAATTTCTTCTGGAGCTTATCCAAAAGAACATTCATTCCTAGATTATCGGAAGCAATATGGCCTGCTAAAATTATATTAAGATTGGCTTTCCTGGCCGATTGAAAATGCTCCTCTGAAAGATGCATAGCTATAATAGTATCCACCCCGGAATCCGCCAGTTTTTCATATATATTGCGCGGCCCTTCCGTTCCTCCGGTAAATTCATAATGTAAGTTTTTAACCCGGGAAGTGCCCTTTCCGTTTATTATCCGAGGAAGACATCCTCCTCTAGCAGATTCTTTATACTCGTCGATTTCCAGCAATATATCGATTACTTCTTTAAGATTTTTCGGCTTTCTTTTAGAAAAAGTCTTATCCAAAAATCCGTAGGCCTGGTTATCAGCCGGCGTATGAGCGCAGATAAGATTTAATTTAAGAAGCTCGGCGGCGTCTTTTGTCTTAGCAAAATTAGCTCCTGATACTCTCCTCTCTACCTCAGCCTTTCTTTCAAAGAGTAAATTTTCAGCCACCCCTAAAGCGACTCCCTGTTTATTAAACACGTCTATTTGAAGATCCATGACATCATAGAAATTAGCCAGGGCCTTGCCTATAGGATGATGGGACAGAACTAAATCTATGGCCGCACCCTTAGCATTAAGATTACTGGCCAGAAGCAGCTCCGAAGTATCAATATCAATGCCAACCAAAATATTTTTTATCTCTAAATCGGGGCTACCCACCAAGATACGGGAATCGGCATAAGGATTAGTAAGGCATTCTTTATCAAAATATTCTTTATCTCCGGGGGAAAGCTTCTGCTGGTGCTGCTTGCGTTCTTCGAGGACGCGGCTTATGGCAAGCTTACCTCTAGGATCACCTTCCACGCCGATTTTAACAATCTCGTCATACAGATTTTTCAGCTTCATCTTCTGTAATTTCATCTTTTCCTCCTGTTTCTTGCTTTAATTCAAAATCAGGCGCTATCCTCTTATAAACCTTACCTATCATCCGATAACTTGCTGGCGCAACCTGCTTTACAAAAGAAAAGCCTAAGCTGCCATCAAGACTTTTATTTAAATATTCGATATTAAGCAAATAAAGATTATAAAACAATAAGCTTAAAAAGATTATACCCCTTAACAACCCGAAAAATAAACAAAACCAGCGTTCAATTACAGCGTGCGGTTCTACCTTAAAAAGAAGCACCAGCACTACCCGGATATACTTTATTACTGTCCATACTAATAAGTAGAATAAAATGAAGACGACAGCATATCCCAAATTCTTGCTTAGGAAGGGAATTTTACTTACCAGGAAATCTGCTACGGTTTTATAAAAATGGAAAGAAAAAAATATACCCAGTAAAGTAGCGGTAAGTTTAAAAAACTCAACAATAAAGCCTTTGTTGACCGCTATATAAACAATTCTTACCAGGATTATAAAAGCTATTAAATCTATCCAGTTGAAATTAGAAGGTAGACTCATTAAATAAGTTTCCGCTGCGGAGAAACGTAGAATTGCCGATAGACTTCTCCATCAGGGCTGACTAAATTGGGTCAAGTATAGCATAGTCTCTACTCTTTGTCAAGCAAGCACTTACTTTCAAAACGAATACCGAAAACAAAGATTAAAAAGCTCAATTTTACCCTGAAAATAGGTCTTTTAAATCCTTATCTTAAGCCCCTACAACCCTGTTCTTGCCTGCTTGTTTAGCCTTGTAAAGACAAGAATCAGCCTTTGAAATAAGAGAGTTTTTGTCAACGGAACCCTGGGGAAAAGAGCTTATTCCGATACTGATTGTAACTTCCCTCTTAAATAAATGCCTCTGACCCTCGACGGATGCCCGCATCCTTTCGGCAATAATATAAGTATCCTGGAGTGAGATCTCCGGCAATATTACCGCGAATTCCTCGCCACCGTATCTACAAACAAGGTCTTCTCTTCTGCAGACATTTTTTATTATCGAAGATATAGCTACAAGCGCTCTATCGCCCTCCAGGTGGCCTAAGGTGTCGTTGTAAAGCTTAAAATCATCGATATCAATCATCAAAAGGCATAGATTCTTATTAAACCTCAAAGAATATTCTATCTGTTCATCAAGCCTGTATTGGAAATATCCGTAATTCCACAATCCGGTCAAGGAATCGGTGTGAGCCTTAAAAAGAGTATCTTCAAAAAGCTTTGAGTTTTCTATTGCCAGCGAAGCCTGACTTGCAAACATATTAAGGATATTTATATCTTGAGGGTTTATCGGCTTTTTAGTCACGAAATTATCCACGAATAAAGCGGCGATAACCTGATTCTTTGTCCACAACGGCACTAATACCGCTTCTTCAAATAAAAAAGCTTTATATAAAAAATCGTTTTCTACGTTAGCCAGATGCTGGCTTCTTACCTGCAAAGGCATCCCTTCGGTAAAGGCCTGGTAAATTATTCCTGCTTCTTTAGATAAAGGAAACTCTAAGTTTTTGACTAGTTCAAAAAAGGTCGGCTTATCTTTAGCCGTTTTCATTGTATGGTATTCTTTTATAAGGTCGTGCAAATCTTTCTTCTCCTGCTCAATCCAATTCCATATTCCCTGGGCTTCCTGGGGCTTAGCCGGGCCTATACCCATAATTCCTTTGATTTTATTTTGATTGTAGTAAACAAAAAACAAAGCTGCCCGGTTAAAGCCTAGGCCCTGATGAGCGGTTATTCCGGTAAGGATTATGTAGAGTATCTCGTCAAGATTTAGCGTAGACCTTAAAGCCTGGCTTATCTCGTAGAACATGCGAAATTCAGCCCGGGTTCTTTTAAGCTCTTCTTCTAAATTCTTAATCTTTTCTATATCCTGTTCCATGCTATCTCAGGGTTTGCTTTGATTATTTATTAATAGATAAATAGCATAGCCGGTTGAATAAATCAAGTTATCTTTTTGAGAATATTAAATTCTATCCTCTTGATTGACATAGAGTTAGGAAAGGCGAGCTTTAAGAAGAGACTGCTGCTTCTTTAGATTCATGAAACTTAACCGAGACAAGCTTGGAAATACCCGACTCCTGCATGGTCACTCCATACATGACATCGGCTCTGCTGATAGTTCGTTTGTTGTGGCTTATAACCAAAAACTGTGATCTTTTGGCAAACTCAGTAAGCAAGTGATTGAACCTGTCGACGTTTGATTCATCTAAAGGCGCATCTATCTCATCGAGTATGCACAAAGGCGAAGGTTTAATCTTAAAAATAGCGAATATCAGAGCGATTGCCGTTAAAGACTTCTCTCCTCCCGAAAGAAGACTTACATTCTGAAGCTTCTTCTCCGGAGGCTGGACTACTATCTCTATCCCCGACTCCAGAAGGTTTTCCTCATCAAGAAGGTAAATTTCGGCCTTGCCTCCGCCAAAGAGAAATCTAAATAACTTACGAAACTCCTCCTGGATTTTGGTAAAAGTCTCAAGAAACATCTCTCTTGAAGTCTTATTGATTTTAGCTATTGCCTTCTTTAAGGTTTCTTTGGAAGAAAATAAATCCTGACGCTGGTTATCCAGAAATTCAAATCTCTGGTTCAATTCTTCGTATTCATCCAAAGCTGACAAATTAACCTGACCTAAATACTTAAGCTTTCGCCTGCAGTCCTCCTCACTCTTTAAAAGTTCGTCTAAAGGCTGCTCTACCTGCCAGGAATCGATTTCCTCCAAACTAAGCTCAACTTCATATAGCTGTTTTAAATCGGTTATAACTCTTTCCTGGTCGAAATTAAAGTTCTGCATCTTAAGCTTTTTATCATAAATAAGGCTGCGCACCTCTTCTAAAGCCTTCTGAATATCTTCAAACTCTTGCTCGAATCTCTTATGCTCTTTAATGAGCTCTTCTTCTTTATTTCGGAAATCCTTAAGCTTAAGCTTTAAATCCTCTATACTCTTTAACTTATCCTCTATCTGAACCTCTAAAGATTTATTTTCCTGCTGGTGGGAATCTATCTTGCTCTGAATATCGACTGTCTCCTTCTCAAAATTATCGATTGAAGACTTAATGGATTCCAAATCCTGCGAGAATATGACAAGCGTTTGGTGCTTGGTCTTTTTTTCTTCCTCTAAAGACAGGGTTTCTGTATTAAGGCGGGTTATCTCGATTTCCAGATTCTTTATATCCTCTTCATTATTTCTAATAAGGTCTTCTGACTGGGCTACTAATTCCTGAATATTTTTAAGCTCTAGTTCTTTGGAAGAAAGAGCTTCTTTTAATTCCTTATCTTTGGCCTGGAAACGAATAAGCTCTTCTTCGGTCTCCTTAAGTTCAAAATCAACAAGCTCTTTTTCTTCCTTTAATCTGTCTAAATTCTCTTTAAGGCTTGCTTCTACCTCTTTAAGACGGGAAAGCTCTTTTTCTCTATCGTGCATATTCGCTTCAATATCGCGTCTTTTTTCCCTGAACGATAAATTCTCTTCCTTGAGTCTTTGCTCTTCATCCTGAATTCGCGAAAGCTCGACCTTTACCTGTTCTATTTTAACCTGCAATTGCTCTATGCCCTGGGAAAAGACTTTTGCCTGGGTCTTTGCCCGGTAAAGGTTCTGACCGGAATCCTTCTCTAACTGCTGGTCGATTTTAGCTACGATCACCGAAGGCAAAATCCTTATATCTTGTTCCAGAAGTATGGTAACCTCCTGAGTCCCGGGGAAATCATCGTATCTAACCTTTAAATCCTTTAAAAACTCAAGCTGGGAGGACAAAACAAGGATTTCTTTTTCTTTTTCAACTTTCTCCTGGGAAAGCCGGTTAATCCTATCCTCGTAATCTTTTATCGCTTCAAGAGCCTTCTGGAAATCATCCCTTAAAGACAAAACCCCGCTTTCCTCAGAAGTAATCTTTCCTTTAAGCTCAAGGAATCTCTGCTGGTAGTCACTGAATTCGGTCTGGGACTTAGACTCCTCAACAATAAGCCTCTTTTTGCGGGATAAAAAAGTATTGAGCTGGCTCTGGATATCGATTAAATTATTGGAAAAAGAAGTTCTCTCTTCTTCCAAGCCTAAAATAGTCTCATTGCTCTCTTTACTGAACTGCCTCTTCTCTTTGTTCTGGCGGGCCTTTACTTGGACAGCTTGGGTATGCTGGCTGACTTTTTCTTTATTAACTTCAAAAGTTACATCTATTGACTTAAGCTCTTTATTTAAACCCTCTATCCGGGCCTCTTGCTCAACAAGCCTGCGGTTATAAATAGAGGTATTCTGCTTTAGATTGTCAATCCGGGAATCAAACTCAAGGACCCGCTGTTTATTAACTTCTATTTTATGCTGAGAGTTCGATATTTCGGAATTTGCTATTACAATCTGAGAATTATTTTCCTCGGCAGCCTTGCGTAAATTCTCAAGCTCGGTGTTTTTAACAAGAGCCTGGCTGCGGTTTTCTTTAAGAAGCTCTTCCTTGCTGTGCTCTTTTAAAACAAGCTCATTCAGCTCTTCCAGGTGTAAATCTTTTTCTTTCTTAAGCTCTTTTAGCTTTACAACGGCGATATTCTTCTCTACCTGGCGCAAGTCATCTTGAATCTCCCGGTAGCGCCTGGCCCGCTGGACCTGCCGCTGCAAAGAATCCCTCTGCCGGGAGACTTCAGTAATAATATCTTCCAGGCGGACAAGATTATTATCCACGTCGTCAAGTTTTCTTAAGACCTCCCGTTTGCGCTCTTTAAACTGGAGTATCCCCGAAGCCTCGTCAAAAATAACTCGTTTTTCTTCGGGTTTATAGGTAAGAATGCTTTCTATAGTGCCTTGGGCCACAAAGGAATAGCTTCCTTCGCCTAAGCCCACACTAAGCAATAAATTCTGGATGTCTTTAAGCCGCACCGGGCTTTTATTAAGATAATACTCGCTTTCGCCGGAGCGGAAAATCCTACGGGTGATGCTTACTTCACTAAATTCGATATTAAGGGCTTTATCTTCATTGCAGAAGGTAAGGGTAACTTCCGCGTAGTTTAAAGGGACATCCTTTTCAGTCCCGTTAAATATAACATCCTCCATTTTAGTGCCCCGAAGCGACTTGGGGCTCTGCTCGCCCAAGGCCCAGCGTATGGCATCTAAAACATTGGATTTACCGCAGCCGTTAGGACCTACGACAACAACAATCCCCGGCTCCATTTTAAGAATAGTCTTCTGGGGAAAAGATTTAAAACCGAAAATTTCTATTTCTTTAAGATGCATGTTAGACTTTATTATATGGGAAACCGGAAACCCGTAACCGGAAACCAAAGAATTTGACCGGGAATCAATTAATCTTATTGTACTACAAATTTTCTATTTAATAAATAGTTTTTCTTATTTTTTTAAATTTTTTTATAAACAAAATCGTTGACGAAGCACTTGAGTATGATAAAATTTTACTGATGAAATTAAAAGCTTCCTTTGTCGCAATTTGCCTTCTTTTTGTCTTCTGTCTTACTCTCCATGCCCAGGAGAGAAAATTTTTTCCTTTAGGCCACCTGGAAATGCTGGGGGGCTTCTCCGACGTTAATGACGGCGAAGAACTCTGGGGAGGCGACGTCTTTGGATACTTCTCTCCTACTTACAAGTTCGACGACTCACTCTTTCTTATCCCTCTCTATACCGTAGAATACAAACGCTCAATTCAATTTATAAACCAGGACGAAGGCATACAGCTAAACAGTGAATATATGACCCATAACGCAAACCTGGCCCTACGAAAAGAGTATGAAAAAGACTGGTTTATAAAGGGTTCTGCATTTGGGACCTGGAATTATGTAAAGGAAACAAAGGATGAATCCTGGACAAAAGGCCTCTATGATTACAGAGACGTAGGCTGCTCATTTGATTTAAGCCATAAAAACAAAAGCTCGTACTATAAAGATAACTACTCAATCGGATTTGAATATTACCGGAGAATGTACCCTAATTTCGTCTCCTTAGCTTCCATTGGCATGCCTTCAGCGCCTGAAAAAAACGAAAAAGACTTTGACGCTTTTAAGCTTGGGGTTGGCCTTAACAGAATAACCTCAACAGGCACTCAGCTATATCTAAAGCCCTACTATTTATTTAAACGTTTTATTGACAAGCATACTGTAAACGACGACGGTACATACGAATTATCCCAGATGCGCAAAGACCAAATAATTAATCTTGATTACGGCTTTCGGCTACCCTTAAATGAAGAATTTAGCGTTGGCATGGATAATAATTATCTTTATAATTTCAGCAACCTAGGTTACTACGATTCAATGAGCACCCTGCTTCCTAATGACGATGTTTTTACTCATAAATACTACTCCTATCACAGCGCTTCAGCCCTTCCCTACGTTGAGTATATACACTCCCTGGAAGAAGAAAAAGACGTAAGATTAAAACTGCTATATTCTTATCTCTTTAGATATTATCCTGAACGCAAGGCCCAAGGCCCTATGGGAGATTACACTAGCCAGGACGAACAAGACTTTGAACATATCTTATCATCCTCTTTCGCCTGGCCTTTAACCAAAAATCTTGACTTTCTTATAAGGTATTCCTATACCTGGGCCCGCTCCAACCAGAAATACGAGCAGTTCTACCGCTACAAATACGATACCTACGAAATCCAAACCGGCATTTCCCTGGACTTCTAATCTTCCGAATAAAACCTAATAAACTTAAAGTGTTATATACTAAATGGAAATTTAAGATTTGGCGGGTTTATTCAAAGGATTCAAGGAAAGACATTTTAGTTACTAATTATCCCAGTTAAAATCATCACGCCAGAACATAGTATCAAGAGGCAAGAAAATGAAATCTATATCACTGGGTTCTGTGCCGATAAGACCCCCTTCTATATGGACCTCTAAATTATAAGGACCGATATTAGTATAAGACTCATCATTGGTTACCAAGATATCCCAGAAATCGGTAAAATAAACAAGAAGAGCGTCTTTTGCGACTTTGGCTCCGCTGTCATCCAAAACAGTAAAATAGAAGTTTATGGGACTTGCCGGATGTCCGACCATAATATACTGAAATCCTCCGGGATTATCAGGCTGAGGGTGTGCTAGAGAATTTATGGTATCTATGCCGCCGGAATATACGTTACCTACAGAATCCACGCAGGTTATTGTGCGATCATCAACGGTCTGCTGCCAGGAACCGGAAGAAAAGAAAACATCCGAATAAGTTAGAACTTCTTCAAACGAAGGGTATCCTGTTACCCCGACTTTAGCCGTAACATTAGCCGACATAGACAAAGGATAATAAGCCGGCTTATTAGCTCCGTAATTGGAGTCTGAAGAGCCATATTCATCCCAGGGAAGAGCCCTTATTTGTACAGGGGTAAGTTTATCCAGGGAAGCATTAAAAACTGCCCTGAATTTAAACATAGTAAAACCTTCGTAGGCTACTCCACTTTGCCGGTAATTCATATTTACAATCATTATATCTGTAGGATTAGGTCTAAATACATACTGCTCAACTCTTACTCTATGCCCCAACCTATCCAGTAATACTTTACCGCGCTGGGCGTCGCAAATCTTATCCATGATGTAGTCTCTCTGGCGCTGGTAGTTATCCTGAAGCATATTGTAAATTTCACTACGAAGACCACTGGTATTATCCATCATATCATACCTTGTCGCCCGTACGCCTACCCCAACACTGGGATCAGTCATATCGTCCCAGGCAGTAGCGTCTTGAGGAAAAACATCAATAAAGTCCGACCTGGTATCGTTATCAGAATCTGTATCCAAAGGGTCAGAGTCATGCCAGGCCTCATGGCCGTCACCTACATCATCACCGTCACTGTCAACATTTTTAGGATCAGTTCCAATTGAAGCCTCAAAGCTATCCAGCAATCCGTCATTATCATCGTCAGTATCTAAAGAATCAGGAAAGCCGTCTCCGTCAAAATCAGGACCTTGGCTAAATACACCTTTCTCAACTTCCTGGGAAGTATCTTTATCGGTTTCTGCCTGTTCCTGAGTATCGTCCTGGTTTTCAACTGTTTCTTCTGCTTCTTCGGCTACATCCTGGGCTTCTTCAGTTTCGCCTTCTTCCTGGGATTCTTCTGCCTGCACATCCCAGCTCTGGTCGCCTAATTCATCCTGGTACTCAGGAGGTATTACCTGGGGGTCGCTTACGCTTCCGTCTTCTGCAGAGCGCGACATTAGTCCTTCGGTTAGAGTCTGGATTTGGCCGGATATGGCATTACGAAGAAGGATTAATCCTTGTTCAACTAAGGCTTCAGTAGCAGCGGAAGTTACGAAAAGAAAGAATATGGTCCCTCTGGCTCCGGCAACAGCTGTAGGGGTTTTTACCTGAAATTCCGAAAGGTTTTTCTGGTCTTTTATCTCGAATTTAGCTTTACCTTCAGGACATTCAAAAATATTAGTGTATTTATTAGTGAATTTGTTTACCGAGGCCTGGGAAAGAATAAGGGTAGTATTAGGTTTAAGACTGATTATATTGGATGATACTTCCAGCTTTGCCTTACCTTCGTATCCAGTACGTATTTGATAACCTTTAGTTATTACCTGATTTTGCTTAGCCTTATCCCAGAGAATAGATTTGGGTTTTCGTATCTTAACATCTCCGGAAATAGCTGTAATCTTGGCCTTCAAGTCGGCTTGATCCTTTATAGCAGTATCCTCGGTAAGATTAAGATTAGAACCCTGGCTAGGTGCAATGGGAGAGTATTCTCCGGATAAAGCGGCTGCATAAAGACTTAAGGGGAAAATAAAAAAAACAAAAAAAACCGCTAATGACTTTCTCATCCTTTTTATTTTAATACCGGGAGTTTAGGTTTGTCAACAGGTTTTAGTTATTTTACCTAAGAAAAATAAAAGGAGGGATTAGGGCTACTTACTTTCTTTTAGCTTTCTTATTAAAAGCGGCACTACATCAAAGACATCAGCGACTATACCGTAATTAGCGACTTTAAAAATAGGAGCGTCAGGATCTTTATTAATAGCTACTATTACTTTTGATGACTGCATACCTACTAAATGTTGGATTTGTCCGGAAATGCCGCAGGCAATATACATCTTAGGACAGACTGTTCTGCCGGTTTGGCCGACCTGGTGAGAATAAGGATACCATCCTGCGTCTACCGCAGCCCGGGAAGAACCCACTGCTCCTCCTAAAGCCTGGGCCAGCTCTTCAAGGAGTTTAAAATTCTCAGGGGCTTGCATGCCCCGGCCTCCGGAGACAATAATATCCGCCTCGGCTATATTTACGGTTGAAGTTACTTCCTTAATAAAATCAACAAATTTTACTCTTTTATCCTCGGATAAAGAATCTATCTTTTCTTCTATAACTTCGCCTTTTCTAGACCTGTCAGGCTGGGCTTCAGGCATTACCTTATGCCGGACAGTAGCCATCTGGGGTCTGAAATTAGGGCTTATAATCCGGGCCATTATATTACCGCCGAAAGCGGGCCTGGTCTGAATCAAAATATCCTTTACCGGGTCAATATCTAAACCGGTGCAATCAGCGGTAAGACCGGCGTAGATACTTACGGCAATTCTGGAAACTAAAGACCTTCCGCAGGAAGTGGCCCCGGCTAAGAAAATCTCGGGTTTATATTTATTGATAATATGACTTATGGCACTTGTGTAATTTTCAGCTATATAATTTTTTAAGCCTGGCTCATCTACCAAGAAAACCTTATCCGCTCCTCTTAAGATAAGCTTCTGAGCCTGCTCTTTTATGTTATGACCTAATAAGACAGCTCCCACATAAGTACGTAAGTCCTTGGCTAAAACCTGGGCCTTAGCTAAAAGCTCAAAGACAACCGTGCTTACGACAGAATCTCTCTGCTCGGCAAATACCCACACTCCTTTATAAGAAGACAAATCCTTTTTAGGAATCCCTACTTTTTTTACTACTTCTATAGCCTCAAACTTGCAGGCGTCTTTACAAGCCCCGCAAATATTGCATTTAGTTAAATCAATTACAGCAAGTCTGTCTTTAATTTCAATTGCCCCGAAAGGACAGGCTTTAACGCAAAGACTGCACCCGGTGCACTTGCTGTCAATTACCCTTATACTGCTCATAAGAAGTCCTTTATCTCCTTGTACAGTTCTTCAACGATATCTTTAGGCTCTCCCTGTAAAATCTTACCTCCTTGTTTAGCCGGAGGGGTAAATATCTTGACTACCTGGGTAGGAGAACCGTTAAGCCCTATCTTATCCTCTTCTAAGTTTAAATCCTTATGAGTCCATACCGGGATTTGCTCCTTCCTGGCTTTCATCTTGCCCCGCAAAGAAGGCAGCCTGGGCTCGTTTATCTCTTTTACAACCGTAATTAAAGCCGGAAGCTGCAATTCCAGGATTTCGTAGCCTTCTTCAACCAGGCGCTCTACCACCATAATCTTAGGGCTTGTATCTAAATGCACGGTGTCAATCCTTCTTACGTAAGTTGCCTGGGGCAGATTAAGATGAGCTGCTATGCCCGGTCCTACCTGGGCAGTATCTCCGTCAGAGGCTTGTTTGCCGCAAACAAGCAAATCAAACTGGGCTATCTTTTTTACGGCCCTGGACAAAATAAGACTCGTAGCCCAGGTATCTGAACCGGCAAAAGCCCTGTCGGATAAATGCACTGCCTCATCTATGCCCATGGAAAGCGCCTCTCTTAAGGCATCATCTGCCTGAGGCGGTCCCATAGTAATAACAGTGGTTTTCCCGCCGAAACGTTCTTTAAGACGTATCGCCTCCTCAATAGCGTACATATCAAAAGGATTAATTATTGAAGCTACCCCTTCCCTTATAAGAGTATTGGTCTCGGGGTCAATCCTTACCTCGGTACTATCAGGAACCTGTTTAATACAAACGACTATATTCATAGCTTTTAGACTAAAGACTCCAGACTCAAGACTATAGACTAAAAATTAGTGGTCTTCGGTCTTGGGTCTTTAGTCTTATTTTATTTGCCGTATTCTCTTACTAAGTGTAAAGCGATAATTCCCTTCTGTATTTGATTAGTCCCTTCGTAAATCTGGGTAATCTTAGCGTCCCGCATGTGTTTTTCTACCGGATAATCTTTCATGTAACCGTAGCCGCCGAAGATCTGCACTGCTTGGGTTGTAACCTCCATGGCAACGTCAGAAGCAAATAACTTTGCCTGTGCAGATGCCGCGGCTATATCCTTATCGCCCCTGTCAACAGCCCGGGCTACCGAGTAGACTAAGCTTCTTGCAGCTTCTACTTTTGTAGACATATCAGCCAGCATCCACTGGATACCCTGAAACGAAGAAATCTTCTGGCCGAACTGGACTCTCTGATGAGCATATGCTACCGCAAGCTCTAAAGCTCCCTGGGCGATTCCTACCGCCTGGGAGGCAACTCCCGGACGCGACTGGTCAAAAGTCTTCATGGTAGCGATAAAACCTAATCCTTCTCTTGCGCCTAAAAGTCTATCCTGAGGTATCTTACAATCCTGAAATATAAGCTCCCGGGTAGATGAGGCACGAATACCAAGCTTTTCCTCTTTTTTGCCGAAGTCAAAGCCTTTATCGCCTTTCTCAACTATGAACCCTGACAAACCTCGGGGGCCTTTATTCTTGGCTGTAGCGGCGATAATAGTATAGATATCAGCGTCACCGCCGTTAGTTATAAAATGCTTTAATCCGTTAATTACGTAAGACGGACCGTCTTTCTTGGCGGTGGTTGCTACGGCTGAAGCATCGGAACCGGCTTCCGGCTCGGTTATAGCAAAAGCCGTCAGGCTCTTTCCGCTTGCTATTTGGGGTAAATATTTCTTCTTCTGCTCTTCTGTGCCGAATAAAAGTATGGGGAACATCCCCAAGAAAGAAGCCGCGTAAGAAGCGGCTACTCCTCCGTCTATTCGTGACACCTCTTCGGTAGCGATGCATAATTCAATAAGGCCTCCGCCCATTCCGCCGTATGCTTCAGGGATGCAAAGAGCGAATAAATCCGATTGAGCCAGGGCTTTAATGGCCTCGGCGGGAAATTCCTCTTTCTCATCCCATTCTTTTGACTTGGGTTTTATCTTCTCTTCAGATACTTTACGGGCTAAGTCCTTAATCATTAATTGCTCTTCGGTAAATCCGTAATTAAGCATCGTATCCTCCTTAACTTTATTACTATCCTAACCCTAGATCCTCGATCTAGGTTTTTAAATATCTACGAACATCTAGCATCGAACATCGAAAATCAATATATGCACTAGATTTTGCGTATAAGCGCTTCCTCTTTACAAGCGGGAAACTCCGGGCAATTCAGGCAATCAGCCCAGATTTTATGAGGGAGTTTATCTTTGCTTACGGTTTTAAATCCGAACTTTTTAAAGAAGGCTGACTCATAAGTCAGAACGAAAACTTTCTTTATCCCTAATTCTTTAGCTTCTTTAAGAGAAATCTTTACCAAGGCTTTTCCCAAGCCTTTCTTCTGGTGTTTTTTATCCACTGCCAAAGACTTTATTTCTGCTAAATCCTGCCAGCCGACTATATTTAAAGAACAGCAACCCAAAACCCTATTTTTTTCTTTGTAGACCCAAAAATCCCTTATCCTGTCATATATATAATTCAAGGAACGGCCCAGCATAAGGCGCTCTCTGGCAAAAGTGTTTATAAGACGGTGAATTTTCTGGGCGTCTTCTAAAGTAGCCTTCTTAAGCATAGGGGATATTATATATATTACCGATTAAATTTGCAACTTCTTTTAAACACCGAATTGACTCACATTAAATGTTACCGAAGCGATAGTTAAATTGAATCGTTGACTCATAATTAATGTTACCCAAAAATGAGGGCA
>JAFGCB010000068.1 GCA_016932855.1 Candidatus Omnitrophota bacterium | reverse complement strand
GGCCGTGTCGGGCCTTTGACTTTCGGAACCGCTCTTTATGTTAAGCCGGAACTTATCTTTGATGATGAGAAAACGGATCTTGCAATATAGAGCTTGAAGCTCTTGGATAGGTTCGGGGCGGTTTTTCGATCGAGTAATAAAAAAGGAGCAGTATTATGATGCCGGTCGGACCTTTAATGATCGAACACAGGCTTATAGAGCGGATGATACGGATTATGCAGGCCAACTTGGAGACTATCAGTAAAGAGGGGAAGGTTGACCCGGCCTTTGTTGATACAGCGGTTGATTTTATACGGACATATGCCGACAGGTGTCATCATGGTAAAGAGGAAGATATATTGTTCAGGGATCTCGCAAAGAAAAAGATCTCAGATGAACACCGGAGGATTATGCAGGAGCTTATAGAAGAGCACAAGATGGGCAGGAATAACGTAAGGAAGCTGGTTGAAGCGAAAGAAAAATATGTCCAGGGCGACAAAGACGCCTTAAAAGATATAGTTTCAAATATGGAAATATTGGCTAAGTTTTACCCTAAGCACATCGAAAAAGAAGATAAGCGCTTTTTTATCCCCTGCATGGATTATTTTACCGATGTCGAGAAGGATACAATGCTCAACGAAATGCATGAATTTGACCGGAACATGATCCATGAGAAATATACCGGCATAGTTGAGGCATACGAGAAAAAATAAAGGATACCCTATATGCAAGTTTTACCACTTAAAGAAATGGCCGAATATCAGGACGGATCTATAGTAAGCAAAGAAATAATTAAAAAGGAATCAGGGACAGTCACGCTGTTCGCTTTTGATAAGGGGCAGGGCTTAAGTGAGCATACGGCCCCATTTGACGCTTTGGTTAATGTGCTTGACGGGCAAGCGGAAGTCAAGATATCCGGGGAACCGCATATCGTAAAAGAAGGAGAGCTGATAATTATGCCCGCTAACAAACCACATTCCGTGCAGGCAATAGAAAGATTTAAAATGCTGTTGGTTTTAATTAAGAAATGAGGAGAACGGAGAGATGAGAATAGGAGTTATAATTTCAACTAATGATGCCGAAACATGCTGGAATGCTTTGCGGTATGCGAATTTTTCCCTTGGGCAAAAGGATGAGGTCAAAGTCTTCTTTATGGGCAAGGGTGTTGAATACCAGAAAATTGGCACGGATAAGTTTAATACGGTTGAGCAGGCAGAAAAGTTCATACAGGCAGGCGGCAAGATTTATGCTTGCGGTTCCTGTATAAAATCCCGGGATCAAGAAAGCTCGGATATGTGCCCGATATCTACCATGAAGGACATGTATGATATCGTTAAAGACAGCGATAAGGTGGTTACTTTTTGAATGAAGTCCAGAGATTAGAGTTGGAGATTATTCAGGATTTGTGATATCCTATTGGGGCAGGATGAGGACGTGATTCTGGAAAGCTGTTGAACAGATAAGCGATGTAAGACTTTAGGATCATCGCAGTCTTTATATTGTTCAATGAAAGTCGGCGGCAAGAGATCAATTATCTTCATCAGTTTTGATATGCGTTTACGGTGTATATTGAGTTCGAAGGCCGCGGAGAGGCATGTTTGTTCGGGATGTATGGCCATATAAGCCTTGATATTGAGGGCTTGCTGGATGACGTTTACCGGCGGTTTGCGCCGTTTTTTGGGATCTTCGGGAAAAGGCAGGTCTATAGAGACCTCAAGCCGGGATTTCCTGCGGTTGTAAGATGTTATAAGTAGTTGAATTGTTTGGGGTTGCGAAACTCGACTGGCGTCCTGTTTGAGACCCCACTTTTCTTCATCTCTGATGAAGAAAAGTGGCATTGAGCCCCCGAAGGGGGCGAAATGCCTTAAGTAATAAATCCATGCCCTGGTACCTCTATATCATCCAATGCAAAGACCGCACCCTCTACACCGGCATCACCAACGACCTGTCGCGCAGAATTCGCGATCACAACTCAGGTAACGGCTGCCGCTATACCAAATACCGCCGACCCGTCAAATTAATCCATTCTGAGGAGTTTCCTACCAAATCAGCCGCCCTTAAAAGAGAGAGCTATATAAAGGGCCTTACCCGCGCCAAAAAGCTGAAAATAACCGAATAATCTCTCCTATTTAATGGTCGCTATTTAATGCTATTTTGCTCAATATTTGTGGTAAAATAAGGTCCCTAAAAGCCATTAAATAGAAAATCGGGTGACACAATACTAATTTTGTCAAGAAATAGGTATTGTGGATGTTCCTTCATTTTACAAGTCCCGCGATTGACGCCGAATGCTGAGCAAGGCCCTGAGCTTGTCGAAGGGCCGCGTCGAATCCATATCTGCCTGCTTCTTAAATATTGACAATTTTTTGTTCTTATGTTACTATTGCCAGAAACGTAATACCAAGGTGGACAGTATGTCGGATATATTCAGATTCGGAATTTCCCTGCCGAAAGACCTGATAGATAAGTTTGACAAACTCATTAGGCGGAAAAATTATACCAACCGCTCAAAGGCCTTTGGTGATTTGATACGCCAAGAGCTGATTAAGAGAGAATGGCACGAGGGCAAAGAAGTCGCGGGAGCCATAATACTTATTTATGACCACCACAAACGAGAACTTCTTAATAAAATTACGGATGTGCAGCACGATTTTCAAAAAGCCATCATTTCTACTCAGCATATTCATTTAGACCACAATAATTGCCTGGAAATCGTCGCTATTAAGGGCAATCCGAAAGAAGCGCAAAAGTTAACCGATAATTTAAAATCGATCAAAGGAGTAAAACACGCCACTTTAAGCATGTCTAGTACCGGCAAAGATATCGCTTAAGTGGTATTATTTTTTTCTCTATGCGTAACACGAATATTAAAAACGTAATAACACGATTCTGTTTCACAGTGTTACCTATATGAGTTTGGAAATAACAGAAAAGGATGATATGGTGTGGTTTAAATCAAAGCTATTTTTTGCGGTATTTAGTTTATTGTTTGTCATAGTGCAAGTAAGTTTTGCAGAAGAAAAATCAGCGGCTACATATCAGCTGGGGACTGTTTTCGTGACAGAGGAAGAATATACCTGGGGACTTCATGATGTGATACTTCAGGATAAAATCGGTCAAATCAGAAGTTCCCGGACCGCCGACGGCCTGCTTGGGGATATTGCCGGTATTGATTTAAAAAGAACCTCACCGGGCGGAGACCACGGTTCGGCAGTGACCATACGCGGATTCGACGAATCCAGGTGTCTCATATTGCTGGACGGCCGGCCGCTTAACGCTGCCGGTGTTTATGGCGGTGACTATGTTGATTGGTCTTCGCTTTCTACGGAAGACATCGAACGTATAGAGGTAACCAGGGGCGCAAAGTCAGCGGAGTACGGAAATACTCTTGGGGGCGTCATAAATATCATTACCAAGAGAGGGACAAAAGAGCCGAAGACCCAGGCGCGATTTTCTTACGGGACATTTGAAACCATGGAAGGCATGCTTTCTCATAGCGCGACAATAAAAGATTTTTTCTCTTACAGTATTTCGGCAGGACACTGGCAGACAGACGGTTATTTAAGGAATAATGATGTTGACCGAAATAACTTTGCCGGGAAACTCACATTTTTGCTTCCCGATGACCTTAGTATTGGGTTTGGCGCAAGACATACGATTCATAAAAGGGGGTTTATTGTCGAAAACAAGCCAAATAGCGTTTATTACGACGGCAGCTATCCCGAATCCGATGAAGACGCAGGAGGAGGGCCTAACCTTTTTTGGTGGGCAAAGCCCGGTCCCTTTGGTCCGGTCAATCCCATAAAATATTGGGGAGACGGAAGTTATTGGAAGAATATAAGAGGCCAGTACGATGTTGAAGCGCATAAATCATTCGGTTCATTAGGCTTGAAACTTCAGGCCTATTTAAACACGCAGGAGAGAACAGAGTATTTTTATGCCATTGACAACAGAGATAAGCTTGTCTTGGAAAGATTCTCTGAGCCCGAGAATACATGGGGCTGGTTGCTGAAAGCAACGCAGTCTGTCAACGCGCATAGTTTTGTATACGGGGCAGAAGGAGTATATTTGGGATACGGAGGACAAAATATCAACTACCTCGACAATTCTTATTTCAGGATACCGCCTTCCTCATACGAAGGCGCAGATAAACAAGTCCGGCGTCATTCTGCGTTTGTACAGGATAAATGGGCTGTAAGACCTTCTTTAGATTTGAATCTCGGTCTGCGTTACGACCATTATTTGGCTAAGGAATCCGAAGATGTTAAAGAACAGGGAGTCAGTCCAAAATTAGGGGTTATGTATAAAATCTGGGAAGGGGGCAGATTAGAAGCCAATGTCGGGCGAGCCTACAGATTTCCTACTTCTCCGGAATCCTACTGGTATTTTGCTGGCTTTCAACCGCCGGCTAGAAAAAGCCTTGCTTCGGAAGATGGTCTACAAACAGAAATAGGATTATTCCATAGCTTTCAAAAAAAAGCAAATGTAGGTATACGCGCATATTATTATGATGTTGAAGATTATATTCGTACCATTTGGGGCTACACCCCCGGCTCTGTTGTTTACAACATCGATGAAGTAGCTTTGAGTGGGATTGAAATAGAAGGGGAGTATTTCTTCGGGGCAGGTTTTTCTTTATTTGCCAACTATACGCATCAACAGACGAGGAAGAAAGGCGATATATTGGATATGAGCTTGAGGCTAACGGACGAGCTTACGGAATTACCCGAGAATAAAGCGAGCGCGGGCTTACGCTACCGGGCCTCGAACGGCACGAGCGCTGATCTGACATTGAGGTATGTAGGCAAACGAAGCGTTTTAACCGGAAGTTTGGCTGTGGCAGGAGCTTCAAGCCTCGAAGAGATAAACGGTTTTGTTACCGCCGGTTTGCATTTTACCTATCCAATTTTTAAAAAAGATAGATTTTCCGGCAAGCTACACCTGGGCATAGAAAATATATTTGATGAGGATTACGAAGAGGTTAATGGTTTTCCTATGCCTGGTATTACAGTAACCGGAGGAGTCTCGGTAGAGTTTTGACGGATATGCGAATAAAATTGTCACCGATTGGTTTTATCCAAAATAGATACAGCAGGCTTTCGAAAAAAGTTCATATTAGAGCGAAAAGATCGAAAATTGTTTTACTGCCTGAATACGCTGAAGGACTCTACCGCATAAAGCAAGATAAATATCTCGAAGTGATATTTTATTTTCATAAATCCAAGGGCTACCGTCTTGTCTGCCAGACGCCTCATTGGGGAGTAAGGGGTGTTTTTGCCTGCAGGAGTCCGTTTCGCCCCGTTCCTTTAGGACTGACAAAAGTGAAACTTATATCCGTTAAAAATAATGAGCTTGTTGTTGAAGGATTGGACGCGGTTAGCGGTACGCCGGTATTAGATATTAAACCCTATGTGGACTGGTGTAAACGGAGGAAGGAGATGCCGAATCATGAAAAGCAAAAAAGATCCAAGAAGAGAAATTAAGGAATTATTGGCTAAAGGCGATTTGGAAAAACTTCTCGATAAAGCCGCCGAAATTCATGGCCATTATTGTTCTCATGTGGCCTTGGGGGTAAGAGCCACATACGCGGCTTTTAGAGGGCTTGGAATAGCAGAAAGCACCGGTATGGAGGAAATATTGGCGATTGTCGAATGCAATAATTGTTTTGTCGACGGTATCCAGGCGATAAGCGGGTGCACGTTAGGCAATAACGCATTGATATATAAGGATCTCGGAAAGACAGCGGTTACGTTCATCAATCGAAAAGAAAAAAAGGCCGTGCGCGTCATAGCCAAATACGATCCGGATGATATGGATAAAGACCCTGAGGGCAAAGAAGCGATGGAGTTGTTTGACAGGGCAGTTAAGAAAAGAGAGAAGCTCGCGTTTAAAGAAAGAGAACGAATGATGGAATTGTGGACAAAGTTGTCCTTTGCTATTTTAAAGAAACCGGAAAATGCGGTGCTCGATGTAAAAAAGGTAAAGCCGCTGGTTATGGAATACGCCCCGATATTCGAATCAATAAGATGTTCCGTCTGCGGCGAGGATGCAGTGGAAACGCGGATAGGGATGAAAGAAAAGAACCCCGTATGTCTGGAATGTGCCGGTGATACTTATTGGATTGTCGCGGGAAGAGGTATCCATCCGGTGGCAAAGAGGATTATAAATGAGAAATAAAATTTTATTAACCGGGATACTAGCATTGACTATGTTTACGCCTCGGGAAGTATGGGCTATAACCGATCTTTCCGGAAGGGATGTGGTTATACCGGATAAGGTGGAACGTGTCGTAAGCCCTTTTATGATGTATACCAGAATAATTATCGCGCTCGGGGCCGCGGATAAACTCGTGGGTATATCCCATACCTGTGTTTTACCGGAGGAAGAACACCCTTATGGCATGGACTTTCTTAAACTGCCCGATGTCGGGGATTTCGGCGAAAACATAGAGCTTATTGCCTCTCTTAAGCCGGATTTAATCTTCGCGCTTCCGCAGAATATTCGTGTTTTTGAAGAAAAAACCGGAGCCACGGTTATCGGGGCATCTTTCCCTGAAGGAGTGCCGATGGAGAAGATGTTCGCCAAACAGATAGAGGTTATAGGAAAATCTTTACATAAAGAAAAAGAGGCGGAAGAGCTTAATGCCTTCATCAGAAATAAATTAAGCAAAGTAACAGATATAATCTCTGGAATACCGGATAGCCGACGTCCAAAAGTTTATTTCGCCTGGACAAGCTGGACGGGCGATATCGCCAATACCGTTGTTGATTTCGATCCTATAGAATTAGCTGGCGGTATAAATGTCGCCAGGGGATGCAAGAATTTCGCTAAAGGGCAAAGAGGTATATTGGTCTCGAAGGAACACATTATTAAATGGAATCCGGATGTCATATTCCTCTCGCGTTATGAATCAAATAAATGGGAGAAGACGAATGCAAGCGGCAAGAAAGCGCCGGTTACCATAGAAGAAGTTTTGAGCGATCCCCTTTTGCAAAGCATAAATGCCGTAAAAAATCGCCGCGTCTATTATACCACCGCTTTCTGCAATTGGTGGCCGCATCAGCGCGCAATTGCCCAGGTTTTCCAAATGGCTAAAATATTTCATCCGGACAAATTCGAAAACTTGGATGCGGAAAAAGAAGGAAACGAAGTTTTTAAGAGATTTTATGGTGAAGATAATCTTTACACGCGATTAATTGAGAATCTTGAACTTTATACAGGAGAATGATTTTGTCCGATTTGAGTAAAACAAGAAAACAGTACAGGGCGTTTATCGGTAAAAAGATATTTATCATTTTTGTTTTTATCTTTTTAATATTCGTTTTAAGCGGGATAGCCGTGACGATAGGGCCGATGAAATTCTCATTCCAGGACGTATATAAAACAATTATTAATCATTTTCACGCGGGATGTTTTAATATTCCCGAAATGTCAGAAGCGGTGATATGGAAGATCAGAATTCCCAGGATACTCACGGCGCTTTTGGCCGGATTCGGCCTTGCTTTAGCCGGCGTCCAGATGCAAGGAATACTCAGGAACCCACTGGCAAGCCCTTTTACTCTTGGGATATCCGCCGGCGCCGGTTTCGGGGCGAGCTTAGCGGTATTGATGGGCATAAGTTTTATAGGAGGAAAATATTTTTTGATTGGAAACGCCTTTCTTTTTTCTCTTATACCAGCATTCGCCATATTCTTTTTAAGCCGGATTAGAAGGATAAGCCCCGGGGTAATGATATTGGCGGGTATTTCCCTGACATACATATTTTCTGCGGGCGGCACACTGATAAGTTATTTTTCCCAGGCAGAGGACCTAAAAGCGCTTTATGTATGGATGATGGGCGATGTGGGCAAAACTACTTGGGCCGATTTAGGCCCCTTCGCGATAGTTCTCATTATTTCGACTGTCATGCTTTTCTGGAAAGGTTGGGCTTTAAACATAATGAACGCCGGAGATGAAACCGCTAAAAGCCTGGGGGTAAATGTTGAAAGAACAAGAATTTTCATAATGGCAATCTCATCACTTATTACGGCAAGTGTTATATGTTTTACCGGTATGATAGGGTTTGTGGGATTAGTGGCGCCTCATATAACCCGTTCGCTTATAGGAGCAGATAACAGGTTTTTAGTTCCCGCTTCCGGGTTTTTTGGAGCGGCGTTTTTATTGGGAGCGGATATCATTTCAATGAAAATAGTCGAGCCGTCTGTTCTTCCCGTCGGTATAATAACCGCTCTTTTAGGGGGTCCATTATTTTTCCTGCTTATAATCAAAAGAAAAGGAAGACAATATTGGTAACTCTTAAGATAAAAAATATAGAATTTTCATATCCCGGTATTCCCGTGCTTAAAGATATAAGCTTGGAAATTATGCCTGGCGAGGTTCTGGCTATAGTCGGCAAAAACGGCGCCGGTAAATCCACGTTGATAAAATGTATGAATAGAATACTTGAACCTGAAAAAGGAGTGGTATTCTTAGGTGAACGTGATTTGAAAATAATGCAAAGGAAAGACATAGCGAAATCAATGGCTTATCTTTCGCAAAAAGCCTCGTATACCTTTCCTATTACTGTTTTTGACGCCGTTCTTTCGGGAAGATATCCTCACCGCGCCTGGAATAGCGACAAAGAAGATGAAATTAAGGTTTCAGAGGTTTTGAAGATTTTAGAGCTCGAATCTCTCTCGATGAGGTATTTTAATGAGATTAGCGGAGGGCAGCAGCAACAAGTGCTTATTGCCAGGGCTCTTGTCCAGGAAGCGGCTATCTTCCTTTTTGACGAACCCACAAGCGATCTCGATATAAAGCATCAGCTGGAAGTAATGGAGACGGTAAGGAAGATTGTCCGGGAAAAGAAAGTATCGGCTGTAGTTACTATTCATGACCTGAATCTTGCCGCAAGATACGCTGACCGCCTGATTATGTTAAAAAACGGGCTAATATTCGCTGCTGGAAGCGCCGCTTCGGTATTGACCGAAGAAAATATCACTCAGGCTTACGGTGTGCGTGTATTGATAAATCAAATTGAAGGTAAGCCGCACATTATTCCTATGCGCCCAATTGATCCGGAAAGGAGAAGTGAAAACAATGTTTGATTTTTTTCTAAAAGGCGGCCTTTTGATGTGGCCGATTTTATTGTGTTCGGTAATTTCGGTTAGCATTATCCTGGAACGGTTATATAAGCTGCATCGGGCCAGAATAAAAATTCCCAATATATTATCAAGGGTTAAAAATCTTCTTAAAGAAGGCAGGTTTGATGAAGCCTTAAAATTGTGTGAAAGCGTCAACGATCCGGTTGCCCATATTTTAGCTATTGGGATCCGCATCCGTAAAAGAAGTATAGAAGAACAGGAAAAAATGATTTCCCGCGCCGGTTCCAGGATTATCCGGCAATTGGAGAAAAATTTAAGCGGTTTAGCCATTATAGGTAACATTACCCCTTTATTAGGGTTATTAGGCACCGTGACCGGCATGATCAAGGCCTTTATAAAAATACAGGAATTGGGCGGCAGAGTGGATGCCTCAGTTTTAGCCGGTGGCATTTGGGAGGCATTGATTACCACGGCGGCCGGCTTGTCTGTGGCTATCCCAACCCTGGTTGCCTATCATTATTTTGAAAGTAAGGTAGATAATATCGCTGCCCGGATGAAGGATGGAGCGGGAGAACTTTTGGAATCCGAACATGCCTGATAAAAAAAGAGGACGATAATCATGGAATTTGAAGGAAGAAAGAGAGTAGATACCCGTTTAAACATCGCCCCTTTGATAGATGTTGTGTTTTTGCTTTTGATATTCTTTATGCTTTCAGCTCATTTTGTTACCCAGCCGGGGATAAAGCTTACCTTGCCAACCGCCAGTACGGCAAAGCTTCACCCGGAAGAAGATGTTATTATATCCATTACCAATGAGAATGACCTGTATTTGAACGAAAAAAAGATCGATTTGGACAATCTTCTAGATGAACTGCGCGTAAAGTTAAATGAATCACAGAAGAAAACCGTAATTATCAAAGCTGATGAAAAGATAGACTTGGGCCTGGCTGTCAAGGTTATGGATATCGCAAAACAGGCAGAAGCAAAAGGGCTGGTTATTTCAACCAGGGCAGAAGAAGATGCAAAGTAATAGAGCAATCAGGACCGCGTTTTTGATTTCTTTAATGGGACACTGCCTATTTTTGGGTATGCCCGGAGTAAATACGGCATTGCATCAAGACAAACAGCCGGAAGACGTAATAGTCAGGGTAGAGATAGAAAAACCTCCGCTTTTGCCGAAGATAGATGTGATGGGAGAAGAGAAGAAGCTAAAGGAAGCAGTAAAGGAAGAAGAATTACCTGAACCTGAACCCGAAGAACAGATCGAAGAAGCAATAATAGAAAAGCCGGAACCACTCAAGGAAATTGTTGAGGTGATAAATCCTGAAAGCCAAGCAATGCTTCGCTATCAGGATATGGTAAAGCAGAGGATTGAACAGGTAAGAAAATATCCTTATTGGGCAAAGAGGCAAGGAATAGAAGGAATAGTCGATATAAGTTTCACGGTTCTATCGAATGGATTAAGCCAAGATATAAAAATAATCCATTCTTCCGGTTTATCGATTATCGATGAAGAGGCAGTTGCCACTATTAAGCGAGCAAATCCCTTCCCGCCTATTCCCAAGGAAATAAGTAATTCTTTCGTCCAAATGGAAATTTCAATCGTCTTTAGATTGCGATAACTATGAACATTAACGCTCTCTTGGCATTTTTCTTTATACCACCCTTATTTTATGTTAAAAATTTAAATCACATTTACCTATTGAGACCGAAATAGAATAAAACATCATAAAATTTTCGGGTTCGAGCGGCCGAGGCCTACTGGCCAAGGGAGTGCCGCGTACTCGCGGCTCCGAGCCGGGAAGGGTTAAGGGATACTTCCTCACGAGAGTCTATATCCCTCCGAGAACCCTTCTACTTCGCTCCTCTGCTTCGCTAAAGCTTCGCAGGAGGAGCTTCGTAGGAATAGTGTTGCGAAGTAGAACCTGTTTCTACGAAGTTTTAACGAAGTAGAAGTTCCTACGAAGTTCTTCGAAGAAGAACGGAGTAGAACCATAAAATATATCTTAATGCATTATGTTTATATTCTGATGAGCCTCAATGATTCTGCACGTATCTATGTTAGGTAAAACCACGAATATTAAAAAGCCTCTTTCTGAACACAATCGAGGCGAATCGTCGTTCACAAAGCCTTTTATTCCTTGGAAACTTGAAACTTATATAGCTTTCGAAAATGAACAGCTGGCTGTAAATTTTGAAAAATATTTAAAAGCTGGCTCTGGTTTTGCTTTTCTGAAGAGATGAAAAAAAGTGGCTCTGAGCGCAGGTTAAGCCATTCCTAAAGATTATTAGATACTGCCCTCTTTCCGCTGTTTTTTCCTTCTTGCTTTCAAAATAGAATAGCGCTAAAATATATTTTCCTCGATGAGGAGGTATGAAACGTGTGGAGTTTATTTACACAATCCACAGGAGCATAATTTTACAAGGCGTTAGTAAGCTAACGCCTTGTTTTAGTTTTCAGCGCCTGACCCTAGAATTCTAGAAGGTGGACCATGACGCAGACAAACAAAACCAAAAAAGAACTCATTGCCGAGATAAGGCTCCTGCGAAAGCGGATAGCAGCAATTGGTATTGAGAGCAGGAAGGCCGGACAAATAGCCCAGAAAGCTCGCGAATATGCTGAAAACATCGTAGAGACAGTGCGGGAGCCTTTGATAGTGTTGAGCGCTGACCTAAGGGTGATCTCAGTTAACCATTCTTTCTATCAGACATTCAAAGTTAGTCCCGGGGAAACCGAAGGGCAGTTCATTTACGATTTGGGTAACCGGCAGTGGGATATCCCCGCATTGCGGCAGCTCTTGGAAGATATCCTTCCCCAGAACAATGTCTTTGAGGATTACATGATTGAGCACAAATTTGAGACTATCGGATTGAAAACAATGCTTTTAAATGCCTGGCGTCTTGATGATGTGTCGATGATCCTCCTTGCTATTGAGGACATCACCGAGCGCAAGAAGGCGGAGGAAGCATTAAAGGAGTCTGAGGCCAGATTCAAGGCCATCTTTAATGAATCCAGGGAGGGGAGGCTTTTAGCAGAAAGAAGCACTAGGCAGTTTTTTATGTGTAATCCAGAGATTTGTAAGATGCTAGGATATACTGAAGAAGAAATGATGCACCTTAAAGTTGACGATATCCATCCCAAGGCAGATCTGCCGTCGGTCATAGAACAGTTCCAGCGGCAAGCTAAAGGAGAGCTTAAGCTTGCGGCAGGCCTTGCGGTGAAGAGAAAAGACGGCAGCATTTTTTATGCCGATATTCATACGTCACCGGTTACCTTAGCCGGAAAAAAATATCTTATGGGAAGCTTCAGGGATGTTGCCGAAAGCAAAAAAATACAGGATGAATTAAAAGAGAAGATGCAGGATTTGGAGCGGTTCAGTAAATTTGCCGTGGATAGGGAATTGAAGATGGAAGAGCTTGAGAAGAAGGTAAAAGAGATTGAGGAAAAATCACAAAACAGATGAGATTTAAAGGCAGAACCAGAAAAAAGATCGCCCTTAAAGAAAAACAAGAGGAAACCTACGCCCAAAGAGTATACTTGCAGAGCATTATATCCTCTATTAGGGATGCTCTTGTCGTGGTCAATTCCGATGGCACGCTTAGAAGCGTAAATAAAGCTGCCTTAGATTTATTGGGTTACAAGGAAGATGAGCTTATCGGCCAACCGCTGAAAAAAGTTTTTCTGCAAGAAGAAGAAAGTTTACTGTATAAATACTTCCAAGGAATAGTTACTGCAGGTGCGGCGTATGACATTGCTCTTACTCTTCTTACCAAGCAGGGCAAGAGCATTCCGGTAAATTTTAGCGGTACGGCTATGCAGCAAGAGGGTAAGATTATCGGCGTTGTGGGCTTAGCCAGAGATATGCGCAAGGCTAGGGAGGTTATTAGCGAATTGGAGGAGAAGAAAACAGAGCTTGAAGAGCACAGTAAAGATTTAAGCCGGATGCAGAAGGCAATGCTGCATATGATGAGCGATTTGGATATGGCTAAAAAGGAGGAGTTTCGCGCAAGCGAGGCCAAATATAGGCTTTTAGCCGAAAACCTTCCCCAGAAAATATTCATTAAAGACAGAAATTCAGTCTATGTATTCTGCAATAAAAATTATGCGCGGGATTTGAATATAGAAGCCGAAGAAATAAAAGGCAAGGCAGACTATGATTTTCATCCTAAGGAATTGGCTGAAAAATACAGAGCGGACGATAAAAGAATTATGGAATCTGGCGAAATAGAGGAAATAGAAGATAAGTATATTCAAGATGGAGTAGAAAAGATCGTCCAGATAATCAAGACGCCTATCAAGGATGAAAAAGGTAATGTAACCGGTATATTAGGCATTTTTTGGGACATCACCGAGCGCAAGCAGATAGGTGAAGCCCTTGCAACAAGCGAAAGGCGGTACAGGACGCTTTTTGAAAGCAGTAAAGACGCCATCTTTATCGCTGATGCACAGACCAGGATGCTTGTCGACTGCAACGAGGCGGCGCTGGCGATAACCGGATACTCAAAAGAGGAAATACTTTCCATGCCGGCAGACCAGCTGCACCCAAAAGATGCAGTGGACGCGACAATGGAGATATTTAAGAGGCAGGCCAGAGGTGAAGATATTATGGCGGAGTCGGTAATCCTGACTAAAGCCGGGCAGAGAATTTTTGTGTCAATACATACTGCACTTGTGGAACTTCAGGGTAAAACATATCTCATGGGAGTCTTTAGGGATGTGACTCTTTACAAGAAGGCGGAGGAAAAAATTATTCTTGCAGCAGAAGAGTGGAGAAAGACTTTTGATTCCATTACTGATTTAATGGCAATTGTGGACAAGGATTACAGGCTTGTCAGGGTTAATAAGGCTTTTGCTGATTTTGTTAGGCTAGAGCCTGCCGAGGTTATCGGTAAGTTTTGTCATGAGCTGGTACACGGGATGAAAGAACCGTATCCGGATTGTCCTTATAAAGAAGCTTACCGGACGGGGAAAACAGTAACGGCTGAATTCTTTGACACATTTCTAAATAAATACCTTGAAGTGTCCGTTACTCCTATTTTTGATACGAAAAGGGGTAGCGTTGCTGGTGCAGTGCACTTTATCAGGGATATATCCCAACGCAAGAGCCTGGAAGAAAAAGCGCGTAAGCATATGCAGGAACTGGAAGTGTTCTATAAAGCCAGCGTTGGCAGGGAAGAGCGGATCTTAGAGCTTAAGAAAGAAATTCAGATGCTGAAAAATCAGTTAGGTAAAAAGTCTTAAAAAGATTTCGAGGGATACGGGTTGTAAATGGAAAAAATCACAAAAAAACCACGGGCAGCAAAACGCAAAACAGGGATAAGGTACAAGATTACTTTGTTCATCTGCCTGGCAGCATTAGCAATCGCATTTATCGGCATTAGTTCCGGATATTTTTTAGGTTACAATCTTTTAAGCAGCACTATAGGTAAATACAATAAGCTAATAGCGCAAAATCTTGCGGTTAGCGTTTCGGAATTACTTGAACAAAATATTAGAAATATTTTTGTGTATGTAACGGAGCCGGTACATAGAGAGGCCATATTGGCGAGTGAAGCAAAATATAAAGACAAAGACCGCGCTGAAATAGAAACATATTTTTTGCAGATGGATAAACAATGGGTTGAGGCAAAGCCAAACAGCCCTTTAGTTACAGAGTATATGCGGGGAAAAAGCGCAGAGAGGTTAGAGAAATACACATTGCTACATAAAACAATAGCCGAGATATTCACGACGGATAAATTTGGCGGCTTGTCCGCCGCCTCAAGCAAGACGAGTGATTTTTATCAGGCAGATGAGGAATGGTGGCAGAAGGCATACAATAGCGGCAAAGGAGCTGTTTATATCGGCGATATCGAATATGACGAGTCTTCCGAAAAGACAGCCTTACCTGTAGCGGTTCCTATAAGAGATGAAAAAGGCGAGGTTGTAGGCGTATGTAAGGCGGTCCTGGATGTCGGTGTTTTGTTTGAATCTTTAAAGAATTTCAAGATGGGAAAGACCGGCCATACTGTTTTAGCGGATAACAACGGTTTTATTATATTTCATCGCGGAATAACGCCTTTAAGCGAAAGATTCTGCGGCGAAAAAGAATTTAAGAGCTTAGTGAATAATCCAAAAAAGTGGACAATTTTGAAAAACCCACACGGCCATAAAAAAGATGAGTTTATATCATTCGCGGCTGTAGAGCACCCTCTTTTAGCGGAAAAAGGAATAAACTGGTGGACATTTTTGGATGAGGAGGCTCAGGAGGTCTTTTTGCCGGTAAAGATACTATTTGTTCAAATGATCGGCGTTGTAGGCACGCTGATTATCATATTGCTGCCTGTCGCATTTATTTTCAGCGGCATATTGGTAAAACCGATAATGAAACTTTACGAGGTAGCCGAGTGCGTAGGAAGGGGAGACCTAGATTACAGAATTGATTTAAAGACCGGCGATGAAATAGAAAGCCTTGCTATTGCATTCAATAAGATGACTGAGAATTTAAAAAGAACTGTGGTTTCCCGCGATTCTTTATCAGAAGAGGTAGCGGAGCGCAGGAAGGTGGAGCAAAACTTAAGTCAGGCTTTAAAAAAGGCAGTAAGATCCCGCGAAATAATGACCAGTATGCTGGATGACAATAACCGGGTAAGAGAAGAATTAGAAAGTAAGTTGCAAGAGTTAAAAAAGACGCAGTCTATGCTGGTGCAATCCGAGAAGCTTGCATCTTTGGGGAAACTGGTCGCTGACATGGCCCACGAGGTAAATAATCCTTTAATGATTATTTCCGGCAACGCGCAGCTTTCCTTACTTGATGAATCAATTAATGGTGAGGTGAAGAATAATCTTAATATTATTCATGAAGAATGCAATAGGGCAAAAAGTATTATTCAGAGGCTTTTAATGTTTTCCCGGCCCAGTAAAGGCGAGCAAAAGGCTCTGGATGTCAATAAGAGCATAGAGTCTGTAGCAAAACTCCTCGAACACCAATTTTCCTTGGGTAACGTTAAGATAGATATACAGTTTGCCGAAGGCCTTCCTTTTGTAGTGGCGGACGAAAAGCAGTTTCAGGAAGTGATTATGAATCTTGTAAACAATGCCCGGGATGCCATGCCGCAAGGAGGAAACATTGTCATCAATACATCTTTGGAGGGTGAGTATGTAAAAATAGAAATAAAAGATTCCGGAAGCGGCATGGACGATAAGACCTTAGCCAAAATATTCGAGCCTTTCTTTACTACCAAAGAAAAAGGTACAGGCCTGGGACTTGCTGTATGCTATGGGATCATAAAAGCCTGCAAGGGGAGAATAGAATTTAAAAGCCAGCCGCAGAAGGGTACAACCGCGCATATCTGGCTGCCCATTAAAGCGGAGGAAAAGTAATGAAAAGAATTCTGGTTGTGGATGACGAGGAAAGAATAGCCGATATCACCACAAAATTCCTGACCATGAACGGCTTTGATGTGCATAAAGCCATAGGCGGAGAAGAGGCGATTAAAATATTGTCTACTGATGAACAGTTTGACCTGATGGTGCTGGATATGAAGATGCCCAGGGTAAACGGCTTGGGAGTGGTGCAAAAAAAAGCAGAATTAGGCAAGAAATTCCCAGTATTGCTTCTTACGGGTTCAATCGATGCGGAAAAATACCTTGATTCACTGAAAGATAAAGGTTTTAGGGCAGGGGACATCCTTTATAAACCGATTGATTTATCTGAGCTATTGGAAAAGGTGAAGAAGAGATTGCACATTGCCTGAGCATCTAGGAATTTGGGCCTGCATATATAGAAGTATTATAAGATTAAAGCGGAGTCGTGAGAATGAAGAAAAAAATTTTATTGGTGGATGACGAAAAGAATGTAACTGATATTTTATATAAGTTTCTTTCCCGGCAAGGGTTTAAAGTTTTTACCGCCGCAGACGCAGAGGGTTGTTTGAAGATCGCTCGTCAGGAAGTCCCTGATTTGATAGTTCTGGATGTAATGATGCCGGGGATAGACGGGGCGGATTTGGCGCATAATCTGCAGGAAGATGAAAAGACAAAAAATATACCTATAATATTTTTGACTGGCGCCGTTAGTGAAGAGGAAGTAGCTAAGAAGGGTGGACAGATTGGCAACCGTTTATTTATTTCAAAATTCAGTGACATTAATGAACAAATAAATAAAATAAAAAAAGTCTTAGGTATTTCAACTTGATTTGTCCGTATTACTGGAGAGAGTGAAGAAGAAATTAAACATTGTCTTAAAGTAGTGATTATTAACGATGCGAGCGGAAAATAGAATACTTGATAAACAATTACATGAAGAGCTGATAAAAAAATACCGCTGGGCCGGAAAGATTAGGCTGATAAGCTTTCTTTTACTTTTTGTTTTTCTTTTTATGATGCAGTTTGTTGGCGGGGTTTCCTATTTTAGCCCTGCGCTGTATGTCATCGTTTTGGCGGAAGCCTTCCTTAACCAGCCTTACGGGCTTTTGCTAAATAAAGTAAACCTGCGCCGCTTCCAGTATTTTCAGATGTTCACAGATATTATTGCCATTAGCTGGATTTTGTATTACATGGGCGGCCTGGAAGCTCCGGTGGTCAGCCTTGCCTATTACGCGGTTATCCTTTGGGCGGGAGTTGTCGCCGGTTTTGGGGCGGCGTTGTTCGCGGTCCTTACTTGTGCATTTTTTCTTTCATCTGTCGTGTTATTAGGGCAATTTGGCTTATTGCCGCGCGTATCTTTTTCGGATTATTCAATACCGACAGCGCAGGTAGTATCTGTTCTTATCGGCAACGTGGCATTTCTTTTTGCCTTCGGATATTTTAGTGTTCGTTCTTCCGAGGTTATACGATTCTTACAGACAAAGAGGCAGGAGGAATCGCTGCGATACACGCACAGACTTCAAGCGACAGGTTACCTGATGAGCGAGACCGCCCATGATATACAGGGATATTTGGCCGGCATTAAGGCCGGGGTTCAGGTATTACAGGTTCTGGGAAGCCATAGCGAGGAAGAAAAGAAATTACTGGTATCCATTGGAGACTTCCAGGCCAAATGCGCTGACTTAATTCAACGGTTGGCAAAATTTTCAGAAAAGCCCAAGAAAGAATGGCTACCGGTTAATGTGCATACTATCATTGACGATGTCTTAGAGTTAACCTTCCCGCTGGTAAGATATTCTCAAATGGCCATTGAAAAAAAATTTGACCCAAATATCCCTCTTATTGCTGCAGACAAAGACCAAATACAGGAAGTCTTTCTGGTCATCATATTAAACGCGTTAGATGCTGTATCCGCTAAGCCGAAAGGCGGCCAGCTTATTATAAGAACTAAGTGTTTAGAGAAAACAGGATTAGTAGAGATTATTTTCTCCGATACCGGCGCAGGGCTAAAGCCGGATGAGTTAAGGCGGATAGGAGAGCCCTTTTTTAGCGCGAAGAAAGATGCGGAAGGTTCAGGTTTAGGCCTGGCTACTGCTTATGATATAGTTGCAAGGCACAGCGGAAGAATTGACGCAAAGAGCAGAGAAGGCGAAGGGGCAACATTCATTGTTCGGCTGCCATTTATTAGATCAGCCAAGGCCGTTTAAATCTAATTATTTCGCGATGCGCCTTGTTGTCAAAATCTTACTTTTGAGTACAGAAAATGTATAGCCGGAACGAAGATACTATAAAGTCTCTTGTTGCACAATACCAACAAAAACTTTTCACATTTGTGCTGTATTTAATCGGCCAGGATCAGGATAGAGCCTATGATATTTGTGTAGATAGCTTTGTTGAAGTAATACGAAAGGGGCCTTCCTTGGAGCAAAAAGACGCCTTTCTGACCAGGCTTTTTAGCCTTGCTGTAACCAAGAGCCGGAGCACGAAGGCAATTCCTGGATTGAGCATGCCTGGTCTTCTAGATATTTCCTCCGCGGAGAAAGAGAGCCTGCGGATAGTTGCCGAGGCCTTGCAATCTTTAGATTTTGATGAAAAGAGCGTGCTGCTTCTGCACTACCAGCTCAATTTTTCTTATGAGGAAATGGCGGCGATGATGAAGGTTAGCGAACAATCAGCGCGGCGCACAGCAATCGAGGCTGAAATGCAGATCAGAAAAAAGATTGATGAGATAATGAACCGTGCGGGGAGGAATTAAACATGAATTGTAGCGACATTAAGGAAAAGCTCCAGGCTTTTTTGAGTGATGGGTTAGTTGAAGACGAATATAAGGCATACCGTAGTCATATCAATACCTGCGACAAATGCAAAACCTATGTCCGGTCTATCGGTTCTTTATCCAATCAATTGTGGAAATTAGGCAGGATAAGAGTTCCCGAAGACCTCGCTTCAACCGTGCTTTATAAACTAGCACATTCTGGGAAGAAAAGTCCTTCCCAGGGCTTAATGGTATCGAAAAAATATGCCATCGGAGGGTTTCTGGTGCTTTTGCTGGTAGGGTTGCTGCTGGGAATACATTATCTTAAGACCCGGGAAAACTCACCGTTCACAGGCGAAGTCTCGCCAGCCAAGGTTGAAGTAACCGATAATCAGCAAGTGCCCGCTGATACTGTAAAGCCTTTGCTGTCCGAAGAATACAAAACATCCATGGAGGATGTTGTAGTATTTGGAAGGGATGAAGATTTTCTAGAACAGCCGGCAGAGCAAGATGTCCTTGAGGAAAAGATTTCTAATGTGAACGAAACAGAGGTTTATGCTAATGAAGCTGCAGCTGTCCGGGCATTGCCCCTACATTGGCATTTTCGCTATTCCGGAAACGAGCAAAGGGCGCGATTACTAGATGCCTTATACTCCGCAGGCATTGCCTTGGAATATCAAAAAGACGGCATGGTGGTTTTTGAGGCCGCAGGTAAGGAAGTAGAAAAAGTTCTTGAGCAAATGATATTTATTTCCCAGGGTACGCCTTCTTCCTTGCTGGATTTTACTCCGTCGTTTCCTACTTTGCCGGATGAAAAATATAAGGTATCCTTTTATCTTGAAGGTCCAGGCGGCAGCTTTCTTCATTGGCATGTAACGTTGCCAGCTCCTGTAAAAAAATCGGTTTTCCTTGATATGCTCAAGGAATTCAGCGTTTCAATGCTTTTTGAGTCAGATAGGCTTATAGTTTTCTCTGTGCCTGATACAAATCTCGATGCATTGCGGATTCGTATCCAAGCTATGCGGATTTCTTTTTCAGAGTACGGCTCAAAAGCGCACGGGATGAACGATTTGATCAGTGGTCCTATAAGGATATCGCTGTATTTTACGGATTGAAAATTATTAGTTATCGTTGGTAAAGCTAGCTCGAATCTTATCGCCGCGTAATATGCGTTAGGCCGGCATTTCAAAGCTGGTGTATGAAGATTGCAGGTTTTGACCGGTTAACCATTGTTTGCAGGGTTCTTTAGCGGAGGTTGATTGTGGCAAAAATCCTTATTGTAGATGACGAAGTCAGAATCAGGGAGCTTCTTAGAAAAGCCTTGAGCCGCGCCGGATATGAAGTTGTCAGCGTTCCTACCGCGGAGCAGTCGTTAGAGATTATTTTTAAAGAAGCGTTCGATCTTTTACTCTTAGATGTTAAGCTTACGGGAGAATCGGGCATGTCGATTTTGAAAAAGGTCAGAGAATATCGAAAAGATATCCCGGTAATCCTTTATTCGGGAGTAGTGACCCCTGAGCTTGAGATAGAAGCCCGAAAAGCCGGGGCAAACGATGTGTTAAACAAAGATATCGATGTCCTTCAGCTCGTAGAACAGATAGGCAGGATTGTAAAAGCCAAGGAGCGCATTTTTCAAGGGCCTGTTGAACAAGAGCGAAAATCGCTTTTAATTGTTGATGATGAAGAAGGGATCCGCCGGGTTTTAAGGGAATTCTTTAAGCGCAAGGGGTTTGATGTCTTTGAGGCAGAAAGCGGCGAGCAGGCGTTGGAATTAATTAGCTCAATAAAGGTATCGGTAGTCCTGTTGGACATGAGAATGCCGGGCATGGACGGCTTGGAGGCGTTAAAGAAAATTTTAGAGATCAAACCTAAGCTTGGCGTGGTGATGGCTACTGCCGTAGAGGATGAGGAAAAGATTAAAAGAGCGATAGAATTAGGGGCGTACAGTTATGTACTCAAACCCTTTGATTTTATGTATCTGGAGCTTGTAGTTATGTCAAAACTTACCATAGCAGATGCGGGCCCTTCGGGTTAAAGAATGGAGGATGTTATGCCAAAGAGGGTTTTGGTTATTGATGACGAACATGATATCCGCGCATTAGTATGTAAATTTTTGGACAAGAAGGGGTTTTCTACTGTGGCCGCAAAAAATGGCTGGCAGGGAATGCGTATGGCCTTGCGTTTCACGCCGGACATCATACTCCTTGATATCGGTATGCCCTGGATTAACGGCTTTGCTGTTTTAAAAAAGCTCAAAGCCAGTAAAAAGACCATAGCTATCCCTGTTATTATGCTTACCGGAAGAGCTGATGATGAATCTAAGATTAAGGCTTCAAACTTATATAACGAATGTTACATCACTAAGCCCTTCGATTTGGAAGAGTTGGAATCTAAAATTAAAGAGATCCTAAAAATAAAGGCTTAATTTTCTCTTTTAAGTTATCATCTGATAAGCTTTTACAATGAAAGGATGCTTTTTCGCAAGTATTTCCTGCCTTTAAAATCTTACTCCCGGATTCTTCTTTAGGTTCACAAAGCTTTACAAAGGGGCTTATTTTGATATACTTATTTTAAGATACTTTTTGCGATTTTTCATATTACTTTCAGGCAAGTTTTTAAAATAAGGCTTCCGATTTATAAAAAGTCTGGATTAAAAAAGGGGGGGGCATGAAACTAAACGGCAGAAAAACAGGTTTTTTATTGTTTTTTATTAGTTTAGCTGTCTTTGTTTTGTCATCCTTTACGGTTATGGCCAGGGAGGAAGGGTTGCCTACCGAGCTATTGATTTTTGAAGAAGTCCCTGTTGTAATCACTGCGTCCAAGTACGAGCAGCCGATTACGGAAGCCCCCAGTACGATAAGTATTATTACTTCCGAGGAAATCAGGCAATCCGGTATAAGAAATATCCCCGAGCTTTTAAGAAGTTTGCCGGGTGTAGAAATAATAACTTCCAAGGCTTCGCAAACCGATGTGGGGATTCGCGGCGATTTAGGGCTTCTTTATAACGGTTTGCTTGTGATGATAGACGGCCGTTCGGTTTATCAGGATTTTCAGGGAGCTACTGCATGGAGACGCCTGGAGATAGGGTTGGAGGAAGTAGATAGAATTGAGATCATAAGAGGTCCGGGTTCAGCCCTTTACGGCGCTAATGCTTTTACCGGCGTAGTCAATATAATTACTAAATCTCCCGAAAAAATGAAAGGCACCCTAGTTTCTCTTTCCGGAGGTAATTTTAGCAGCCGGGACCTGGCATTGTATCACGCAGACGTTAAGGATAATTTTAGCTATAAAGTATCCGGGGGCTGGGAAGAAACCGACCGCTGGAATAATCCTGGCGAGGATTCCATGGATGCCTCCAGATTCAATGGGGTAGTAGAGTATGAGATTGATGAGAAAAGTAAATTTGTTCTGTCTACAGGAATGAATACCGGCGAGTCAGAGATATTTTTGAGCGGCATGGGCGGCACTTATGATATGGATATTGATTCTACGTACCTGAAGGCCGAGTATAAGCACCCCCAGGGTTATATAAGAACTTTTTGGAATAGAAATAAGGTCGAAGGTTCAAGGCAAGGCGCCATGAATCTTCGAATAAGTGCTTTATCGAACGTCTCAGATTTAGAATTGCAGCACTCATTTGATTTTGATTTCTGCGTAGGCCATCACGTCACCTGGGGAGCAAGTTACAGGCATAATACGATATCAAGCGGCCAGCTTGACGAGAGCCATGAGTCTAATTTGTTTGCGGTTTATTTGCAGGACGAGTTAAGGCTTAACGATAAACTTCTGCTTAATCTAGGGGCCCGGTTTGACCATCATCCTATCAGCAAAGAAGTAAGCCCCCGAGGCAGCCTTATTTATATACCCAAAGAAGACCATGTAGTGCGTCTTGTAGCCGGCACTTCTTTTCGGGCGCCTTCCTATGTAGAGCTGTATAGCAATACTACGCAAGGGATAATTACTTTTCTTGGTAACAGGGACCTTAACCCTGAAGAGATAGTCTCCTATGATGTTGGATATGAGTTTCCCATGTTTAAAAAGAAAGCCAAAGGCAGAATCAATTTCTTTTACAATGAAATGGATAAGATAATTGAAGATATACTTATTGCGCCTTTGCCGCCAACTTTTATGTATTTTAACGATGGCAAGAAAAATGTAAGAGGCTGCGAGGCAGGTCTGGATTTCTTGATTACCGATTGGCTTACAGGCTTTACTAATTATACTTATCAGAGAGTTAAAGACGGGCCGGTAGGAACCCGTAATAGCGCCCCTGAGTATAAAGTAAATACCGGCTTAAGATGCAATTTTGATAATGGTTTAAGCGCCGGGGTTACCGCTCATTACGTAGATACTTATGAGACTGATACAACGATGGGAAAAGTTGATTCCTATGTGTTGCTAAACGGAAGAATTGGATATAAGTTTCCCAATACAGATACCGAAATCGCCATAGCGGTTTACAATATGCTGCATGATAGACTCCGGCAATATTCTACAGGCGATGAGGTCGGCACTAAAGGGACTTTAACTATTAACTGTAAATTTTAAAACACCATTCTTTAAAAGCTTTCTTGGGTGATTTTAAAAATAAGTCTATGAGTAAGAATTTATTCCATAAAGTTTTAAGTATCAGTCTTTTTTTTCTTCT
>JAFGCB010000067.1 GCA_016932855.1 Candidatus Omnitrophota bacterium | reverse complement strand
ATTTTAAGCTTAAAAGCTATTCCGATAATAAGGACTTTAGGTAACGGCAGCCCAAAAATAAGAAAGCCTATGGGGAAAAGAAGCTCCCGTGCAAATTTCTTTCCGCCTAAAAATAAAACGATCCCCAGCATAACCACAGGTATACTCAGATAAGAAGTCACTCTTACTTTCAAAGCCAGGCTTATTACATGTAACACTAAGCCGGATGTAAAAATAAATAAACCCGCTAAATAAGGCTTCGGCTCTATGGCTTTTAAAGTCTTGCGTTTTCGAAAAACTAAATATAAAGAAACCAAAGGAACCAAAAAGCCATGCGAATAATAAGTATCATATGCAGTAAATCTGTAGACCAAGGCCCCGTATATAGGAAGAAACACCACCGCCACAAGTATGGCAATAAATAATACTGCGACTAAATTTTCCTTTTTCAACTAGTCTTCCTTTTAGTTTTGTGTGTTTAGTGACTGGACCTTCTGTTTAACTAAGGTAACTAATTTTGCATTAGCTGAAAACTTTTCGATTACTTCCTCATATGCCTTTATAGCCTGGGCCTTATCGCTTAATTTATTAAGATATAAAGAAGCTATCGACAAAAGATACCTGGGGTCTTCGGGAAAACTCTGGGAAAGTCCTTCAAGCAAACTTAAAGAACTTGACCAATCTTCCTTCTCGGCGTAGCACAAAAGAAGAAGCTGAGCTAATACTTGCTTCTCTTCTTTTCTGGCTGTAGCCCTAAAGGCTTCTTCGTATTCTGAGATTGCCTTATTAAGCGCTGCCTGGGCGCTGGTTAAATCTTCAAGGCTCTTGTAATGCCTGTATATAAGATAGCTAACGCCCAGGGAACCGAGGCTGTCGGGATATAAAGCCTTAATGCTTTCGTAGCTTTGGATCACTTCTTCCCTGGAGGAAGCCTGTTTTTTAAGGCACTCAACAAGAGCCAAACGGCTGCGTATATTCAAAGTTTCGTCTTCGGGATAATCATCGATTAACGAAGAAAGAATTCTTCGCGCCTCTTCGACCCGGGACTCCACAAGATAAAGGTTTCCCAGGCGTAACTTTACTTCGTTAATAAACTTAACATCGGGGTAAGTCTTAATAAAATCCTCATATACCTCTATAGCCGAAGGGATATCTTTCATCTTGGAAACATAAACCTCGGCCTTAGCCAAAGATACTTTCGCTGCCTGGGGAGTATTGGGGTATTTTATTGTTATCTCATCCCATACCTTAAGCGCCTCTTCCCATTCTTTGCTCTCGAAATAAACCCGGGCTAAATAACCCTGGACAATAGAAGCAATAGTGGTATCGGCATACTCGTCGATTATTTTTTCATAGTGTTTTACCGCGCTTCGGTAAGCCTTCTCATCAGTAGACCCTTCCTCTATGCTCTTACGAAGTCTGGCCATATAAATAGGCGTCTCCAGCCCCAACTCTGATAAAGGATAAAGATCAATGACCTTCTCGTATTCTTCAAACGCCAAATCGTATTTCTTCTGCAGCTCAAAAATCTTACCCCTGGTAAACTGGGCCTTAGAGGCTATATTGGGAACTGACGAAAAATTCTGGATTATGACCTTAAGTTCATTCTGGGCTTCTTCGGGTTTTTTCCATAAAAGATAAAAATTCGCTATCTTAAACTGGGCTAACGCCGCGTTCTGCTGCAAGGGAAATTTTTCAGCTACTTTCTTATAAGAAGATATTATTTCTTCAAACTCCGCGTCTTTTAAATTAGACATTCTCTCGCTAAGCTTGTCTACCTTATCAGCCGGCACCCCTAAAACTTTGGCAGCCTTCTGGTCTGCCCGCCAAAGCAGCTTCTCTGAAGCATAGCGGGGATCAATATCTACGCACCCGGCAAGAAAAACCAGGCTTAAAACCAATACCCAACTTATCGAGGATCGCTTGCCCCGTAGAAGCGTAGCGACTTTACGGGGAGTATCGAGAATCGAGCATCGGCCTACTGTCTTTAATCTTTGGTCTTTAGTCTTCATATTCCCTTCTCCTTTTCATTTAAAAAAACTATAGTAGGAGCCGCTGTAAAAAAGATATCAATAATAAAAGTAACAAAAATACCCGCGGACATGACCAGAATAACCGCCTCAGGGTAAGATTTGTTTACAAGCCCCACAAGGTTTTGTTTTAAAATAATTACCGGAATATAAAGCAATGAAGGAATCATGGTAAGTAGAAACGTGGGAAACATAAATCTTTTAAAAAACAAAATCCCCCTCTTTAATGCGGTAAAGACATTTTTGCCTTCGATTATTACCGCCGGCATGGAATAAATAAAAATTATCTGAATAAAAATTATAACTATATACGTAAAAATTGACATTGCCAGAGAAAATTTGCTGCCAAGATTTAACATTCCGGTAAGCTTAGTAACTGAAAATGAAAGAAGAAACACTACTGTCCAAATACCCAGCATCGTTAAGAATCTGCGCAGGGAATTAACTAAATTAACCAAGACCTTGGGATTTCTTCCCGCTTGCACATCTTTAAGCATGCCGATAATAAGCCCGGTCATTAAAATCCCGACTGAAGCGCTTAAAAATAAATGCGCGTAATTAAAAAGCCTGGGCAAAAGAAATATATTCAAAGGATATTGAAGAAATCTCTGGCCGAAAAATGCTCTTATGGGCGGGGCCAATACTACTGATACCGGCCTTTGAGGCACGAGGTATAAAACATAAAGCAAAACCGCGTTTAAACCCCCTAAAATAATAAAAGGAACAAACACCTTGGGATTCTTTTTAAAAATAGCTAACATATCTTTCCAAATCTTTACCGCAAACTTCATCTCTCTCCTCCTTAACTATCCACTATACGCTATACGCTAACCGCTATCCGCTATCCGCTAACCGCTATACGCTATACGCTATCCGCTATCCGCTATCCGCTAACCGCTATACGCTATACGCTATACGCTAATCAGCTAATCCCTTAATCCGTTAATCAGTTAATCGGTCAATCGGTTCGCCAGCGTCCAAAACATAATCTTAAAATCCAAAAACCAGCACATCTTGTCAATATACAGCAGATCATAACGCAGCTTGGTTAAAGCATCTTTGAAAGAAGTGGTATAACAAAAACGCACCTGCGCCAGGCCTGTAATTCCGGGCTTAACCTTAAGGCGCTTCTTAAAATCAGGATTGTGCTTGTAAATCAGCTCCGCAAGCTCCGGCCTTTCGGAACAAGGCCCGATTAAAGACATGCGGCCCGAAAGTACGTTCATAAGCTGAGGTAACGCATCCAAGCCTGATTCTCTTAAAAAGGCTCCTATACGGGTAATCCGGGGATCATCCTCGTAAGCCCATACCGGACCGGTCTCAAGCTCGGCATTTTCCCTCATGGTCCTGAACTTCCAGATGTTGAAAATTTTACCTTCAAGGCCCAGGCGTCTTTGCCTGAAGAAAACCGGCCCGGAAGAATCAACTTTTATTAAAATTGCTATAATTAAAAACAAGGGAGAAAGAATAACAAGTCCTAAAATAGCGGCCAAAAGGTCAAAAGCCCGCTTAAAAAAAAGATAATTCCTGCGAGCCATACCCACAACAACGCTTAACAATCCTCCTCCGATAACCCATGAAGCTAATTTTTGCAGATAAACGTAATAAGCCGCCTCTTCCAGGCCTATGCTGGCTTGAGCATAAACAGCCTTTCTCATAAGCAAAATAATACAGCCGCTAAAAACAAAAAGAAAACCAAGCCCTAAAAATCCTGTCTTAAACTTTGATAGGTTTTTATAGAATCTATTCCTTAAAGAAAACCTTGCCAGATAAACCTGTTCCGCCAGATGCATCTTCCAGGCAAAAACAAGCTTTTCCCACTCCTGCCTCAATTCAGTATTCTTTCTTTTCTCATGCATATTTACTTGAAGTTTTTAACTCGCCAACACATTGAACTCGCAAACTCTCTAACTAATAAATATTGAGCATTTTCCATGCCAAAACAAGCCTTTTTTGCAACAAAAATTAAAAAATATACACCTTAACTAATTGAATACCAATCAGTTGAAACATTTACATTTTTTTGAATATTACGGCTTGTAGCAAAAATTAGGCAAGTGTGCAAAAACCTAGACAATATTAATAAGCCAGGGGATTAACTTAGGTAACCAATTGAACTACAATAGGTTAAATTGTGTCTGTATTATCGACACAAATAGGTAAGGTGTGAATTTAAAGTGCCTTTTATGGATTAATGAAAGGGAGGTCTAAAAACTAGTTAACTCGTCGAACTCGCAACTCGCCAACTCGTCGGACTCGCAACTCGTTGAACTCGTTAACTTCTCTTTCTATATCCCAACAATCCTGCTAATCCCAGGCCTAAAAGAAGTAAACTTGCAGGTTCGGGGATTACCTGGCCGGCATACTCGCCGCTTATAAATACGGTCTCGCCTCCGTCCTCATGGCCTGATGTTTCTATGTAAAAAAGGACGATGTCAGACTCATTGTAAGAAGGGTTAAACGGATTTACGCCAGTAAATATAAGATAATCCCCCCAGCCACCGCCCTGCTGAGTTAAAGGCATTAATACAGGCTGCTGAAGTTGAGCAACCAGAGAACCGCTGGGCAAATCGGAACGCGGGTCAAGGGTCTCCTCCTGCTTATCAGAAGGAATATCGTGAGCATCACCATCGCCAAAGGGATAATTTCGTATATCACCGGTCGCGCCGAAAATCTCCTCATCAGACTCAACGATTCCGCTGCTATCAATATCCAAATTAAAGATATAAATTTCAAGGGCATCAAGCTGGATATCTATAGCGTTCTTGCCGCCGGTCTGGTTTATATCCATAAGAAGAACAATCTCATTTATTGTAACGTCAGGGAAATTAAGATTGTAAAATCCTTTTAAATCATTTGTTATATCGCCGATAGAAGTAATGTATGAGCCGTAAAAGCTTTCGCCGGTAGCTCCGCCTCCGCCTTTAGGAAGATCCGTATTGGCATCGTCTCCGTCGAAAATCAAATTGTTTCCAACTTTGTACTCGTTATTAGAAACCCCGCCTCCTCCGGCATCGCCGAATAAAACTAAATCCAGATGCCCGTTTCCCGAAGAAACCAGATTTCCGATAACCTCAACCACATCATCCGGGGTAATTAAAACCGCCTTCACCTGATAAGAAAAACAAAAAGTAAGTAACATAAATGCGGGCAAGAACCTGAAAATTTTTAATTTTACCATTGCGTCTACTCCTTTGAATAATTAAAAAATAAATTTATAAAGACACAAAATAAATGCTCTTCCGCCGCTGGCGTAATGTTACAAAACTGTTTGAATCAGTTTTGTAACATTAGGACACGCACAGCATAAATATCAAAAAACTGATTACTTAAAAAATATTAGAGCAATGAACAGACAAAGGCCGTAAGGCCTTTATCTGTTCAACCTCTATGCAAAAATCGCGCAGCATGTCCGTTCTCTGTGCTGTACTGTTGCCGGGAGGCAAGAACACTAAAACACAAGAAAACAAGCATGCTAAGCAATTCTTTTCTTCTTTCTTCCTACTGCAGCTAAGCCGATTAAGCCGCTTCCCAAAAGAAGTAAGCTTGCAGGCTCAGGCACCAAATGCGACTTATCACCCTTAACTTTGCCAAGAGAAAAAGCCTCATCCCAGGTTCCATCCCAGCCGTACAGACGCTCGGCATTAAGGCTAATACCTGTCCATCCGAAGCCCGGCCAAATCCCGTCGTCTACGAGCTCACCGTACAAATCCTGAGAGGAAATAAGGAAATCAAAAGAACCAAGATTTCCTTGGTCTCCAGGAATTTCTCCCCAGCCCCAATCAAGGATATTCTGGGTAGCTAAAAGCACGTCTCCCGGATAATAGTCTTCATCCAAGATCTCCAGGCCGTTCGGAAAAATCGCTCTGTTTACGATTTGGAGCTCCTCGATCATATAGCCGCTGACTAAATCCAAGTTGGAATCCAGAACAACCTCGAGAGTAAAATCTGTGTAAAGCCAGTAGACCTGGTTAACAGACAAAGTCAAGGTAAAAGGAATCCCGCCGGGAGTAAGAAGCAATTGCTGATCCGCCGCATCAACTCTTAATGTACCGCCGGTAAAAACACTTTGATTATACGTCGGCGTCCAGTTAAGAGTCCCGTTGTGATCAAACATAATATCAGGGTAACCTAGCTGATCTTCAAGGCCCAGCAATTCCGCGTCTGCCCTTTGGCCTATCATTAACGCTGCAAGTAGTAATGCTACTACTATTAAATTTTTTTTCATTTGTATCTATCCTCCTTTCGCTTTAAGTTTTGCATTTTGTTTTAATGCTTATAATTAATAAGCAAAAGGCATGCCAGATTGATGTTTTTATTTATTTTCTTTTCGATATAACTAATTGATAAATAAGCGTTTAGCGGATAGCGATTAGCGGATAGAAAAAGAAAATCCCTGAAAACAGGAAAATGTTTACTGGAAATGTAAGGATATTCGACAAGGATTTGGAGTCCGGCAGGCGTAATATATATAACTATCTATATATCAAGTAGTTGTGAACTGTGTAAGGATTTCCGACACTATATGAAAACGCTTACACTGTTTATCGGGCATCGCGTATCGCGTTTCGGGGTATTCGTAATGCGTTATACTGACCCCCATTAACAAAGAGGGCATTTTAAGTTAGAATAGGCTCTTAAGGGAAAGGAGGCTATTCTATGAAAAAGCGTAAGT
>JAFGCB010000066.1 GCA_016932855.1 Candidatus Omnitrophota bacterium | reverse complement strand
CTTACGCTTTTTCATAGAATAGCCTCCTTTCCCTTAAGAGCCTATTCTAACTTAAAATGCCCTCTTTGTTAATGGGGGTCAGTATAGAAATTCCCGCAATAACCTCTTGTTTTTGCTATTTAATGCAACATTTTTGTTTGAAACAAAAGTGTTGCATAACGAAGGTGGTCTAGGTAGCGAAGAAGAAATATTTCCAGATGATAAAGGCGGCTATTCCGTGGGAGATAGCGCAGGAGTATATATTTTTAAAACAGGACATTAAATAACCCCAGACTGCGCCGGAAAGACCAATAAGAATTAAAAAGAATAAGCCTTTGCCGAACGAGACAATTCTAAAGATATAGAAATGGGCCAGGGCAAATAGTATTGCCGTAAGCCAGACCGCCTTAGGATCGGATAATTTTCCGGAAATTTTACCCTGAATAAATCCCCGCCAGAATAATTCCTCGCCCAATCCGATAATAAAAAGGCAAAAGAAAAAATATAAAATTAAGCCTAAAGCAGTATTGCTGTTGTTAAGCATTTCATAGCCCGCTTCTTTTTGCAGAGCAAATTCAAAGCTTAAGGGCCCCAGGCCTAGTTTTAAGCTGTTAAGTTTAGTTAAGGCATAGCCGGTTATCTTTAAGAGCTTTAGAAGGATTCCGCCTGCAAGGCCCAGGATAAGCCCGGTGCTAATTCCGGCAATAATTGATATTAGTGATGGACGAATTAAACCTAGTGAGTTAGGGCGTTTTCCTTCTATCCCGATTTGCCAGAGAAAAACAATCGGGAAGCTGAATAAAAAGGAGCCGTAAAGGCCTCTGGCAAGGCAGACCAAAGGCAGGATAATCGCCAGAAAAAAGACAGTTAAGCGCAGAGATTTTTTCGTGGGTTTGTTCTGCTTATTTGGCATGGTATAAAATAATTATAGCATTAATTCCGCGGTTACCAAGAGAGTTTCCGGGCTAGTCGTAGATTCTATGGTTTTTTAAAAAATAGGCAATCTAAGCAAAGGTTTTTTAAAACCCCTTCTCATGGCCTAAATTAATGCTATAATTATTCGAGGCTGTTGCTATGAGTATAGATAAAGGAGTTTCTACCTTAACTGTCCCGGCTGATAGTTTTTATTTGCCGGTGGTGCGCAATTATGTAGGCCAGGTCGCCCGGAGCATGGGTTTTTCAGAAAAGGATATTTACGCCATTAGCCTGGCAACCGCTGAGGCTTGCGCGAATGTAATACAACACGCCTATCTTCCCGGAGAGGAGGCAACTTTTGATGTTATCTGCGAGGTTTATTCCCTGGGTCTTAAGGTAATAATACGTGATAGAGGCCTTCCTTTTTCCGTCGAGCAGGTGAAAAAATTCTCCATTGATGATGTATTGGAAGGAAAGAGCCCCAGCGGCCTTGGACTTTTTCTTATGGAGAAAAACGCCGACGGAATTTCTTTCCATAATTTAGGGCTAGACGGAAAAGAGGTTCACCTGGTTAAATTTATTCACCGACGGCGCATTGAAGATTATTTTGACAAGTCCAAGCTCAATATCTATGAACAGCCCAAATCTGATCGTAAAAAGCCAATAGAGAAGATTGCCTGCCGTATAGAATTGATGAAGCCAAGCCAGGCAATAGAGATTTCCCAATGCGCTTACCGGACTTACGGCTATAATTATATTTCCGACTTTATCTATTATCCTGACAGGGTTGTTGAGATGAATAAAAGAGGTGAACTAATTTCCGCCGTAGCCATAGCCGAAAAAACCGGGGAGGTAATGGGGCATGCTGCCTTAGAAATAGATGCAGTAAGAGAGTTGCCTGAATTAGGGGTTGCCTTTACGAAACCTCAGTTTCGAAACCAGGGATGCTTTAATAGTATTACTGATTATCTTTTAAGTAAAGCTAAGGATAAAAAAGAAAAAGGCGTCTACGCCCGGGCAGTGACAGCCCATCCTTATTCTCAGAAGGCACTTCTTAAAAACGGGTTTAGAGAGTGCGGAGTAGTTGTAGGCCTTGCGCCGGAAACCCTGTTTCAGAAACTACAAGACGTACCTAAACAGAGAGAAAGCGTGGTTGTTCTCTTTCGTAATGTCGGTAACCCTTCGATGGCGGATTTATATGCACCGGTTGGGCATAAGAAAATGCTTAAAAAAATATATGACAATATCGAAATCCCGGTCAATTGGCTGGATGTGGACGATGTCGATAAAAATATACTTTCCGGCAAGCGGGCTTCGGTTAATACTACTGTAAGCAATTCTTTAATGAACGCAGTAATCTCAGTAGAAAAATACGGCTATAATGTAATAGATGAAATAAGCTTAAGTCTTAAGCGTTTAAGCCGGGAAAGGCTGGAGACAATTCAACTTTATCTTAATTTACAAGACCCCTTCACAGTTCTTTTTTCCGCAGATTTCGAGAAGCTGGGTTTTTTCTTCGGTGGCATACTTCCGGCCCGCAGGTGGCATAATCTAATTCTTCAATATTTAAATAATATCGTTATTGATTATGGAAAAGTTTCTATTGCTTCCAGTTTTGGAGAAGGACTTCTTTGCTATATAAAGGAATGTGACCCCGGCAGCAATCTATAATTAACCGGCTGCGATGGAGATAGGCAATATTATCAAGAGCAGGCGCTAGATGAACAAGCTGAGTAAGCTTTTCTTGGTTTTAGGTTTAATTTTTATCCCAATCGGTTCTTATCTTCGTGATTGCGGAATATTTCATAGTTTAGCTATTTTATCTTTTTTAGCTTCCGTATATTTCTTTGTTGTCCGGAAAAAAGGGGGTTAAAATATGCGAAAAGGTTTATGTGTTTTGGCAGGGGCGCTTTTCATATATTTTTTATTTATTCAAGTTTGCGCAGAAGCCATAACCTTTGAAGATATAAGGAATATGATGAGAAATCCCATTGGAGCATCCAATGAGGTTTCGGCAAAAGCTACAATAAGGAAAATAGTCTCGGCAGTTGAGATTTACGCTGTTGAGAACGGTGTTTTTCCTTCGAGCGAAACCGATCTTTTGCAGGGTGCTTATTTAAAAGATTCCCACCATAATAAAGTCCGCAACGGCTACAGGTTCGTTGTTAGGACTTCCCCCCAAGAGTATGAGATAACAGCATATCCCGAGGAATGCGGAGTTACCGGCAATAAAATAATTAGCCTAAGTTCAGAATCCGAATATTTTATAGAGAGCAAGTGCGCAAGGAAAGTAGGTCAGCTCCTTGAAGACTGAGCTTTTAATCCAATTTTTCCAGCCTTTGGGCTTTGTAGAGGAATTGGCGGGCCATAGAGAGCCTGACGCCGCTTAATTTTTCGGGTTTTAGTCTCCATACAATCTCGCCTTCAGGTGTAACTTCTATCATCGAAGTGCCGCCTACAATCAGGGTATTTCCGTTAGGGAGCCTGTTTGCGTCAAAGGTTGAGTCCTGGGTTTTGGTCCATTCATAGGAGTTATAGTTCCAGATGATTTCATTTGTTTGGGGGTCTATTTCAGCTGCCGTATACACAGTTGTATTTATATCTTTATTTTTTGGTTCGGTTGAAAGCAAAGGATACTGAGAAGCGGCCAGAATATTTCCGTTCGGAAGGATTTCCGGGTCATGAGGGTAAGAGAAGATTCCTTTGCCGATAGTCTTTACCACTTCGCCGTTAGGGTCGATTTCCGCGAGATATTGAAAGTTTCTTAGACTAACAAGGGTGTTTCCGTTTTTAAGCCTGGTAGCGGCATTGGTATGAGTCCATCCCTGTTGGCAGTAGCGCTGGTCATATTCCGGGAGGCTTTCCGGGTAATCCGAGGCGCTCCAGCTCCAGATAATCTTCCCTTTTTTAGTTACTTCTTTTACATGGATGTCGTTTATATCATCATCTAAGCCCCAGACCACCAAGGTGCTGCCATCTTCAAGGCGGTCGGCATCGTGGGATACTTTTGGATCATAGTATGACCAGACTATCCTGCCTTTGCGGTTAATCTCATAGATCCCTTTTTTCGGAAGCAAAAGTAGGATATTGTCATTTTCCAGAAGTTCTACGTCTACGCCCATAGGGCCCGCATATTTCTTCATATATGAGGGTAATTTATATTCCCAGACAACATTTCCTTCCATGTCTATTTCCACTATTTTAGGGTTTTTTTCGTCGAAAGTGTGGGCGAAGAGAGTCGTGGAGTTGTAGGTTTTATCTTTTTTCCAGATGTCTACGACAAGACCTCCCCGCTTATCTTCAGGTTGGGGGGGGTTTTCCTGGACAGGTTGCTCTATGGGTTCTCCCTTGTATGTTTTATCTTCCACTTCGTTTATAAATCCGTCATTGTCAGTATCAAGTACGTTGAATACATGGCGCGGGCCGCGGAATTCGCCTCGTGATATCTTTCCGTCCTTGTTCCGGTCATCGCGTTCAAAGACAATACTGCCGCGGCCTCCGAATTGTTGGGCCGGCGCTTCAAGAGCAGAAAGGCAAAAGAATAAACCAAGAGTTATCCTAATAATATTTTTTCTAAAGTATTCCATAATTCCGCTTCTTAATGACGGTTCTATTATATACCTAACTTTGTTATTTTCTCAAGATTAAATGCGAGACTTTTTTGTAAAACATTGCTATAATTATTTTAGGTCATAGAATATGTAATTTATGGAAAAGATAAATTCTCCTTATGAAGAGCTGCTGGGTATGTATGTTGTCGAGAGGAAGGAGGGTTTCTGCAAGATAGGCCTTAGTTACCGAAAAGAGCTTACTAACCCTCACGGTAAGTTTCATGGGGGTCTTATCGCAAGTATTATCGATACCGCGGCAGTCCAGGCTTTACGTACCTTGGAGCCCAAAGGCCCTTTCTTGACCGCGAACTTAGAAATCCGTTATTTAAGTTCAAGTTCGCAGGGGCAGATATTTGCCCAAGGCATAAGCAGTCATCTTAAAGGAAAATTTTTTGTTACCCAGGTAAAAGTCTTAGACAAAAACAATGAACTTATCGCCGAGGCCAGGGTTAAGTCATTTCTTCCTTCGTGGCAGGCGGATAAGCCGAAAAAGATAGTTTCCTAGATTTTGATTTTAGGTTTATTTTTCGCAAAAGTTAAGCTATGCGCAATTTAGTAGTTATTTTATTAAGTATCAGCTTAATTGGCTGCACTACCTTATCGCCGCGGATAAATTCCAGCATGTGGGCCCAGGCTAGACCCCTTGTTAAATATGAAAAGAATTCCAAAGTAGACTTAAGCCTCTATGAAAATTTTACTGTTTTTGCCCAGGCAGAGCTTAACAAGGATTACGCTATAGATCCGATTATTGAGGCCCAGCTATTATTTATGTTGCGAAATCATTTTGAGATACTGGGCTATAATTATGTAAGCAATCTTCAGGATGCCGATTTTTTCATCTCAGTTTATCATTCCAATGAATATACGGACCGCAATGTTAACCCCTCTCTGGAAATTTTGCCTGAAGATATCGCCTTAAGGACTAAAGAATCCTTTATAGATAATTATGATAATATTCCCGGTTACCTTTCCGATTATTTCGATATCTTAAGAGTAAGTCCGCCCGCTCAAGAAGTTAAAGAGGAGCCTGAGCAGGAGACGGTATCCGAAGAAGCCGGCGATTCTAAAGATAAGCAGTCCCAGAATGACAAAGGCTATTATTCTTCACTGGTTTACTTAAGCGTAATTGACAAGAATTTAAAAGATATAGTTTTCTCGGCAGCGGCTTTGAGAGCAAGTTTTGAGCCGGATATCCGCCTTGCGGCTCAGAGTCTTTTCAGGTCTTTGCTTTGGGGCGAGGAGCCCGCTATTTCGGTGTCAACCAGATTATCCAAAGGTAGTGTTGATTCCGGAGACGGCAGCATAGGTATATTTCCTTATATTCAGACTTCTGACGGCCGAAGCTTTTATCCTCTTATCGGCAAAGTATACCTTGATTCGCCGTCTTTTAAAGAAGGTTTAAGGCCCGGTGATATCATTACTTATATAGACGGAGAAAGTATGCTAAACCGTTCATTTTCTCAATGCCTGGCGGCGCTTAATAAGAATAAAGGCCAGTCTCTGGCTTTTGTCATAAAAAGAGGCGAGGAGGTTATTGATATAAAGGTTGTTGCTGAAGACGAAGAAGTGGCGCAGAAGAATTGGCGAAAATATATTGCCATAAAAAAATAAGAGTAAGTCTCTAGTTTAAATAAGCCCAGTATATTTTGACAGAGAAAGATTTTTTATATAAAATTATTAAAGAGGCATGAAAGAATATGATTTCGGGCTTAACTGGAGCGTAAAGACAAGAGAAGTCTTTATTAATGCCTTGAAAGACGCCTGCCAAGAGCTGGGGCTTTCTTTCTTCTGGGTATCTAACTATAATGTAAAAGAAGTCATTAAGAAATTAGAAAGCAATGAGCTTAAAATAAAGGTCCTTTTGGATACCGAGGCTACCTATAATAGAGAAAGAGACCTTTATGCCCGGGTCTGTTACGCGGTGAAGGATGCCGGCGGAGTGGTGATTAATGATCCGGACAGGGCCAGGCTTGCCGTAGATAAATCTGTAACCCATTACGAGCTAATTAATCGAGGTATCAATACGCCTTATTCGGTTGTCGTGCGTAACTGGGAGCCAAAATCTTTCAAATTGACGGACGAGGAAAAGGAGCGCTTAGGGGTTCCTTTTGTTATAAAGCCGGCTTGCGGTTATTCGCGCTTGGGAGTGGTGGAGGAAGCGAAAGGCTCGATACGGGAAATAGCGGCGGCCCGTAATTTTGACCCCGGCGATAATTTCTTGATTCAGGAAAGAATCAGCCCCATCGAGCTGGCCCGTAAGCGGGCCTGGTTTCGCGTTTTTCATGTCTTTGATAAGATTGTTCCCTGCTGGTGGGATGACCGCACCTCTTGGTATGAGCATGTGACAAAAGACGAATTTGAAAATTACCGCCTCGCCTCTTTAGCGAAGATTGTCTCCAAGATAGCCGAGATTACCCGGATGGTCTGGTTTTCTTCGGAGATAGCGATCGATAATAAATCAGGCAAGAGCCGCTTTGTGGTTATTGATTATGTTAACGATCAGTGTGACATGACCGCTCAGTCGTACGATAAGACAGGAGTCCCTGATTCGGTTGTAGAATGCATGGCTTTCTTTATCGTTAAAGCTGCTTGTAAATTGATCCGTGATCAGGAGATTAACAAAGATTATACAATATGGCTTAACAACGGAGTCGATGTTCAGATACGAGGCCTGCCTGAGACCCCCGAGCCCTTAATACAGGCATCCTGATTTAGATATTTTTAATAAACCGGATCTTATAAGATTAAGTCAGGCGGTACGCTACGGTCGCAGCAGTTTCGGAACTTAGAAGCCTTGGGTAAGATTTTAAAATTTATGATAGGCTTTATATGGCTTGCTTTTCAATCTCTTCCTTTATTACCTGGTCGATGTATTTATCTGCTTCCGGCATATCGTCAAATATGTCTACCATTGGCAGAATTTTCATCATATCAAGAACTTTTTTGATCTGGGGTTGAAGATTTACCAGGGTAAAAGTAGCGTATCTATGCTCTAAATTTTTCTTTGTTTCGATTATTACCTTTATTCCTATGCTGCTTATGTATTTAACACCAGTCATATCGAAGATTATGGCTTTGGTAGGCTCGCCCATTATTTCCGCGAGTTCATTTTCCAGATGGGTGTAGGTTTCGGTGTCTATCGAACCTTGCAGTTGCACCAAATAAACATAATTCTTCCTTTTGATGATTTTTATATCCAATGTCATGAAAACCTCCTTTTACTAAATTTTTTGTATTCTGTTTTACAAGAGTGACCTTGCGATTATGCCGCATCTAGTTTTTCTGAAGGCGCAGAGCATTATACACTTAGCTTATGTATATGTAAAGAAAAAGTTTATAACCCTTTGTAATCTAAGAGCTTAAGATATGATATAATTGCACAACCGGAATTAAAAATAAGTAATTATGCCTGTAATTTTTACAATCGGCACAAATTCACGCAGCATAGAAGAATTTATAAATTTGCTAAAAGAACATCAGATAAGAATTTTGGTCGACGTAAGGAGATTCCCGACTTCAAGATTTGAGCATTTTAAAAAGAAGAATTTATCCTTGTCTTTGGAGAATTCCGGCATTGACTATGTTTATTCGGGGGATGCTCTGGGCGGTTTTAGGGAAGAAGGCTATCAGAACTATATTAAAACAGAGCAGTTCAAAAAAGCCCTGCAAGTTCTTAAGAGTATTGCCAGGGATAAGCAGGCTTGCATTATGTGTGCGGAGAAAGAGTCTTCAAACTGCCACCGGAAGTTTATAACTCAGGTTCTTAGCCTTCAGGGCTGGCAGATAATAGATATAGTTTAGATTTCTTTGTTTTTAACAGGAAATGTATTTGCTTGTTTTAATTTGGCTGCAAGAGTATAATTATACAAAATTTGCAGATTAATAAGTAAGAGTTGAAAGGGGGTGTCCGGTGAAGAAGTCAATTATTATTTTAGTTTTGGTTTCTTTTGCTTTGGCCTGCAATGTGGGGTTTGCTAAGGAGAAAACAAGTAAAGGCGCAAGTGAATCTGCTTACGAGCATGCAAGCCCCCAGGCTGTATTTAACCGTATATCGGATTGGTTTTCCACAGTAGGAAAGTCCGAAGAGGAAAAAGAAAAGATCTTAGCGGAACGTAAAGCAAAAAGAGCTGCCAAGCGGGCTGAAGAAGAAGCAAAGAAAGCTCAGAAAGAGCTGGAGAAAAAGAAAAAGGAACTCTTGGGGAAATCTGAGTAATAACTTGAGACAAGATCCTTGACATCACATATGTCAAGGATTCAATTCGGCTATACAACTTATTTTCCCTTTGGTCGCGTAAGTTGTGGGCCTTATAAGAGGAGGTATGCATATGGGTTGCGGAAGCTGCAGGACAAAATCGAAGCCTAAGAAATCAAAGAAGAAATCAAAGAAGAAAAAGTAATTTCCAGACAGAGGGTTTAGATATCGTAATATTCCTTTGCCGCTACTCTATGTCTGGCTGTCTGTTTTTCTTTTAGGAAAGGCCCCAGAAGTTTGGCATATTGTTTTAAAGACAGTTTTACAAGGCAGGTTATTTAGGTTTTAGGCTTACTGTCGTCGCTTTTTAAAGAAGATGAAGACTAAAAAGACGCAGCTGATAATGGTATGGTTTCTTCCTCTTATTGTCATCGGGGGATTGTTTGTCCCTGTATTGGGTTATCTGGTGGTTGCGATGATGGCTTTCTTTTTAACTCTTTCAGTCTTTAAAGGAAGATTCTGGTGTTGGAATTTTTGTCCCAGAGGAGCTTTCCTGGATATTGTCTTATCGAAGTTGACTTTTAATGGAAGAGTCCCCAAAATCTTTAGAAAGCAGTGGTTTAGATGGCTTGTATTTATACTGTTTTTGAGCTTTCTAGCGTTTCGTATTTTCAGCGCCGGCAATAGTCTAATAGCCATCGGGTCAGTGTTCGTGGTTATGTGTATTATTACTACTATTATTTCAATTATTCTGGGTACTACAACCAAGCATAGAGCTTGGTGTATGGTTTGTCCTATGGGCACGCTTCAGGAAAAAATAGCAAAACTCGGCTCTAAGAAGAGCGATAGTAATTAAATAAGAAACCATAGGGATGGAGAAAGAAGAACTTAAACTTAAGATTATCGAGGTTATGGAAAGAACAAAGCTGGCTTGCCTTGCTACTATAAAAGATTCTAAGCCCTGGGTTCGTTATATGATGTTTCAGCATGACCAGGATTTAAACTGTTACGCCGCTTGTTTTGCCGGGTCCCGCAAAGTAGAACAGATAAAGAAGAACAATGATGTTCATTTTACCATGGGCGGCGATGCCGCAAATCACAACTTAACTTATATAAACGTTGAAGCTAAAGCTCAAGTTTGCGATGATCTTAAGATAAAGGAAAAGTACTGGTCGCAGGGACTTTCGCATTTTTTTTCAGGCCCTCAAGATCCTAATTATGTGGTTTTGGTTATATCGCCCCAGGTGATAGAATACATGGGTCCCTCAAGCCCGGACCCCCAAGTCTATACAGTCACTTAAGATAAGTCTTTATTCTTTCCTTCGTTGCATATCTGGTTAAATTTGTTAAAATATTAAAAAGAAACAGTTCGTCTTCAGGAAATCATGAATGAGGCTACGGTTTATGTAGTTCTATTTTTTCTTTTTGGGATAGGGGCTTTTTTTTGGGGCTTTATGCGCTTAAGAAGAAAACGGCTAATTGAAAATATCCCTACTTCTACGATACGGGGTTTAGCTTTAGGTTTGGTTGAGCTTACCGGTAAAGCCAAAAGGGACAAGCCTCTTAAAAGTCCTCTTACCGGCACTGATTGCGTCTTGTACCGCTATACTATAGAGCGTTACGAAAAAAGGGGCCGTTCTAGTTCTTGGGTGACCATTGCCAAGGGCGATACTTACTATTGTCCTTTTTGGATAGATGACGGGACAGGGAAAATTTTTGTTTTTCCTCAAGGAGCCGAGATGATTTTGCCGGTTGATTACGAGTTTACTACCGGCTGGGGAAGAACTTTACCGCTAAATCTATCCGGTTTTATGGATAGACACGGCATACGATACAGAAATTTATTCGGTGTTGCTACCCTGAGGTTTAAAGAATGGTGTATATGCCCCGATGAGACAGTGTATGTATTGGGAGTTGCTAAGAAGAGCCAGAAGAATCTGGATGACTACAAGGATAAATTATTCAAACGCATAAAAGAACTAAAAGATAATCCCGATAAGATGAAAGCGGTGGATTTAAATAAGGACGGCCAGATTAGCCCTGAGGAGTGGGATTCGGCCGTAAGTAAGATTGAGCAGGGGCTCCTTGAAGAAGAGATTAACTCCTGTCAGAGAAATGATTTAGCGGATGTAATAATAGGCAAGGGTGATGTGGAGAAAATCTTTATTATTTCGGACTACAGTCAAAAAGACCTTGTAAATACTTTATTTTGGCAGTCATTGCTGGGGGTCTTCGGAGGAGGCGTTGTAAGCCTGGTGGCTCTTTGGCTTCTGATACTTAGGTTTCAGCTTTTTGAACTTTTAAAGTAATGTCAAGACTTGCATGGAGGGATGAGAGAAGAAAAATTGTTTTTAAAGGGCTATCTTTTCATGCAAGGCGGGCGGAAATTCAAAAGTCAGGGAAGAATTGCTGCATATTTAAAAAACATCTAAAATATCAAGATTTTTAAAAATTTTAATTTTAACTTGAACTTTTGCCGTTTGAATTTTGACTTATTACGATAGGATTAAGATTTTCGCAATAGGGCTTTTAAAGTAAGGAGGTGCATATGGGAGTTTTAGTGTTAGCTTTGTTTCTTTTTTTAGGCATAGGGGCGCTTCTTTATTTTGTATCTGTTTATAACGGTCTTATAAGACTTTCCCGTAATATCGATAAGGCCTGGTCTAATATCGATGTATTATTAAAGCAGCGTCACGACGAGATACCTAAGCTTGTAAAGGTATGCCAGGGTTATATGCAATACGAGAAAGAAACTTTGGAGAAGATTACTCAAGCCAGGACCGCCTGCATGCAGGCAAAGACCGTCGGTGAATCTTCAAAAGCAGAAGGCCAGCTGGCCATGGCTCTTAAAACTTTGTTTGCGGTTGCCGAAAACTACCCTGATTTAAAAGCCAATCAGAATTTCGGCCAGTTACAGCAGCGAGTAAGCTATCTTGAGAATCAGATCGCCGACAGGCGCGAGTTCTATAATGATTCGGTAAATAATTATAATATCAGGATTCACCAGATACCTGATCTGTTTGTGGCCAACATGCTTAGCATGAAAGCCCGGGAGCTATTTAAGGTTTCCGAAGAAGACAGAAAAGACGTAGATATCAATTTTTAGCTGCCCAGATAGGCAGAGAAAGTTTTAATTTTGATTAAAGATAGATTACTTTTTCTTAAGGTTTATAAGTAATAATATATAATTTTGGCAAGGATGATGTGGTAATTCCAAAACTTGCATGGAAGGATGAGAGAGAAACTGCTGATTTTAGAGGGATATCTTTTTATGCAAGGGCAGGAAATTCAAAAGCCAAAATTCAAAATGCAAAATTGCAATTCAAAACTCAAAAGTCAGGAAGAATTGCGTATATTTAAAAAACATCCAAAACATCAGGATTCGTAAAGATTTTGAATTTTAACTTGAACTTTTGGCTTTTGCCGTTTGAATTTTGACTTATTACGATAGGATTATGATTTTGACAATACGGATGGTGTAAAAAGGAGGTAAGAATGAAGTGTCCTGTGTGCAGCGCAGCTATGGTTGAGGAGGATTTCGGCGGCGTTAAAGTAGATGTCTGCCGCCAGGGCTGTAAGGGAATTTGGTTTGATTGGATGGAGCTTGAGAAACTTGATGAGAATAATGAGGGCTGCGGTAAAGCCCTTAAGGAGGCTTTAAACTGGCAGCGGGTAAATGATGAGGGCCGGCCTCCTGTCGATTGTCCCAAATGTGGCCTTCCAATGCACATTCACATATACAAAAGCTCAAAAGAGATAAATGTCGACGAGTGCTATAAGTGCGGAGGTTTTTTTCTTGATTCGGGAGAGCTTAAGCTTATCCGGGATAATACCATGACTGACGAGGAATTAGAAGTCTACGCCGAAAGTTTGATGTCTGATGTGCCTGAATTCGGAAAAGCCCAGCAGGATCTAGTTAAGATGAAAAGAAGAAATGATGCTATTCGTAATTACACCCGGTTCTTAAGGGCGAGTTATTATATAACCGGCCGGTAGAGAAAAATAAAAAATTAAAGATTAAAAATAAAAAACTGAAGATAAAGAATATAAAATAAAGAAGGCAATTGTTATGAAGCGGTTTTTTAATTGGCAAATCATGTTGGGCATATTTTTAGTAGTCTTATCCGCTGTGGCCTATTTTATCCACTTTTTAATTTTTCGAGACGCACATCATATTTTTATATATCTTATAGGTGATATCGCCTTTGTTTTTCTTGAAGTTTTACTGGTAACCCTTATTATGCACCAGTTGCTTGTTCATCGGGAAAAGCAGGCCCTTCTTAAGAAATTGAATATGGTAATCGGCGCTTTTTTTAGTGAAGTCGGAACCGAGCTTCTTAAACGGCTTTCCCATTTTGACCTTGAAGCCGGCAAAGTGGCAGACAGACTGGTAGTAACAAACGATTGGCCTGAGAACGAGTTTATAAAAGTGCATAAGTATCTTAAAAGTCACGAAAGCGCGATTGACAGCAAAAAGGCTGATTTAGATGATTTAAAAAAGTTTTTAGCAGAGCGAAGGGAGTTTCTGCTTATCTTATTGGAGAATCCTAATCTACTTGAGCATGAGTCGTTTACCAATCTTTTGTTTGCGGTATTCCATTTGACCGAGGAGCTTGTTCGTAGGCGCAGCTTTAAAAACTTACCCGACAACGACTACAAACATATTTCCGGTGATATAAAAAGAGCTTATGGGCTTTTACTTTCCGAATGGCTTGATTATATGAAATATCTAAAGGCGGATTATCCTTACCTTTTTTCTTTGGCGTTAAGGACCAATCCTTTTGACCGCAATGCTTGCGTCGAAGTAAGATAAGATGTTTTATCGTAGGTCTATCTTGCTGTTATTAATTTTGGCTGCGGGGTTTTTCTTCTCATGCGCTAAACCTATTCCGCCGGAACTTAATCAAGCTTCAAGAGTAATAAGCGGAATGCTTAGGCCGTCTTATCTTTCGGATTCTATGTTCTATGCAGCCTACCCTGAAGGTAAACCCTCCGATTTTGTGAGTTATATATTTTCAGAGATAGGCTCAGCCGAGTGGCCGCCTTCTGATAAGTGGGCCGATGAGCTTGCGCGTCAGCAAATGAGGGCAAGCGGTCAGACAGTGGTGCCTTCGGGAGTGTATTTTTCCCCTCATGAGCCTGATGTCAACCAAGGCATGCAGGTAGTAATAAGGGCTGATGATGTAAAAAACCTTGTTCTTATCGATGGTTATGTTTCCCCTCAGGAGCCTCCTTTATTCAGCCGGAGAATTCCCTTAGTCAAGGTTGAGCCCAGTCCCCTGGCAGTGTTGTCTTACCAGTCAAATATTGAGCTGGGAGCTTCACCCAGCAGCCCCTAGAAGCCTTTCTTTACAAGAATCTTACCTTGCCCAAATGTGCCGATAGAGGTATAATCATAGACTTATTATACGGCAGGCATGCCTAAAGAGGAGGTAGAAAGCCATGGTATCAAAAATAATAAAATTTCTTACCGCTGATATTTGGAGAATACGCGTAAGCACTCTTTCAAAAAGAAAGTCTTTCTTGATTAAACAGTTAAGAGTCTTTGTTCTGGCTTTACGGGGATTTGATGAGGATAAGTGCCAGTTAAGGGCCTCAGCTCTTACTTTTTATTCCTTGCTTTCGATTGTCCCGGTAGTAGCCATGGCTTTTGGTATAGCCAAGGGATTCGGCTTTGAAAAACTTCTTGAGAAGCAGATTTTAGAGAGACTGCCCGGACAGGAAGAAATAATCACCCAGGTTGTCGGGTTTGCCCGGGCACTTCTCGACAATACCCGAGGAGACATGGTAGCAGGCATTGGTGTAGCTATTCTTTTCTGGACAGTAATAAAAGTATTAGGCAATGTCGAGAAATCATTTAATGATATCTGGGGGATAAAAAAAGCAAGAAGCATTGGCCGCAAATTCGCTGATTATCTTTCCATAATGCTTATTTGTCCGGTTTTACTTATTGTCTCCAGCAGCGCGACCGTATTTGTGGCTAGCCAGATAAAAATATTAATACAAAAAATATCTCTTTTAGGCGCGGTTAGCCCGTTTATTTTCTCAGGCTTGCGATTATTCCCCTACGCGATTATCTGGTTGCTGTTCAGCTTTATTTATATCTTCTTGCCTAATACTAAGGTGAATCTTAAATCGGGAATTCTAGCCGGGATTGCCGCAGGCACTATCTATCAGGTTGTTCAGTGGGCTTATCTTACTTTTCAGATAGGGGTCGCTAAATACAACGCTATATACGGAAGCTTAGCGGCTCTTCCTTTATTTTTAGTCTGGCTTCAGATAAGCTGGCTGGTAGTTCTTTTCGGAGCGGAGATTTCCTTTGCCCACCAGAATGTCGATACTTATGAGTTTGAGCCGGACTGTCTTAGGGTAAGCTATTCTTTTAAGAGGCTTGTTTCTTTGCGGATAACACATCTTTTGATTAAAAACTTCTCAAAAAACGAGCCGCCTCTTACCGCCTCACAGATATCGCATACCTTAGAAGTCCCCATCAGGCTTGTGCGCCAGATAATCTATGAGCTGGTTGAGAGTAGAATTATTTCTGAGGTAAAGGTCCAGGAAGACAGGGATACGGCTTACCAGCCGGCCCGCGATACCGGCAACCTGAACATAAAAAGTGTTATTGATGCTCTAGAGGATAGGGGGGTAGCTGATATACCCATTGCTCGCACTAAGGAGTTTGAAGTGTTGTCTGAGTCACTGGAGAAGTTTTCCGAGGTTGCCAAGAATTCTTCTCAAAACAAGCTATTAAAGGAAATTTAAAGACATTCTATAACGAGAAAGCAGTAGGATGTCTTGATTACAGAGATTAGAGAAAAGATTAAGGTATAATCCAGTTTATACGTGAGGATTATACCAGGAGGTTTATCATGTTTAGAAAATTCGGGCTGTTTATTTGCCTAGGTTTTGTTTGTCTTAGTTTGTGCGGTTGCGTGCCTATCCTTGCAGGCGCTGCCGGCGGAGCAGGAACCGGGCTTTGGCTTTCAGGCAAATTGACCCAGGAAGTAGACGCATCTCTTGAGAAGGCGCTGGAAGCAAGCGAGTCAGGCCTAAAAGCTCTTGATTTGGATATTACAAAAGAGACGGTAAAGAGCGATGTAGCCCAGCTTATCGGAACCTATACCGACGGAAGAACCATTTGGGTTGATGTTCACAGCATTACCCAGAAGCGCTCTAAAATAGGAGTGCGGGTGGGAGCTGCAAGCGACAAAGAGGCTGCCCGGCAGGTTTTGGATAAGATTCTGCTATATTTGCAATAAGTGATTAAATGTCCGGTAGACATTCAATATCGTTATCGTTTATGATATAATAAATTTTATGAAAAAGAAGATTTTAACTGTTGATGACGAGCCGGATATGCTCGAGATTTTAGAGGTAATATTATCCCGGGCAGGCTATGAGGTTATTCAGGCTTCTAACGGTCAAGACGCCGTAATAATGGCCAAGGAGCAAAAGCCAGACCTTATTATACTTGATATTAAGATGCCGGGTATGGACGGGGGAAGAGCTACGGATATATTAAAGAATTACCGCCAGACCCGCGATATCCCCATAATATATTTATCGAGCCTGGTCAATGCCCAGGAAGTAGAAGAAGACGGCCATGTTTTAGGAAGTAAGATAGGGGATATGTATTTTGTTTCCAAGAGCGCAAGTCCCGAGGAGCTTTTGGAGGTAGTCAAGAAAAATATAGGCCCGGGATTTTCTTCTTAAAAAACCCGCCAGTTTCCTTTCTTCCAGAATTTATCTGGGAAAACCTACCGGTTGAGTAAGAATAACTTTTTGATGTTTCTTAAGATTCATGATTCTGGCAAGCTTATTTTTTTCCACCCACCCTAATATTACGGTTGCCAAGCCTTCCGAGGCGCAGAAAAGGTAGACATTCTGGCTTATAAATGCGGTATCAGTTGCCGAATAAAAAAGTTGGTCATCGCGCTTGGTTTCCATTTTAGAAAAATCAGCGACATAGATAAGATTTAAGGGAGCATCTTTAGTGAAGTCCTGGACTCCGGTAAATTCACGGATATCTTTTGCCATTACCGGAGCAAGCAGATGCTCTTGGGGCTTATAGACGTAGAGGCCTTTTTCCATAGCTAGATAAATCTCTATTTCCTGCCAGTTTACCGCTGTAGGCGAAGTGCGTCTTCCGTCAGGCCTGTTTATGCCGTGAGCCGCCCATAAAATATTGGAAAGAATATCAAGATTAAGCTCTTTCGAGCTAAAGGAGCGGGTGGACTTTCTTTCTTTAAGGGCCTGCATTAATAATTTCCCCCTGGTTAAGTCCGGGGAGTTAAGTTTTATGGGCTCCATCCCTTCGGTAGAGGGCGTGGTTTCAGAGGCACAGCTGGTTATTATAAGAATGGCTATTACGCACAATAGAAAAGGTTTCATTGCAACCTCCTTTATTTATCAGCAAATTAGTCTTATCTAACATAGGTAATCTAATGAAAAAAGAGTTTACTGTCAATAGAATATTCAGGTTCTTTCTCATTTTCTGTGTACCCGGAAAGAACCTGATTGCAGAGATTTTAAAAGAGATTTCAGAGATTATTAATCGCTGTAATCTTTCCTTAATCTCTGTAATCAGAAGTTTTCCCTGATAAAGATTTATAATATTTAACTCGTTGCCGTAACTAAGGTTAAAAGAAAAATCTATAGAAAAATCGGAAAGTTCCTAAATTTTAGCTTGACAAAATGATACTAATATAGTATCTTTTAAGGGAGCGCAAGAGAGGAGGGTCGATATGAAGAATTTAGTATTAGGGCTGGCGGCTGCGTTAATTCTTGCGGGTTTTCCCCAGATGGCTTTCGGACAATGTTGCGGTAACTGCGCCAAGAAAGGGGCAGTAAAGAAAGATGTCGTAGCAAACGAAATATGCCCGGTTTTGGGAGGAAAGGTTAGTAAAGACACTCCTTTTACTACCGTATATGAGGGTAAGGTTATAGGCTTTTGCTGCGCAAGTTGCAAGGAAGCCTTTAAGAAAGACCTCGGAAAGTATATCGGTAAGCTTGAAGAGGAGTTGGGAGAAAAGGAGAAGGAGTAAATTAAAATGATTAATTTATCCTGCGTCTTTGAATTATTCATGGTGAATGATATAAAGGCGCGGGATCAATTTCCCCTCGCCCTTTTAAGGGTTCGAGGCCATTGAGGAGGCATAGGATGAAAGTTGCAATAAGGTATATGTTAAGACCGGTTGCGCACTGCTCAGAAGGGTGCCGTAGCAAGTCCTGGGCACGACGCTAAACTGCCCGTTTTTTTTAAAAAAATAAAAGGAGAGTTGCTTTAGTGAAGTTAATAACCCGGGATACTGATTACGCCATAAGGTCTTTAGTCTATATGGCAAAGAACAACACGCAGGTGGTTTCGGTGCAGGAGTTAGTGGAAGTTTTACAAATGCCTCGAGCTTTTTTACGCCGGCTTCTTCAGCTGCTGAGCAAACACAATGTTTTAAAGTCCTTAAAAGGAAAAGGCGGAGGCTTTATTCTAAATGCGGCGCCAAAAAAAATCAGCATTATTGATATAATTCAAATCTTCCAGGGGCAACTTGATATTAGTAATTGTTTTTTTAAGAAAGAGATTTGCCCTAATGTAAAAACATGTCCTTTAAGGAAAAAGATAAAGAAAATAGAAAAAAATGTCTTTCATGAGCTTTCTTCGACTACAATCGCATCTTTACTAAGAAAAACCCGTTAGTAATTACGGGGTATGCTCTTTTTGAGGGGGGGGGGTTGAATTTACCGAATAGGTCTTAAAAAAAAGGCGGTAAGAAAGGTCTTTATAAAACATCTTGCAAAACCCAAAGAGGCCAAAACTTCAATAAAATAGCGTTGAAAATAGCCCTAGAAAGCGGTATACTGCAAGTTAGCTATATGGTAAAATTCCTGATAAAGCCGAGTTGGAATTTAATAACTTTAAAATTTCAAGGAGTTTAATAAAAATACTTAAATTATTATGAAAATAGCCGATGATATTACAAAATTAATAGGCAATACTCCTTTACTGCGCTTAAACAAGGTTACCTTGGGTCTAAAGGCTACAGTGGTAGCAAAGCTTGAATCGTTTAATCCTCTTTCAAGCATAAAGGATAGAATAGCTGTCTCAATGATTGAAGACGCCGAAAGCAAAGGTCTGATAAATAAAGATACGGTTATTATCGAGCCTACAAGCGGCAATACCGGAATCGGCCTTGCCTTTGTGTGTGCTGCTAAAGGCTACCGGCTCATCCTTACTATGCCTGATACTATGAGTACTGAACGCCGAAGGCTTTTGCAGATTTTAGGCGCGGAAGTTATTTTAACTGACGGTTCAAAAGGAATGAAGGGAGCTATCAAGGAGGCTGAGGAGCTTAAAGAGACCATGGAAGACAGTTTTATGCCCCAGCAGTTTAAAAATCCGGCTAACCCCAAGATACATAGAGAGACAACAGCCGAGGAGATATGGCGGGACACAGAAGGCAGGATTGATATTTTAGTTGCCGGAGTAGGTACCGGCGGGACAATTACCGGAATAGCTGAGGTTGTCAAGAAAAGAAAGCCCGATTTTAAAGCCATAGCTGTTGAGCCCGAAGATTCAGCTGTTCTTTCCGGAGGAAAGCCCGGGCCTCATAAGATTCAAGGTATTGGGGCTGGTTTTGTTCCTCAGGTATTGAAGAGGGATCTAGTAGATGAAGTCATACAGGTAAGTAGCGTTGATGCGGCCAAGACCGCAAGGAGGCTTGCCAAGGAAGAAGGTTTATTTGTGGGAATTTCTTCCGGTGCCGCTGCTTGGGCGGCGCTTAAACTAGCCCAAAGAGACCAGAATATGGATAAGCTTATTGTGGTAATATTCCCGGACGCCGGGGAAAAATATCTTTCTACTGATTTATTTAAATTAGATACAAATGAGTAAAAATGTAGTATCGCAAAGAAGGATTTATTTTGACCATAATGCGACAACGCCTCTTCATCCCGAGGTGATAAAGACAATGACCGAGGTTATGCCGGCCTTTGGAAATCCTTCCAGCCTGCACTCCTTCGGAAGAAAAGTGCGTCAGCTTGTGGAGGAAGCCCGCCAGCAGGTTTCATCATTTATCGGAGCAAACCCTGATGATATTATCTTTGTAGGCAGCGGCTCAGAGGCAAACAATACGGTTTTATCTATATTTACCTGCCCTTCGATGCAGTGTATGCTCCAGAGCCAGGCCCGTACGGAAATCATAACTACCAAGATAGAGCATCCCTGTATTCTTGAAACTTGCAAGTGTCTTGTTGACCGGGGCACTACGATTTCTTATCTTGATGTAGACCGCTACGGAAAGATAGATATTGAACAGTTAAAGAGTACGATTACCGCAAAGACCGGTCTTGTTTCAGTTATGATGGCTAATAATGAAATCGGCACTATTCAGGATATTAAAGCCATTTCTCAGGTTGTCCGTAGCAAAGGAGTATTATTTCACACTGACGCTGTCCAGGCTGTGGGAAAAGTTCCGGTAGACGTCAAAGATCTAGATGTGGATTTTCTAAGTCTTTCGGGTCATAAGATATACGGCCCTAAAGGTATAGGCGCGCTATATGTAAAGAAAGGCGTTCCTTTTTGTCCTTTAATCCGTGGAGGCCATCAGGAGAAAGGCCGCCGGGCCGGAACAGAAAATACTTTAGGTATAATCGGTCTTGGCAAGGCAATTGAGATGCGAAGATTGGAGATGAAGGCGGAAGAAGCAAGGCTTTTGGAGCTTAAGGCAGTGTTGAAAAAAGGCATACAAGAAAAAATACCTGACATACAATTTAACGGCCATCCTACTGATTGCCTTGCCGGAACTTTAAATGTTTCGTTTCAAGGAGCAGAGGGAGAGGCTATATTATTATACCTTGACCTGGAAGGAATCGCGGTTTCAACCGGCTCAGCCTGTGCTTCAGGATCTCTTGATCCTTCCCATGTTCTTTTAGCTACTGGCATTCCGGCTGAACAGGCCCACGGTTCGATACGGCTAAGTTTGGGCCGGGCAAGCACCAAGGAAGAAGTGGAATATGTCCTGGATAAGTTTCCTTCGGTAATAAAGAAAATAAGAAGTATGTCGACTGCCTACGCCAAAAGGAGCAAGTCATGAATCAGGAAAACAACTGGGTATACACTGATAAGCTTAAAGAACACTTCATGAATCCTAAGAATATTCTTAAAGATGAAGATGTTCAGGCTTTCGACGGAAAAGGTGTAGTGGGTAATATGAAGTGCGGGGATGAGATGATGATGTTAATTAAGGTAGATAAGGAAAAACAGACTATCGCTGATTGTAAATGGAAGACTTACGGTTGCGCCAGCGCGATTGCCAGCACTTCTATCCTTTCCGAGATGGTTAAAGGAATGAGATTAGAGGACGCTTATCATGTTTCTCCTAAAGATGTGACTAAAGAGCTCGGGGGGTTACCTGTTCATAAGATACACTGTTCGGTTTTAGGCGATAAAGCTCTTCGGGCAGCGATAAATGATTACTACCGGCGTAACGGGATGCAGGAAAAAATAGAAAAAGAAGAAGCAAGGATTGTCTGTCAGTGCATGAATGTAACTGATCATGAAATAGAGCACGCGGTACTTGAAGGAGCCCGGACCTTTCTTGAGCTTCAAGAAAGAACTAAGCTAGGGACAGTCTGCGGTCAATGCCAGGATGAAGCCGCCAGTCTTTTAGAAGAATATATCCAAAAACATTTTGGCCCGGAGGGTCAGGATCAGATTTAAGAGATTATATCTATTACCCGGTGCATATAAACCCGCGAAGGCACAAAGCTAGGATAATCTTTTCTTGACTTTTAGATTGAAGCTGGTATTCTTGTAGATGACAAAGGCGTCCTTTCTACTATTACAACGAGGTAGAAGGGGCGCCTTTTTCATTTATAATGATACGAATGTACGAATCATTACGAATATGATAACTCTACGAATATAGGAATCACTACGAATATTACGAATAGTCTTTTGGATTATTCGTAAATTCGTAATTCGTAGGAATAGGAAGGCATTTTATGTCCAAATACATATTTATAACCGGAGGAGTTGTTTCAAGCCTGGGTAAAGGGATTACCGCTTCATCTATAGGAAAGTTGCTTGAGGCCAAAGGTCTTAAAGTAACTCTAATAAAATGCGATCCTTATATAAATGTTGACCCCGGCACCATGAATCCCTACCAGCACGGCGAGGTTTATGTGACCGATGACGGGGCTGAAACAGATTTGGACTTAGGCCATTATGAAAGGTTTACCCATGCAAAGCTTACCAAAGACAATAATATTACCACCGGAAAAATATACTATTCGGTTATTTCCAAAGAAAGGCGCGGCGATTACCTCGGGAAAACCGTCCAGATCATTCCCCACATCACTAATGAGATAAAGAACAGCATAAAGAAAGTAGCCTTCGCTCAGAGGGTTGACGTGGTTATTGTGGAAATCGGAGGAACTGTAGGCGACATCGAAGGCCTCCCTTTCTTAGAGGCAATAAGGCAGCTTAGGCTTGAGATGGGAAAAGATTACGCTATTAACATACATGTAACTTTGGTCCCTTTTATAAAGTCAGCCGGAGAGATTAAAACAAAGCCTACACAGCATAGCGTAGGAACTTTGCGCAATATAGGAATTATACCCGATGCAATTATATGCAGGACGGAAAAGATACTTACCAAGGAAGCAAAGGATAAGATAGGTTTATTCTGCAACGTGGATAGAGAGGCAGTAATTCCTGCCATAGACGTAAAAAGCATATATGAAGTTCCTTTAAACTTGCAGAAGGAAGGATTAGACAGGTTGATACTTAGGCTTCTTAATATAAAACGCGAGGATAAAGACCTTGTTGACTGGCAGAACCGGGTGTTAAAAAGGATAAAACATCCTTTAAAAGAGGTCCAGATTGCGGTAGTGGGAAAATATATTACCCTTCAGGATGCCTACAAATCTATTTATGAGGCATTGGTTCACGGAGCAATAGATAATAACGCCAGATTAGTGATAAAAAAGGTTGATTCCGAAGATATTGAAAAGAACGGCGTTTCGAAATATTTAAAGGATATCCAGGGTGTTCTTATTCCCGGCGGCTTCGGCTTAAGGGGCATTGAAGGAAAGGTTCGTGCCTGTGAATTTGCCCGCCGGAATCAGGTGCCGTTTCTTGGCATATGTTTAGGCATGCAGACGGCAGCAATCGAATTTGCCCGCAATGTTTGCGGCTTGAAAGGCGCAAATTCCACCGAATTTAATAAAAATACTAAGCACCCGGTGATAGGTCTTTTAGAGGAGCAGAAGGAAGTTAAGCTGAAAGGAGCAACTATGCGCCTGGGAGCTTATGAGTGCAGGTTAAGAAAAGATTCTAAGGCTTATCAGGCTTATAAAAAAGAAAAGATTTCCGAGCGCCACCGGCACAGGTATGAGTTTAATAATGACTATCGTCGAGAGTTTGAAAAAAAGGGAATTGAATTCAGCGGCATTAATCCCCAGACCGGTTTAGTGGAGATTTTAGAGCTTAAGAACCACCCTTGGTTTCTTGCCTGTCAGTTTCACCCCGAGTTTAAATCTAAGCCCGACAGCGCCCATCCGCTTTTTGCGAGCTTTATCAAAGCATCCTTAGCCTGCCCGAAAAAGTGATATCAAGATTTAAGTTAATTAGATAAGGTAAATTTGCTTGTTGCCGGTTATGTATAGCGGTATAATTAAAATAAGGCCAGAACTTATGTTTAATTAATTAAATTCGCTTAAGGGGCTTAAGCCTTATTAAAGTTTGAGACAAATGTATAGGATATTGTTGGAAGACATTATGTTCGAGCACCCGATACGGGTAAAAGAATCTGTAAGCGTAGGAAAGGTATCGCATCTTTTACTTCGTTACCGGATAAGCGGAATATTAGTGGTTAAAAGTAAGGACGATAACAAATTGGTGGGAATTTTTACCATTGCGGACATATTGAGGCTTATCAATGATGAGCTTTCCAAAGGCGGCCACAGGATTAAGCATTTGAAAGAAATCTCAAAACTTCCTGTAGGTAAAGTCGCGAATAAAAAGATAGTAGTCTTGAAAACGAAGGATAAGGTCGTAAAGGCCATAGCCCTTATGCACAAGAAAGACGTGCAAACTATACCTGTTTATGAGGGCAAGAAGCTTGTGGGGGTAGTGGGCAGGCACGATATTTTAAACATCGCCCTTAACTATTATTGAGTTTAAAGATACAGGCTTGGAAAGGAGGATAGACTATGGTTGGCTTGGTTAAGCTAATGGGGATTATTATGGTAGGCTACGGTATAGCCTATTTAGTAAAACCGTCTGTCGCAAGAAAGATTATACGCTTCTGGGAGAAGAAAAAGCGGCTTTACTGGGGAGGCGTCTTAAGTATACTTATCGGTATTGTTTTCCTGATGGCCGCTCCTTATTGCGGCGTATCTTGGTATGTAATACTTATGGGTATTTTAGCTCTTGTAAAAGGCGTGGTTATATTTGTCGCTAAGGATAAGGAAATTCTATCCTGGATGGACAAGGTTGCCAAGCTTGAAGCTAAGAATCTGCGTTTACTCTCACTTATAACAGTGGGCTTGGGCGTGCTTCTTATTTACTCCGTATAAGATCATATTGATTCGCTGTCAATAAAAATCGGGGATGGATATCTATAACCTCGTAAGTTTCGCGGGTATATTTATCCTGGTTGGCTTTGCTTGGTTATTTTCTTCGGACAAGAAGAATATGAACTGGCGGGTTATTGGGTGGGGCATAGGGCTTCAGATGCTGATTGCCCTATTTATTTTTATTGTGCCTGCCGGATCGAAGATATTTCTTTTCTTAAACAGCGCGGTTGTAAAAATTTTAAGTTCCGCTTCAGCAGGAGCGGAATTTGTTTTCGGAAGGCTTGCTCTTTCACCGGGCGAAGTCAATGAAGCCGGTCAGACTTCTTTAGGCTTTATTTTAGCCTTTCAGGCATTTCCCACGATAATTTTCTTCTCTTGCCTTATCTCAATTCTTTACTTTTTGAATATCATGCCGTTGGTTATCAGGGGTTTTGCTTATCTTTTCACAAAACTTATGAAGATATCAGGCGCAGAGTCGCTGGTCGCGGCCAGTAATATCTTTGTAGGCATTGAATCGGCCTTAACTGTTAAGCCTTATCTGAATGAGATGAGCCGTTCCGAGTTGTGCACTATTTTAAGCGTTGGCATGGCTACCGTGGCTTCAAATGTCCTTGCTTTTTACGTGTTTATATTAAAAGAACAGTTTCCTACTATTGCCGGGCATCTTATTTCGGCGTCTTTGCTTTCAGCTCCGGCAGCCCTGGTTATGTCTAAGATAGTTTTGCCTGAAAAGGAAGTTCCTAAAACCCTGGGTTTAAATATCCGTCCCCATTACCAGAGAGAGAAAAGTCTTTTTGAGGCAATTATTAACGGAGCTAATTCAGGCGTAAAGATGATTGTAGGAATCGTAGCTCTTCTTATAGCGGTTTTAGGGTTAGTGGCTCTTATTGATTTGTTTTTGTCTTTTGTCGGCGTAAAGATAAATACACTTTCGGGTTTAGAGATTGATTGGTCTTTAAAAGGTATGCTGGGATATATTTTTTATCCCTTTACTCTTATTTTGGGAATTCCTCTCAAAGACGCGGGAATCCTTTCCAAGATCATCGCCGAAAGGGCGGTGGTTACCGAAGTTGTGGCCTATCAGGATTTGGCAGCTGTTTTAAGCAAAGGCTTACTGCAAAATCCCCGTTCGGCAGTGATTGCTGCCTATGCTTTATGCGGGTTTGCTCACTTGGCTTCAATGGCGATTTTTGTAGGGGGAGTATCCGCCCTTGCTCCTGAAAAAACCCGCGATATTTCCCAGGTTGCTTTTAGAGCGCTTTTAGCCGCTACTTTGGCTTGTCTTATGACCGGTTGTATTGCCGGCGTATTTTTTACCAAAGGTTCAATACTTTTAGGAAGCTAATTAGTTTGTTAGGTATTTATTATAAATTCCAAAATCCAAATGACAAAACCCAAATCCCCAAATCCAAAATACAAAATCTATTGGGATTTGGAGTTTGGGATTTGTTTGGTAGTATTGGTAGTATTTGAGTTTGGGATTTTGACATTGATTTGACATTTGAAATTGGCAT
>JAFGCB010000065.1 GCA_016932855.1 Candidatus Omnitrophota bacterium | reverse complement strand
TTAAGCTTAAAATTATGGCAACCCAGGCAGCCGTGTTTTTGGTAAACCTTATAGGCATCGAGGCGGTAAGGGCTGGTTCAGCAATAAATTATCCCGGAGGCCAATTGATGGTCGGAGACCCCTGCAGCGGATTAAGGTCTTTAATTACTTTCTTAGCCTTAGGAGCGCTATTTACCCAGTTTACTAATGCTTCGGCGCTACGACGGGGGACTCTTTTTATTTCCACGATACCGATTGCGCTTTTTTCGAATTTTATAAGGCTTGCCTTTTTGGTTCTCGTAGGTTTTATATACGGCGAGAAAGCCGCTACGGGTTTTCTGCATGATTCTTCGGGGCTTCTGGTATTTGTACTGGGGTTTTTCGGATTGGTGATGGTAAGCAAGGTTTTAAGGTGCAGGCTATGCGCAGAAACTATTTAATCGTAATCGCCTTACTTTTAGTTTCCTGTATTTTTGTATTGCGAATAGAGAATGTAAAGGCCAAGGTTTCTTCGGAAGTCGAGCTTAAGAAGCTTCCTTTGCAGATAGCAAGTTGGCAGGGAGAAGACCTGCAGCTTCCGGAGGATGTCTATAAATCTCTTGAGACCAGGGATATTTTAATGCGCAGATATGAAGATGCTTCAAGCATACCTATATACCTATCAATAGTCTATTCAGGAGCAAACCGTCATAGTTTTCATCCCCCGGAATTATGTTTTTTGGGAGAAGGGGTTGAGCTTTTAGAGAGAGGCCGAGAGCAGATATCCTTACAAGACGGTGATTTTATCGAGGCAAATATACTGGAGATGAAGACTTCCAGCATGAAAACAAAAGCTTGGTATTGGTTCGCAGCCGGAAATAGATTTACTCCAAATTTTTATCTCCAGCAGGCTTACCTTATGCTTGATGCCCTTAAGGGCCACGGACTTAAGGGCGCTTTAATTAGGATTTCCACTCAGGGAGATTCAGAAAGTGTTGAAAAAAAGGTCAGGTCTTTTGTTGAGAAAATTAAACCTTATTTAGATGATTTATTTAAAACTTTATAAATATTTTTAAAAAGCCTTGAATATTATGCAAAAAAATGCTAAACTAATATTCTTTCCTATAGAAGTGTATAATAATATGGACATATACCCTTTTAAAAATCAACTTAAAGACTTTTTAGGCACAAATCTTGACCGCTGCATGCAGGCGGTAAATGCCCGTTCAGGCTCGATATTTCTCTTGGATCGCAGCCGGAAGGAACTTGTTTTAGAGGTGATTAAGAACGGGAAAAAACAGAAACTAGAAGGCCTGCGGGCTAAGCTCGGCGAAGGGGTTTCGGGAAAGGTGGCGGTTAAACGAAAGCCGCTTCTGGTGAAGAATATCGATAGAGAGCCTTCTTTGAAGGCTAAAACCAACGGCGGCCGCTACAAGAGTAAATCCTTTCTTTCTGTTCCATTAGAGGCTTCGGGCAACTTGATCGGAGTAGTTAATCTTAATGACAAGAGTAAAGACCTCCCCTTTAGCGACAAAGACTTAAATACCGTGTCGATAATCTGCAAATATTTAGGAAGCGCTTTGTCTAGTTTAATGATGTATCTGGAGACCCAGAAGCAGATAAACGAGGACCTGTCCAAGGAACTTGTGGATTCAAAAAAAGATATTGACCGCTACAAGAAGTTTTCCTCTCTGGGAAAATTTGTAGGCGGCCTTGTCCACGAAATAAACAATCCTCTGGACGGTGTCATACGCTATATTAATCTGAGTCTTGACAGCGCCCAGGATGATACTGTTCTGCGCGAGTATCTTCTGGAGGCAAAAAAGGGGATGACCCGTATTGCCAAGTTTGTCCGTTCGCTTCTTGACTTTTCCTGGAGCCTGTCCAGCCCGGGGATGCTGGTGGATGTTAATAAAGCACTCTACGAGTGTTTGTTTCAATTCCAGCATCATTTCCGCGTTTATAATATAGCAACCGACAAATATTTTTCCGATAATTTACCGCGCATACCCGATTACGGTTTAAAAATAGTTTTTAATAATCTGATAAAGAATGCCTGCGAGGCAATGAAGGAAAAAGGCGGCACGTTTATAGTATCCACCTATCAAGTCAGGGACAGTATCGTAATAACCTTCAAGGATACAGGACCGGGCATTAAGCCCGAGGTGCAGGATAAGATATTCGATCCTTTTTTCACTACCAAGAGCATGGGAGAGGGTTCAGGGCTGGGCTTGGCTATTTCCTACGAGATTATTTCACGATACGCCGGTCAAATTTCCCTGGAAAGCACTCCCCAGGCAGGCACGACTTTTACGGTTACTTTGCCGGTAAGCAATAAAAAGGAGTTTGTGACTGATCATGACAAATCATAACCACATTCTTATTGTTGATGATGAGTCTTTGACCCGTAAGTCTTTATACGAAATCCTAAAACGCGAAGGATACAGGGTTTCTACTTCGGTTGACGGGGAAGAAGCCTTAAAAGCGGTTGAGAAAGAATTGCCGGATATAGTAATAACCGACTTAAAGATGCCTAAAATAGACGGGTTAAGCCTTCTCCGTAGACTAAAGGCTGATCATCCTTCCACGGCCGTAGTCTTGATGACTGCCTACGGCTCTATCGAAAACGCGGTGGAAGCCATGAAAGAGGGCGCCTTTGACTACGTAACCAAGCCTATAATCGATAATGAGATTAAGATAATTATCCAGAGAATATTCGAACAGAGAAGGCTTTTAGACGAAAACGAGCTTTTAAAGAAGCAATTGACCCAGACCAGCCGGGCGAAGTTCCACGACCTTATCGGCCAGAACTACAAGATGCAGCGAATTTATAATCTTATCGAAACAGTAGCTCCCACTAACGCGACTATCCTTATTCAGGGCGAAAGCGGTACGGGTAAAAGATTGATTGCTCACGCCCTTCACTTTAGCGACCCTAACCGCAAGGATAAGCCTTTTGTGGAGGTAAGCTGCGGCGCCCTTCCCGAGAATTTGCTTGAGAGCGAGCTTTTCGGGCATGTTAAGGGTTCGTTTACCAGCGCGGTAAGAGACAGGCAAGGCCGTTTTGAAGCAGCTAACGGCGGAACTATTTTTCTGGATGAAATAGATACTTTCAGTCCCAAGCTTCAGGTGAAGTTGCTCAGGATACTGCAAGAAGGAGAGTTTGAAAGAGTCGGGGATACCAACACCGTAAAAGTTGATGTGCGGGTAGTCGCCGCCACCAACCAGGATTTAAAGACCCTTATAAGCCAGGGCCAGTTCCGGGAAGATTTATACTATCGTTTGAATGTTATCCCTATTTACTTAAGCCCTTTAAGAGAACGCAGAGACGATATCGCAATGCTGGTGGAGCATTTTTTAAAGAAGTGCAACAAGAAAATGAAAGACAAGAAAATAAAAGGAGTTTCTTCCCAAGCAATGCAACTTTTGGTAAACTATACCTGGCCGGGCAACGTACGTGAACTTGAGAATGTTATCGAAAGAGCGGTTATTTTGTCAAGCGACAGCAGCATTGAAGTAGCGGACCTTCCGGAAGGTTTCCAGGAAGTTAAGATTCAGGATGAGAAAGATAGACCTTCGGGCGAACAGTCTCTTCTTAAGGACGCTCTGGAGCTGTCGGAAAGAAAGATTATTCAGGATGCTTTGGAGCGTTGCCGAGGTAACCGTAAAAAAGCAGCCCAAGCCCTGGGGATCAATCGTACGACCCTTTACAACAAGATGAGAAAATTGGGCATTATGGAAAACGAATAAGTTTTCTTTACTAATTTTACAAGTATTCCTTTAACACGATAGGATGCAGTTTAAAGAGACGGTAGATTTACAGAAATGGCAGCAGATCCAAGATTATTTCGCCGAGGTTTTAGGCGTGACTTTACGCACTATCGATAAAAGCGGTTCTTTTCTTACCCGCCCCAGCGGTTCCAGCCGGCTATGCGATGAAATATTAAGAAATACGGTTAAGGGCACGAAAGAATGCGATGACCAGCTGTCTCGCACTCTCGAAAGTTCCAGAGGGGATTGGAAGGAAGGAGTCTGCTGGGATAGGGCCGGTCTTTGGCATTTTGCCGTCCCTTTAAAAGTAGGCAGCCAGAATCTGGGATGCATGGTAGTCGGCCCGGTGATTTTGGGAAAGCGCCGCCAAATCGACGAATACAGGAAAGTTGTTCAGGAACTGGGAGTCGATTCCCAGGATTTTTTTGACGCCCTCAGGGAAACTAAGACTTTTTCCTTCAACGGCATAAAGTCGGTCATAGAGCTTCTGTATGACATAGGTATTTATATCTGTGAATTAGGCTATCAGAATACACGCTTAAAAAACATCATACCCGAGGCGCCCCAGATTATTTTTCGAGTATATGATTTTTACCTCGAGAAGCTTTTGGACGCGCTTTTGGAAGTATCTTATAACTTTACCGAGGCCGAGAGGGGTTCGATTATGCTTTTAGATGAGTCGAAGAACGAGCTTTATATCAAAGTCGCCAAAGGCTTAAGGAAAGACATTATCGATAGAGCCCGCTCGAAAGTAAACGTGGGTATCGCCGGTATAGTCGCTCATGATAACAAGCCGCTTTTTATCGACGAAGATATAGAGGACGAAAGAATCCGTAGCCAGCTTAAAAACCCAAACTTGCGTTATTCCATATCTATGCCTATCGCCAGAAGCGACCGGGTTTTAGGCGTTCTGAACTTAGGCACATCCAGCGAAAGTTCCGATAAATTCAGCTCGCAAAGCATGACCACTATTGATAAGCTTACCCAGTTAGTGGAAAAAGCTCTCACCAATATCCCGCTGAGTAGAACCGCGTAGGAGGTCATCCGCACAAAGGTCACCAGGTCACAAGGTCACGCGTCATAAAGAAGGTCACAAGGTCACACGTAATCCGGAGTGGCGGTGTGGGTTGCGGTATTTTTATTTTTTCTTTTTGCGAAGGTGCCAGGCGAGGATTTTAAGTTCATCACGGTATTTAGCCACGGTTCTTCTGGCTATGGGGATGCCCTCTTTTTTAAGGATCGAGGCCACTTGCCCATCCTTTAAGGGCTTTTTAATGTTTTCTTCTTCAATCAGATTTAATACCTTGTGTTTTATGGATTGGCCGGAAATGCTCTGGCCGGTATTTGTCTTAATAGCGTTGGTGAAGAAAAAGTCCAGCTTGTATACCCCGTGGGGAGTATCGATATATTTGTTGTTTACCACGCGGCTTACGGTTGATTCGTTTCTATCGACAAGCTTTGCGATATTTTTAAGGGTAAGGGGTTTTAAGAGCTGAGGGTCATCGTGCTCCAAGAATTCTTTTTGCATCGTGACTATTACTTCGGCAATTTTTCGTATTGTTTCCGATCTTTGTTCGACTGCCTTAGCAAGGCCCAGGGCGGCTTTAATTTTAGCCTTAATATATTTTTTTGCCTCGGGATTTATGGTGTTTGATTTAAGAAGATTTAAATAATGGCGGCTTATCTTAAGCTTGGGTATAGTTCTTGTGTTTACGAATACCTGGTAGCTCCCGTTTACCTTTTCTAAAACTATGTCGATGCTCGATGAGCCGATGGTCTGGGCAGTCAAAGAGCTAAAGGCCCTCCCGGGCTTGGGCTCAAGGGCTGATATTTCCCGTTTTGCCTTCAAGACATCCTCGGCCTTGGCTTTAAGCTTTTTTGCGATATATTTTATCCTGTTTTTAGCTAAATCCGGAAGGTAGCTTTCTATGATCTTGTAGGCCAGGGGATTTTTATTGTTGCTGCCTTTAAGCTGGATATGCAGGCATTCTTTAAGGCTGCGGGCGCCTACCCCCGCGGGCTCCAGGGCATGGATAAGCTGCAGGATTTTGTCCGCATCGTTTTTAGTTATTTTCTCCTGTTCGGCTATATCCTTGTTTAGCTGGCTTACGACCTCCGGCAGGGACATATTTAGATATCCGTTATTATCAAGGTTTCCAATGATAAATTCGGCAATGGCGTAATCTTTTTCATCAAGAGCGAGAATTCTGATTTGTTTAAGAAGATATTCCTGAAGGCTGGGGGGGTTAGCGATGAGAGTTTGTCTATAGTCATTCTTTCGTTGAGCTTCTGTTCGCGATTCCCGGAGGCTGAAGTCGTGCCAGTCAAAGGGATGCACATGCTCCTCGATATTTTCTTCCAAAGGCAGACTCGCTTCTTTAAGGCCTTCGCATTCCAGGACCAAATTTTCCTCCAGCTGTGATTCCAGGTAGTCCTTTAATTCCAGTAAGGGCAGCTGCAGGATATGGAGCGACTGCTTCATCTGGGGGGTCAAGGAGAGAGTCTGGGTCAGTTTTTGGGTTTGTCTTATCTGCATAGGTATAATCGATAATAGCAGGGCGGAGAATGTCCTTAACTTAAAGCAATTTTCATGCCTGAAAACGTTTTCAGGACTTGGAGTATACCATATTTTTTTTAAATTAAGCAAGGCTAGATCTTAATTTTTCCGAGTAAAATTGCGTAACTTCCTTATTAACAGAAGGTTACGTAGATTAAAAAAAACAGTAAAAGGGAAAAAGGGGACGCTTATATTTATTGTTATCATGCGAAAAGACAGAAGCGCCCCCTTTTATATAAAGGGTGTTTCTTGGAGGCAAATATGTGATATAATTAGTGGCGAAAGTCTTAACCATAGAGAAAGGAGTCTTATGCGTAAACTTACTTTTTTATTTATCGCGGTTTGCCTGTTTATGTCTTTTATGTATTTTTGCTATGCGCAAACAATCGTCTATCTTAAATCAGGTAAGTCTGTAGAGGGCGAGCTTCTTGAGCGGACCGATGAATATATTAAGATAGATTTTTCGGGCGTGAAGCTCACATACTGGATGGACGAAGTTGAGCGTATCCAGTTAAGCGACGGCAAAGTAATATATCCCCAGCAGAAAACATTACCGGCCAAGACCGAAGAGGGAGAGCTTATCAAGAAACTTCCAGTAGACGACATTGCTACTTTGCCGTTTACTGACGACGAGCTGGAGCGGGAGCAGGATGATTTGGCTTCAGTCGAGTCCGGAAACGAATCTGTTGATTCCAAGCTTGAAGAGTTGAAGAAGAAGATTTCCGAGATATCCCAAAGAGCAAAAGAAACGCCTGAAGATGAAAGCAGCAGAGAATCCTATATAGAAGATTTACGAAAGAGGATAGAGGATATGCCTAAAGACAAAGCTTTTGTTTTTGATGATAACGCAGGTCTTAAAGAGGGTTCCAAATTAGCAAAACCTGGCATGGGGCCTTCAGGCAGTCTCTTGTTCAGCTCTTTAGCATTTATTCCTGTAGTTCTGATATTTCTTGTATATTGTTTCTTTTCTTACTGTTTGCAGACAATAGCCAGGAAAACCGGCATTCCTAATGGCTGGTTTGGCTGGATTCCTATATTGAATTTTATTCTTATGTGCGATATTGCCGGAAAGCCGCGCTGGTGGACGGCATCCCTTTTGCTTTCGTTCATACCTTTTTTGGGGGCTTTGGCAGTTTTAGTTGTAGGGGTTATTCTTTGGATGAAAATAGCCGAAGCAAGAAATAAGCCTGCCTGGTGGGGGGTCTTGACGGTATTACCTTTGATAAATTTAGCTGCGGTAGGCTACATCGCTCTTTCTGATTAACACTGATTATACTGATGGATATGACTGATGAAGCTGATAAATTATGGTGAGGTTACTGATAAAGGGATATTTATTAAGATAGACGGTAAAAAAAAAGGGGCAGGATATGAGGATGATTTTGATAACCTTCGGGGCAATCTTATGTTTTTGTCCGGTTTTATGCTGTGAGGATATCTATGCTCCTGATGAGTCGAGCACGAATGAAGCAACTCTTATATCGCCTTATCGTTTTAGCTCCCCGCAAGTTCAAGAAGATAGAGCTGATTTATATCTGAAAGGCGCGACAAAAAACAACGAAGAAGATACGGGATATCCAGATGCCGATAATAAAAGCGATAAAGAAACTTTGGATGTTTCGGGAGCTATTGACCAAAATAAAGAAGCAGACACCTTGAATGCCTATTCTTATTCGCAGGACATTTATGAAGAGATATACGATGACTATTCGGAGTCTGCTAAATCAGAAGATTACCAGTGGTAGAAAAGAAAAAATCATATGGGGTTAGTCAGTTGCCCGGAATGCGGTAATCATATAAGCGAAAAGGCAGTAACTTGCCCTAAGTGCGGCCATCCTAGAGAAGGACTTTCTTATCCGTCTCATCGGGCCTGGCGGGGATTCGAATATAAAAGTAGCGCTGAAATACTGGGCTTTCCCTTGATTCATATCGCTTTTGGACGTAACAAGAAGACAGGAAAGCTATTGGTTGCCAGAGGAATAATCGCTATCGGGCAGTTCGCTATAGGCCTAGTTACTATAGCTCAGTTCGGTATAGGAATGTTATTTGGTTTCGGTCAGTTTGTAGGGGGGGTTCTGGCGGTTGGCCAGGTTGCCTTGGGTCTATGGTTTGGTTTGGGTCAGTTTGCTACAGGGCTTACAGCCGTAGGCCAGCTTGCTTTGGGCAGATACGTATTTGCCCAGCTTGGATTCGGTGAATACGTATGGTCGAGTAAAATAAAAGATCCCGCGGCCGTCGAATATTTTCAAAACTTATGGGAATCGGTCAAGGACTTTATCGCAAGGTAAGAGCCCTGCTATTTATACTTGTATTTTAAGAAAATGAATAAAGAGCGGATAGAAAAAGACAGGCAGCTTTTAATTATATTTTCCTTACTATGGGTGGGCTGCACTTTGTGGGCTATGCGCTATTATCCCTTGGTTAAGGATTTTAATTTTTCCGGTCTTACAGGCAATCAGCTTCGGGTTCTTAGCGTTATATCTTTTACCGGCCTGTTTGCTCTTGTGATGACAGCGGTATATGTCTATAAGATGTATAGATGGTATAATTCTTCTTTGATTTCCGCCAGGTCAGTCACAATAATATTTGTTGTAACCGCTCTGTTTCTGGGTTTAATTTCGTTTATTATCGTGGCTGTAATAATCTGGAAATCAAAAAAACTGATTGTTGATGACCAGGATAGTTTAAGTGATTTCGAGTCTTAGCCCCTCCTGTCTATTAACGAAAATTCAATGATAAAGATAATTGTTAATCCTTCCAGCGCGAAAGGTACGCATTCCTGGGCCAATATAAAGGAAAGAATAGACCGGGCCGGAGTTAAATATGAGTATGTAATGACTACCAGAGAAAAAGAGGCCATATCCTTAGCCGGGAAGATCCAGCAGGAGGGCTGCAAGGATATATTTATTGCCGGAGGAGACGGGACTCTTAATGAGGTAGTAAACGGATTGGATTTAGGCTCGGCCAACTTAGGAGTTATTCCGGCCGGATGCGGAAACGATTTCGCCAAGATGGTAAATATCAGAAGCATAGATGACGGAATATCGTCGATGACTTCAAACTCTAAGATCAAAGTAGATATCGGCGTGGCAAACAATAAGAATTTTATCAATAACCTGGGCTTGGGTATTGATGCCTATGTAGTCTATCTGAAGAAAGTTACCAAGAAAGCAAGGGGAGAGGCTACTTATTTGCTGCCGGCCTTAAAAGCCCTTTTAAGTTTTTCCTGTTTTAAAGTCGAAGTGGAATCAGAGGAGTTTAGCTACCGCGGCGAGGCTTTAAGCTTGAGCGTGGGTAACGGCGCTTGCCACGGAGGCATGTTTTGGCTCACTCCTCTTGCTAGGATAGATGACGGTCTTCTGGATGTCTGCATTGTTAAGAAAATTTCCCGCCCTAAAAGATTCCTCCACGTAATTAAGGCGATTAAAGGCACTCACATACATTTAAAGGAGACAGTTATCTTTAAAACACGCTCTTTATCTGTGCGCTTCGAAAAACCTGTTTTGGCTCACGTTGACGGAGAGCTTTTCGAAAACCCGGTAACCGGCATGCAGGTAAGCATAAAGCCGGCATGCCTTGATTTTTACCTTCCCAAAAAAGACTCTTGAATAAAAAGAACCGGAGCACAATCAAGTTTGCGCTCCGGTTATCTATAATAGAAGACCTGCTTAAGGTCTTCTCGGGATTACTCAGCTTCCGGTGTGGATTTCTGCTTATTGCGCCAGCTATGACGCATTCCTTTTCGTTTTTCCTTGGATTCTTTTTGTAATGATTGTAATTTCGCGAATTGCTCGGGCGTAAGTATTTTTTTAGTTTCAAGGACTTTAGCTACCCGTAGATCCAAGAGCCGGGCCTGGAAGCTGTTGATTTTTGCTACCAGGGTATTAATTTTGGCTTCGTCAGGCTGTTCTTTTTCCAGTTCTTCTTTCAGGGCTACCTGGTACTCTTTCATGCTCTGGTGTATTTGTTTGAATTCATTTCTATGCTGCTGGCGGCTTTCTTTTAACTGTTCTTGTTGCTCACCTGTCAATGCCAGTCCTTCGATAATCTTCTTCATAAACTCCGGCTTTGCCCGTTGCTCTTGCCCGTTTTGGTTGTCCGGTCCCATAGCTTGGGCGTAGAGGCCAGAGCTTAAGAATACCAGAGATATCCCCAGTGCCATGATTATTTTAAGTATGTTTGTTTTCATTGTGTCCTCCTTTCAACAGCTTAGACACCGCGTAAAATGCGGAAGTTCCATTTTAAAGCAGAAATTCTTCAATAGCGGTCCCCAGGCCAAAACCATTGCCACTATAGACAGATGCAGCGTCATCGAGGCTGTAGATAAATTCCGCCTGTTCGGCTAAGTCCATGGCTGTCGTTTCCCGGCTATTATAGGGAATGCCGATAGCTAAGACTATCGCTATGACCGTAATTAGGACTGTTGCCGCAAAAGCAAGCACAGGTTTTCTAAGCGGAAACACAATATTAATCCCGGCTATTATCTGATCAACAAAGGAAGTCAAGGGGCCGGGTTTTTCGATCGCCGCTTTTATTTTGAACCACAAATCAGCAGGCGGCTCTTTCAGAGAAGATTCTTTAAGGGGTTTAATAACAAGAGCGCGTAGGTCCTGCTCCAGTTGTTTGCAGCCAGGGCAGCTTTCAAGGTGCAACCTTATTTCTTCCTTAAGTTTTCCGGGGAGTTCACCGTCAATATAGCTGTTTATAAGCGCGTGAATCTTTTTACAATACATTTTTTATCACCCCTTTTTTTCTTAAAGCCAAGAGGCTTTCCCGGGCGCGTTTAAGCCGTGAGCGCACCGTGTTAATATTAATTTTAAGAGTCCGGCTTATTTCTTCATAGCTTAGGCCTTCGATGTCCCTTAGGACCAGACAGCTTCGCTGTTTAGGATTAAGTGTTTCCAGCATCGATTTGATAATTTGTTCTTTTTCGTCTTTTTCGATTTTTTCCTGCTGCGGCTCGTAGCCATGGGTGTGTTGTATATTATCGTTGTATTCGATTTCCCGCATGGCGCGCCTGCCTCTTCGTATTGCCGCGTTTATGGCGGTATTGGTGGTTATCCGGTATATCCAGGTTTTAAAGGTCGATTCGAAACGAAATTTTCTAATATTTTTATAGACCTTCAGGAATACATCCTGGGCTACCTCTTCGGCGTCCTGGCGGTTATTGGTAACTCTTAAAGCCAAAGTATATACAAATCCGGAAGAAGTCCGGTATATATCTTCAAAAGCCCGAATATCGCCTTGTTGGGCCAAAGTTAATGTATCTTTGGGTATTTCCTGCATCTTATCCCGTTATCTTAGACAGGCAAAGCCTGCCAAAAGTTCCGCATATTGTAAGCATTATAGCACAAGAGCAAGCATTGGAAAATCCGGGATTAATAGAGTTTTTGGTCCTGGCAAAGCCGGTTTAGATTTAAGGAGAAGACTACTTAAAAATGTTTGATTTTAAAGGTAATTTGATATAATAGAAGACCTTGCTGAAGAGAGGCTGATATGCGAAGACTTAAGTTTTTTTTGACGCTTATAGTGATTGTCGGTTTGGGCTCTTTGGTCTATTTTCATGTCTTACGTTTAATTAATGAGAACAAGATCTTAAAAGAAGTGGTTTTAAGGCTTCAGGCAGATTCACGGATCGCTGAAGTCCTGGTTACAAAAGTCAGCTTCGACGAAAAGGCAAAAAAAGTCCTAACCACGATTAAGTTCCTGGAATATGATTCAAGGGGCAAGCCTCTTGCGCCCCGCTATTTTACTTTCGGGGGAAATATTATTCAGTTTCAGTCTTTGGTGGTGCGGTTCGACGATATCTATATAAGAAACAAAGACCTGTTGCGGGGAAAGAGCGCTTATCTTTTCTGGAAAGTATTTATGCTTGAGGGAACCAATACCCAGGAATACGATATAACCAAAGTAAATAAGATCCCTTCAGGATATAAAATCGAGGGCTTAAGGCATCCTTTTGAAGAGAAGCTCTGGAACAGGTTTTGGGAATATGCCTTGAATCCCAAAGAGTCCAAGGGTATGGGGATAAAGAACGCCCAGATAGAAGCTCCCGGCACTATGTTTGTCCCGGGGACTCTTTATACTATAAAAATCGAACACGACGGAGGAATAAGAATAGACGCTCAGCCTCTTCCGGAGATTTTAAGGGGGGAGATTATTTTGTGAAGAAGCGTATAGCGTATAGCGTTTAGCGTATAGCGTTTAGCGTATAGCGGATAGCGGATAGCGGATAGTTAATATAAGAAAAGAATTGAAACTAAGTCGTAAATGCAGTTAGTTGCCTTAATAATTCTGATAGTTTTTAGTATTGTAGGGTTTGCGGCGATATTTTTTACCACCTTTGGGACCCTGATAATCCTTATCGGCGCGCTTATCTACGCTTTTCTCACCAATTTTTCCATTTTCACTATCAAGTCGCTGGTTTTGCTTCTGGTTTTTTATTTATGCGGAGAGGTATTTGAGAACCTTTCGGTTATTTTGGGAACCAAGAAAATGGGTGCTTCAAACCTGGCGGTCGTCGGCGCATTTATCGGAGGCCTGGCCGGAGCTGCATTAGGGGTTTCTGCCCTGGGAATAGGGATAATACCAGGCACATTCCTGGGTATTTTCCTGGGCGCCTTTTTAGCGGAGCTTGTTCTAAAAAGAGACATTATCAAATCACTTAAAGCCGGCACCGGAGGATTGTTAGGCAGGCTAGGTTCGATTGTATTTAAGGTGATTATAGCTTTAATCATGTTTTTGATAATGGCTACCAGAATAATCGGTTTCTATTCATAATAGCTATGAATTCCAAATTTCAAATGACAAAGCCCAAATATCCCGAATCCCAAATACAAAATCTATCGGGATTTGGAGTTTGGGATTTGTTTGGTAGTATTGGTAGTATTTGAGTTTGGGATTTTGACATTGATTTGACATTTGAAATTGGCAT
>JAFGCB010000007.1 GCA_016932855.1 Candidatus Omnitrophota bacterium | reverse complement strand
TTATTCATGAAATCCTTTTCTAGTCATGGCAGAAAAGGAACAATGGCAAGAATTATATGATAAAAACGCATTACGCATTATGCATTACGGAAAGAGGGAGTTTAAGTAATGTTACGGGAAATATTTAGAGAGCTTTTTCAATACCGGGAGCTTCTGCGAGCTTTTACATACCGGAATATCAAGATCAGGTATAAACAGACAATAATGGGCTTTTTATGGGCGATATTCATGCCGGCAGTTATTGTTTTGTCGGGCATAGTTATCAAGAAAGCTATTGCGATTGTTTCCGGTAGGCCTTTGGAATTAGCCGAAATTGTCTCCGTATCTGTTAAGGCTTTACCCTGGGCTTTTTTTATCGGAGCAATAAAATTCTCCGTAAATAGCCTTGTAGGAAACATGAATCTAGTTAAAAAAATATATTTCCCACGGGAGGTTTTTCCCATTTCATATATTTTTGTTCAATTATTTGATTTTTTAATCGCTATTGCATTTTTAACGCTGGTCCTTATTTTTGCAAGGATTGGGTTAAGTATTTATCTATTGTACGTCCCTTTTTTAATTATATTTCTTGTTTTGTTTACAATAGGCTTGGCGCTTATTTTATCATGCGGAAATGTATTCTTTAGAGACGTCAGATATATCGTAGACGTAGTGCTTACTTTTGGTATATTTTTTACCCCGGTCTTTTACGAGGCAAGTATGTTCAAAGACTGGAAAATTATCCTATTGCTTAACCCAGTGGCGAGCATTCTGGAGTCGATGAATGCGGTTGTGGTGTTTCATAAGATGCCTGATATTTTTTGGTTTACTTATGCTGGAGTGGCTTCAGCTGTAATGTTTATATCGGGTTTATCGGTTTTTCATAAAAGCGAGCAGATATTTGCGGAGGTAATCTAGCAGTGAATACCATTGAGTTTAATGGTGTCTGGAAGAAATTCAAGAAGGGTGAAAGATTATATTCTCTTAGGGATTGGATTCCCAGTGCATTCAAGAAAATATTCTCAATAAACGGCAACGGGAAAGATAATCTTAAGGAGAGAGAGTTCTGGGCCTTACAGAATGTAAATTTCCATGTCAAAAAAGGAGAGGTTTTAGGAATAATCGGCCCTAACGGAGCCGGCAAAAGCACGATTTTAAAACTTCTATCAAAGATTTTAGTTCCTAATAAAGGAGAGATTAAAATAAACGGCCGGCTTTCAGCCTTAATTGAAATAACCGCCGGGTTTCACCACGAATTTACCGGAAGAGAGAATATTTATTTTAACGGCTCAATCTTGGGCATGACCAAAAAGGAGATAGATGAGAAATTTGATAGTATTGTTGAATTTTCAGGGGTGGAGGAATTTATAGATACACCGGTTAAACGTTATTCTTCGGGTATGATGGCAAGGCTTGGTTTTTCAATCGCCGCCCATGTTGACCCGGATATTTTATTGGTTGACGAGGTTTTATCAGTCGGGGACGCGGCATTTAGAGCTAAATGCGCCCAGAAGATGAGGGAGTTGCTTGATTTGGACGTAACAATAGTTTTGGTTTCGCATAACCTTTCTTTGATACAGAGTTTATGTAAAAGAGTAATTCTCCTTGAGGGGGGTAAAGTAAAGGAAGAGGGGGTTCCCGAGGAAGTAATACCTCATTATCAAGAAGCGGTCTCTAAGAAAAGAAGGCAGGAGTTTGAGAAGAAAGTCAAATCACAAGGTTATAAGATAGATATTCGCGAAGAATCACCGTTCAAGATTTCAGATGTTTCGCTTTTCGACGGAGAAAACAATCGAAAAGAAGATTTCAGAATAGGTGAGCCGTTATCTATCAGGGTCGATTACGAAGCGAAGGAAGAGATTGAAAGTCCCGCTTTTTCGTTGGATGTAGTTCGTTCCGACGGGGTGGTCTGCTGTTCGTCGAATACAAAGAGCGATAATTTTTTAACCGGAAGCATAAAAGGAAAAGGGACTTTAAATATAGAGCTAGGAAAATTAAATCTTGTTCCCGGGGTTTACCTCGTAAAAGTTTCGGTTTGGGACAGGGATATGCTTCATGCCTATGTAATTAGAAAGAGAGATTTTTTCAAGATAGCGGCAAATGAATCCAAAGGTTATGAGAAAGGGGTATTTCTTCCAGTAGCAAAGTGGTTAATTAGACAATATGAGTATAAAAATGCGAATATTTAAGCCAAGAGAGAATAAAGAAACTGTTTGTTTCGTTTTTCGCTCTCACGGTAAGTTAGCCGGAACAGAACGAGTCATCCTTAATTGGTGTCGTTTTATTGATTATAAAAAAATAAACATAGTTATCTGTACTACTAAAGGTAGTTTTTGGGAAGTATTTAGAGAAAAAGCCCCTTATGTAGAGTTAATAGATATTGTCTCGAGCAGCGCCAAAACTGATAGATATCACTTCTTTTCTTATTTTATTTTTTTTCGAAAACTTAAGGTTACCAAAGTGGTTTGGATTTTTAATGGAATGAATAGTTTTTCTTTTCTAAGCTTGCTCGCGGGATTTATTGCGACTAGAGGAAGGATTTATATTTCACATCATATCATGCCTCCTATACTCGGGAAAGCGAAATCCAGACTATGGTTCGGTTTTATTCGCGGTATAGGTCTTTCGAGGAAAAAGGTGTTATTTTTGCCTTATGTAAAGCATGTGCTTGCAAGGAATATATTGGCTGTGAGTAAAGACGTAAAGCGTTGTTTAGAAGCTGATTGGCGTATACCAGCTAATAGAATATTTCTAGGAGGAAGGGGGGTAGATAGAAATGAATTTTATGCCGATTTTACAGCAAAGGAATCGCTAAGAGAAGAGTTTAGCCTTAGAGAAAGCGAGAGGATTGTTGTTGCTGCTAATAGGGTTTATAAGACTAAGCGTATAGATAGGTTGTTAGGAGCTTTCCTTTTGCTGTTAAGAGAACATCCTAATTGTTATTTACTAATAGCCGGAGATGGAGAGCTTAAGGATTTTTATATGAAGCGGGCTGAAAGAAACCGCCTATTGTGTAATAGGGTCAAGTTTCTTGGTTTTAGAGAGGATGTAAATAGATTGATTCAAGGTTCAGATTTACTTCTTTTGGCTAGTGATAAGGAAGGCCAAAGCAATGTTATAAAAGAGGCAATGGCTTGCGGTACAATTCCGGTTGCTACTGATTCACCTGGCTCTAAAGAAATAAGTGATAATATTTTTGTTTCAAAAAAGAATGTTTTCGATTTTTATCGAACAATAATATTTGTGTTGTCGTTTCCTGAAAAAAAACTTGCAGAAATTCGGACACGAATTGTTTATGAAGTAAAAGAAAATTATGATTTAAATGAATGTTGTCAGCGAGAGCTGTTTATATTTGACTTACCTTGTAGGAAGGTGGCCAATGGATAGAAAAAACTACATAGTTTCAGCAATAGTCTCTGTTTATAATTCTGAACGCTTTATCGAAGGATTTCTTGAGGATCTCGAGAGACAGACTATGGCGGACAGGTTGGAAATAGTGGTGGTTAACAGTGGTTCGCAGGAAAACGAAGAGCCGATTATAAAAAGGTATATGGAAAGATACGATAATATTGTATATATCAAGACTGAAAATAGAGAAACTGTTTATAAGGCATGGAATAGGGCAATAAAAGCCTCTTCCGGCAAATACATCACTAATGCTAACACTGACGATCGACATCGAAAGGATGCCTATGAAATAATGGTAAATTTTCTTGAAAGCCGAAGAGATGTAGGCCTGGTGTACCCCAACTATATAATTACCGAGACTGAAAACGAGACATTTGAAAAACATACGCCGACGGGATATTCAGACTTACCAGAGTTTGACCGATGTTTATTGATGTGTCGTAATTTTGTTGGCCCGCAACCTATGTGGAGCAAAAAAATTCATGATGAATTTGGCTTTTTTGATGAGACATTCGAGGTAGCAGGGGATTATGAATTCTGGCTAAGGATATCCGCGAAATATAAATGTAAGCACATAAAAGAATATTTAGGATTATACCTAAAAAGTCCAATGAGTGCGGCTCGCAGGAATTATAGGCTTAATATTAGCGAGACCGATAGAGTTATAGATAAATATATGATAAGGATATCCCACGATGTAGCATTTTTCAGGACTATGAGAAAGAATCTAAGCCAATATTTCTTTAAACTGGGAATTAATAGGTTTAAGAAAAAGGAACTATTCTTAGGAAGGCATTTCTTTATTAGAAGCATAGTTTACGATTGGAGTAATTTTAAGAGTTATAAAAAATTAATAATGAGTTTTTTGCCTATTTTTGCTCAAAAAGCATTAAGGAAAGTAAAGCTTTGCGTGATAAAGTTATTAAACGTCATGGATAACAGGGTTGATAACGTTACTGCAATTATTAAGACATTTGAAAGGCCGAAGGAGCTAGAAAGGCTTATAAAAAGCATAAGAAAATACTATCCAGCGCTTAAGATCATCGTGGCAGATGATAGTAGGCGTCCTTACCTAAGAGAAGATGTTGAATATTATGTTTTACCCTACGATGTAGGTATATCAGCAGGAAGAAATTTTCTCTTAAATAAGGTAAATACAAAATATTTCGTTATCTTCGATGATGATTTTGTATGTACGAAAAATACTAAGATAATCGATATGATTAAGGTAATGGAAAAAACATCAATAGACTTAGTAGGTGGAGATTGTATGGAATTTGGAAAAATACGAAAGTCTTATCATGGTTTGTTGAAAATCAGGGATGGAATTCTATATCACTTAGAAGGCAAAAGTAAGGGAAGTATTGGGGGATATCCACTATATGATAAAACGTTGAATTTCTTTGTAGCAAAAACCGAGAAAGTAAAAGAGGTTATGTGGGATGAAAAGATAAATTTAGCCCGAGAACATGCAGATTTTTTCTTGCGAGCTAAAGAAAAACTAAATATAACTTATTCACCTAGATTTTCTATAGATCATTTCCATGGCTCGAAACTGTACACAGGCGAACGCGGAAAACAAAGCGAAGAAAAATTTAACAGTAAATGGAAAATAAAAAAATCAGCATGGATCAGGGCTAAAAAGCGCAGAAGTTTTCTAAAGCATGTATTACAAAAGTTTGTAAAGGTTTTTAAGAAATCATACCCTACTATTTACACAGTTTTAAAAAATAATTCAACAATGGCGAGATTGTATCAAAAGTTTTTAGGGCTGGAGGCAAGAAATGGTTAAAAAATCAGGAATAAAAAGTAATAAACCACGGGTAATAGTAATAGGTCTCGACGGTGCAACTTTTAAGAATTTAGGCCCTTGGATGAAGAAAGGGTCATTGCCAAACTTAAAGTTTTTGATTGATAATGGTGCATCAGGTGAGCTTGAGTCAACTATCCCTCCCTATTCTGGTCCAGCTTGGACTTCATTTATGACTGGAGTAAATCCTGGAAAGCACGGTATATTTGGTTTCGTTAAGCCTTTTGTCGACAAAAAATATAAAATAAATTTGGTTAGTTCAAAAGACATTAAGGCAAAAACAATCTTCGAAATACTTTCCGAGCAGGGAAAGTTCTCGGCGGTAGTCAATTTACCTATTACTTACCCGCCTTTTAAAATAAACGGTTGCATGGTGAGCTGTGGTTTGACTACTCCGAGCAAAGATTTTACTTTTACTTATCCTGAGAATTTATTCAAGAAAATTCAATTTGACAAGTCCAAATACTATCTTGATGTGAGTCCGGAAAGCTACGCTGATAACGAGAAAAGCAAATTCTTCACCGATTTAATAAAAAATACTGAGGAAAGGAAAGAATTGAGTTTTAAATTAATGAGAAAATATGATTGGGATTTATTCGTGCTTGTATTTACTGGAACTGATAGGGTTCAGCATTTTTACTGGCACTGCATAGACCCGGAGCATCCTAAGTACAACCCTGTTCAAGCGAAGAAAATATTACCACTTATAGTGCAATATTATCAAAAGCTCGATTCAGTTGTTGGTGAATTTCTGAAGTACATGGATGCGGATACATCGCTTATAATTATGTCAGACCATGGGTTTGGTTCTATGGAAAAGATAGTTGGTTTTCACGAAGTTCTCAATCAAGAAGGCCTTTCTTTTTACAAGGATAGGAGTTTGAGGTTTGTAGGTGTGCTCTTTGAATTTCAACGAAAAATACGTGGCTTGCTTCACGAAAAGTCAGCTGTTTATCGGAAAACAAAAAATTTGTTAAAAACAGGAAGCACGAAATTGAAAGAGATTTTATTCAAGAAAGATGTGTATAGGCGTAAGCTTCGGAAACGACTAGGTGGTTCTGATAATTACTGGCAGTCGATAAATTGGCGCAAAACATCAGCTTACGTGGGCATTTCTGAGTGTATGGTTAATTTGAATATTAAAAATAGGGAGCCCGAAGGTATCGTGAGCTTAAATGGGGAATATGAACAAAATAAAAAGAAAATTATCCATCTTATGAATCAAATCTATGATTTCGAAAGTAAGCGTTGGCTGAGTGTAAAAACTTACGCAAAGAATGAAATTTATTCTGGACCTTATTTTTATATGGCTCCCGACCTTTTTTTTGAAATCGAAAACGGGAGGTATATTTTAAGAAAATCTACTCGCCGCAAAGAGCCGATTATAGAAAGTAGTAAACGTACAGGGGGTCATAGAAAGGAGGGTATTTCTATTTGCTACGGGAATAAGTTTAAAGGAGGATATTCCATAAAAAACGCGCAAATAATGGATATTGCCCCGACCATTCTTTACCTTTTGGGTTCTACTGTTCCATCTTATATGGATGGTAAAGTATTAGGAAATGCTTTGAGAGACGGGGTTCTTCAGAGCAAGCCTATTTATTTTGAAAATTGTTCTGGAGAAAGGAGTGAGCCCTTAGAAAAAAAAGAAGTTTACACAGATGAAGAGAGGGAGAGAGTACATAAACATTTGGGCGACTTGGGCTATCTCTAGCTCAAAGATCTCCATCTCCTAAATCAAAAGAATTTATTTAAGAAATGAAAAATATGAATCGGAAAACTAGAAGGAACCTATTAGTGAAAGCGGTTAGAGCGTTAGTGAAAAAAGCTTTAGTTTTGTTTAACAAAGCAATCTTTATGGCCTCTATTATTGTGGGATATTTGTTTTTCTGCAAAAAGAGAGTTACGCAAACTAAAATGTTTTGTAATGTCGGATTTGTCGTAGAGGAGTTTTTTCAACAAAGATTACGAGGATTTGGAGGTTTTGGTAAATCGGTTAAGAATATCGTTGATTATGTCAATTCTAACGGTAGTAGCTTTAAAATGAAGGTTTTATTGTCTAAGGGGTTACCAATATCTAAGTTACCGGCAATAAGAAAGAATGGTAAGATTGACATTTTATTTCGGGCCCATACAGATAGTAAATTTGTTTTGAATTTTGTAAAATATCTAAGATTAATTAATTTAGCTAAGATAGATTTATTTATTACAATAGATTATCTTCCAAGCTACGAATATCCTTTGTTTGCATCTTCTTCTACCCCGCTTTTAATATGGATCCATGATCCTAGAGGCAGAGCGGAATGGGAAAGGTTTGCAACAATTCCTTTAGTATTAAAATTCCGAGGGATAAACAAAGAAAAACTTGTTGAAGCTTCGAAAGAAAGAGCACGCTCAATTGCTAGGATTATGCGATTGAGTAGAATATTAAGAAGGAAAATAATATTCGCTACGCAGGCTAAATGTCTGGTTGAAAGGGCGATTGGTGCATATGGATTAAATCAATTGAACGCTTATTATCTTCCGAACCCAATTCCTTTGCCGCAGATTAAAGATATTACATATTCCGAAAAGCCCTCGCTATGTTTTTTGGCAAGGCTAGATTTGCAGAAGCGGCCCTGGATAGTTTTTGAGCTGGCTAAAAGATTTAAAAATGTAGATTTTTACATTGCCGGAGTTACGAGGCAGGCAGAGGTGATTAATCCGATAATTAAAAAATATGAAATGTTAAAGAATTTAAAGTTTTTAGGATTGGCTGACGGTGTAGACAAGGAAAGGCTTTTGCGAAACTGTTGGGGATTTATTAATACCAGCATTCATGAGGGACTGCCGGTAAGTTTCCTAGAGGCATTTTCTTTTGGAAAATGTGTAATAAGTTGCCAGAATCCCGACGGTCTGGCGGAGAAGTTTGGATTTTATACGGGAGATATCTTGGGGGAAGGCGTAGATTCTAAGAGTCTCGATATGTTTTCGGAAAGAATAGAGGAATTTCTGTCAAATAAAGATAAGAGAATTGAGAAGGGGAGGCTAGGTAAAGAATATGTAGAAAAAAACCATAGTTTTTCAAATTTTGAGAGCAGATTCAAAGAGATATTGTCTCGTGAGGAAATTGGGGAGTTAAATGTATAGCTTTTTAGTTTATGCCAATGCAAATTATCTTGAGGTTTCCCCGGTATTAGGTAAGGCCTCAAGAATTATCCAGAAATTAACATCTTCTATGGGCATAAATGCAAAGGTAACGCATAGAGAGATTCCCGAAGTAAAGGCCGGTTGGCTTTTCTTGGAGCCTGAATTCGTTTCAGGAAAAAGTTTTATTAGTGAATATGTAGATAGTAGGTGCGCAGTTATTGTGTTTGGAGAGCTTTATCAGAAAGATTCAGGAACTGTTGCAGAAAATATTGCGAAGATTTGGAGAAAAAACGGAGTTGATGCAGTGCGCCGGCTTAACGGCTGTTTTTCGGCTGTGATCATAGATTCTTTATCTAATGAGTTTTATATTGTTTCCGACTTAGTAGGACTGCGTTCCGCGCGCTATTATTGCGGTAAGAATTATTTGCTGGTTTCTACGCACGATATTCCTATAGTCGCTACAGGCCTTTGTTCATTTGAGTTTGATTTAGCAAGCGCAAGTTCAATACTTTGTTACGATTGGTCTTTGCAGAGCAAATCGCTCATTAAGGGAATCGAAGCGTGTAACCCTAATAAGTATATAACATGGCGCGAAGGTTCGTTGAAAACTGAAGATAAGCCCCTGCTTTCTGTTCAAGATCGTATTAATCGTCATGATAAAAAGACGTTTAGCAAACATATTGATTTAATGATTGAGGTTATGCGAAACAACACACGTACTTTCTGTGGGAATGTTTCGACTGTTCGAGCTGATTTGACGGCTGGTTCAGATACGCGGGCGCTCCTGGGAATACTTCTATCTGTAATCGAACCGTATCGTCTTAAGCTTTTCACCCTTGGTTCTTTTGGAAGTATGGAAGTAAGTACAGCAATGCGCATCGCGAGTAAGTATAATTTACGTCATATGCACTTTAATCATGACGTTCCAGATTTTGATTCGTTCATTAGACATGTCCGTTTGCGAGCATTTTTGATGAATGGAGATACTAACGCTAAGCGGGCTGTCGCCGAATCCCCTAGTTATTTAAATGACGGGGCTGTCTATTTGCATGGCGGCGGAGGCCCGATTTTTAAAGGAGCGTATTATTTTAATACGCAGAAGAAAAACTTCCTTTCTGGGTTACAGACCGAAGATATTGTCAAGTTTCTGGAAAATAGATGTCGGCGAGATAAGACGGTTTTCCAGCCTTCCGAAGAAATACAACTTAAGATTAAGTCGAGACTTTCGGATATTATAAATAACTATCTAAATATTTCAAACAATGCCGCTGATTTACTTGATTTATTCTATCTTTATGAACGATATGGCAGGTGGGGTTCCATGGCTGCCAACTTTACTTGGGAAAACAGATTTTGTCCTTTTGACTTACCTGAAGTTGTGAAAATGGGATTCAAATTACCTTCGCCTATTTCAAACGATTGTTTACTTCACAGGACGATCATTAAGCGGTATTTGCCGGAAGTTTACTGTTGGCCAGTCAACAAATCTTATTTGCTTCCATTGATTGGAAGCTCAGAGTTAAAAGTTATAGCCCAGAAAGTTATAAATCGCGTCCTTCGTTTTCGCCAACGAAAACAGTATAGCAGTAATATTAATGAAGATGCGAAAAGTCATGAGCAAAAGAGATCGGAAATCTTCGCTATTTTTCTCGCTGATAAAATGAAGGATATGTTTCTGGATGCGAATAGTATCTCAAGTACGGTTTTTAAGAAAGACATATTGAATCATATAATCTGCGAGCATGAAAAGCGAAGCAAGAATTACTCAAGGCTATTGGGTATTCTTGCAACGGTAGAACAGTTTCGGTATTTAGTTTCGGAAGTTATTAGTATCTCTGGGCAAGAGTTACGAAAAACCGACTTTGTAGGGGTTTCTAAAATAAAGATAAAAAAATGAATATTGCATTTTTAGTACATAGTTTCCCAAGTGTTTCACAAACATTTATTATAAATCAAATAACTGGCCTGATAGGATTAGGCCATGAAGTCGATATTTTTGCATTAGATAATTCAGATGCAAAGATAGTTCATAATGATGTAAGAAAATTCAGGCTTTTTGGCAAAGTAAATTATTTTTATGTACCACAGGGCAGGGCAAAGCGAATATTAAAGGCTTTCGAAATTCTTTTTCGACATCTCTATTCGAAAGAAATATGGAAGTGTTTTGGCTACGCGCGGTATTGGGGTAGGCAGCATGCCTTAGATACGGTATTTAAGCTAGCCCCTTTCTTAAAGAAGAAATATGATGTAATTCATTGTCATTTTGGGCCAAACGGCCTTTTGGGTTCGGCTTTTCGAAGAGTTGGTTTGAATGCTAAATTTGTTGTTACATTTTATGGCTATGATATGTCTTCGTTCATTGCGAAGAATGGCAGGAATATCTATAAATCTTTATTCACTGATATTGACTTGTTGTTGGTGATTTGTGATTATTTTAAGGACAAATTAGTAAACTTAGGATGTGATGCGCGAAAGATAAAGCTTCATCCCCTCGGAATTGATTTAGAGAAGTTTAGATTCTTTGAAAGGAGAATTGAGCCCGGTGAATGTGTGCGCCTATTAACAATCGGTAGATTGGTAGAGAAGAAGGGACTTGAATACGCAATTACGGCAATTTCAAGGGTTGCGATGAAGCACAATAATATTGAATATTTTATTGCCGGAGACGGCCCGTTGAAAGCTGATTTAGAAGCCTTAGCAAAAGAATTAGGAGTTGAAAGGCATGTTAGATTCCTAGGCTCGGTAAGACATGAAGAAGCTGCAGGGCTTTATAAGCAGGCACATATTTTTGTACTTCCTAGCATAACCGCTAGCAACGGGGATAAAGAGGGCACTCCTACAGTTTTATTGGAAGCTCAGGCAAGCGGCTTGCCTGTCATCTCTACTTATCATAGCGGTATCCCTGAGATAGTAGTTGATGGTAAAACAGGTTTTCTTGTTCCAGAAAGAGATTCAGTAGCTTTAGCCGGCAAAATTATTTATCTTATCGAGCATCCTGAAATCTGGGCGGAAATGGGCAAATCAGGAAGGAAGTTTGTTGAAAATAATTACGATATAAGAAGTCTAAACAAGCAATTGGTAGAAATATATGAGGAGGTATTAAATAATTGATATGAAGGCATTGCCCTGTATTTCAGTGATTACACCCGTTTATAATGCAGAGAAAACTATAGAAGATTGCATTAAATCACTTTTAAATCAGGATTATCCTAAGACACGATATGAAGTTATTGTTGTTGATAATAATTCGGTAGATAATTCAGAGCGGATAATAAATAGTTATCCTGTGCAGTTTATTAAGTGTGTTGAAAAAGGGTCCTATGTAGCTAGAAATATGGGTGCTAGGAACGCAAAGGGGGAGATATTAGCTTTTACAGATTCTGACTGCGTAGCCTCAAAAGATTGGTTAAAGGTAATAGCTAGTTCATTCAGCCAGAATAACCTTGTTGCAGTTCAAGGTCCTGGAAATATAACCTTGCAAAAAAATCTCAAGGTTAAAGTTGAGTGTTTTGTAAGAAAAATGACAGAAAATAATTTTTGGGGAGATACGAAAAATCTCGCAGTTCGAAAAGATGTTTTTAATGAAGCGGGAGGATTTAAGGATTTTTTTACCGGTTGCGATACTCTCTTTCTAAACACCTTAATTTTAAAAAAATACAATGTCAAATTCAATAAAAATATGGTTGTTTTTCATACTTTTCCCACTAACTTAGTTAGTTTAATCAAAAAAAATTGGAAACATGGCTTGGGCGATGTTTTTAGGGCAGCGAAGATGCGCCGTTTAAACAGAAAAGATAAGTTAAAGCAAATGCTTTACACCCACTTTAGATATTCACTTAAGATGCTATTTTTGGAGGGTTCGTTTTCGGAGAAAGTTTGTATGTGCTTATATTACGTTATTATGCGGCAAGTAAGGTCATTGTCGTATGTCATTAATTCTTTTAGCCGCAAAATACGTCTTGTTAGGAAAGAGGACTGATATCATGTTGCCGACATTTATTATAATCGGCGCGATGAAATGCGGTACGACAAGTTTGTATTCGTATCTTTCCGCTCATCCGGAGATATATATGTCGAAAACCAAGGAAATCGATTTTTTCGCACCGCAGGAAAACTTCCAGAAGGGTCTACAGTGGTATAGTTCCTTTTTTCAAGGAAAGGCAAAAGCATACGGCGAAGCTTCAACAAATTACACTAAATACCCTACATTTAAGAATGTGCCTGAGAGAATCTATTCCGTTTTACCTAAGGCTAAATTAATTTATATAGTTCGTAACCCCATAAAGCGGATAATTTCTCACTATACTCATAATTTGGAGAAAGGACGGGAAACAGGTGGCATAGCGTCGGCTTTATCTGATTTTGACAATAACCATTATGTAAATTGCAGCAAATATTATATGCAGCTAACCCGGTATTTTGAATGTTATCCCGAAGGGCAGATATTGCTTATTAGCATGGAACAGATGAACATTGAGCCGAAGTTAGTCTTAAGAAAAGTATTTGACTTTTTGGGCGTGGACAGTCAGTTTTACCGTGCAGACTTTACTAAGGCATACCATATTTCTTCCGCGAAACGAAGAAGAAATAGATTGGGAGAATTTCTTCGAGGGGTAAAGGTTGAAGATAGAATAAATAATTCCCTGCCTTCACCGGTTTTAATCGTTTATCGGAAGATAACGACGGTAAAAATTAGCTCCATTAGACTGCCTGATAAATTAAAAGATAAATTAGTTGCCTATTTAGCGAATGATATGGCACGGCTGCGCAGAATTATGGGCGAGGATTTTAAATATATGAACTGGAGATTTTCATGATAACTCTTCAGAAGTTGCCCTATATTTCAGTTATTGTGCCTGCGTATAATTCAGAAAAGACGATAAGGGACTGTATAGATTCGCTTTTAAATCAAAGTTATCCCCGTAATAGCTATGAGATCATTGCGGTGGATAATAATTCCAGTGATAATACGCAAGAGATAATAAAAGAATATCCGGTTCGATATGTAGAGGAAAAAAATACACGTAGTTCTTATACTTCTCGCAATGCCGGCATAGAAAATAGCTTTGGCCAAATTATCGGGTTTATTGATGCTGACGCGAAGGCGGATAAAGACTGGATAAGTAAGGCAGTGGAGACAATTTTAACTAATAAGGTCGATTATTTAGGAGGGAATATCGTAGTCTACTCTGATAGCGGCAAGTCAAACAGTTTCGATTTCTACAGCAGATATTATGAATTTCAGGCTGAGAAATTTCTAAAATGGTATCACTATGCTCCGACGTGTTCTTTGTTCGTAAAAAGAGAAACTTTTAAAAAAGTAGGTAAATTTCTGTCGGGATTATCTTCAGGAGGTGACTATGAATTTGGCAATAGAGTGTATAGAGCCAGCCTTAAGCAGGTGTATAGCCAAGATGTTGTTGTTTATCATCCTTCGAGGACGAACTTGAGCTCACAGGTAAAGAAATGGCTTAGAGTAGGAGGAGGTGCGGCTGAGCTTTTTTTCCATGATGCCGGCCGCTATAAAGGCTTAATTTCAAGGTTATTTAATCCAAGGAATTATCTTCCTCCAAATCCCTGGTCATTTGCAAAAGATATTAAGATACAGAATATAAATAACCTTCGCGACAGGGTAAGTTTGTATTTCCTGCTTTATACGGCAAAGAATATTCGAAACTTAGGCGGGATATATAAATTAGCGAAAATGTCGATTACCAGGTAGCTATTATGGAAAATAAAGTTTGTGTAATTATACCAACTTGCGGCGACAGGGAAAAGAAGTTAAGAAGAGCTTTATATAGCGTATTGCAGCAAAGCTATAAGAATTTTGAAGTTATTGTTGTTGATAACCGGAATTCCGAAGTTACTGAAAAGTTAGTCCAAGATTTCAATGATAACCGAATTAAATATATAAAGTTTACCGAAGTCCGCGGTCCTTCCGCCGCAAGGAATGCCGGTCTTCGTGCGGCAGGCTGTGATTATGTTGCATTTTTGGATGATGATGATGAGTGGCTTCCGGATAAGCTTGAACTGCAAATGGAAAAGTTTAAGAAATTTTCGGGAAATGGCTTGGGAATAGTATATACAGGGTACGCTTCGGTAGATGAGAATAACGGCCGATTACGCCATTTAAGTTTGCCATCCAGGAAAGGAAAGGTTTTTAGTGATTTATTAAAGAGCTGTTTTGCGATTACTTCATCGCTAATTGTTAAAAGGTCTGTTTTTGAAGAAGTAGGGCTTTATGATGAATCGCTTAAGTTCTGGGAGGACGGAGAATTTTTGTTAAGGGCGGCAACGAAATTTGATTTTGACTATGTAAATAAGGTTCTTGTAAAACACCATATACACGGCACGCAGCTTTCTTATGACGTTGTTTCTCAAATCGAAGGAATTAAGAGGGTGTTAGATAAACATAATGAAGAATTCTTAAAATATAAGGAAGTTTTGAGCAACCATTTGTATCATCTGGGATATCTTTATGTGCTTAACAAGAATTATAAAGAAGCACGTAGGTTATTTTTTGGGTCTTTTAAAACCAAGAAAACTAATTTACGTTCCCTTCTACATATGATTTTATCTTTTCTTACTCCCGGCTTTCATGAAAGTTTGCTGGAGAAACGTAGATATATTGGATAAAAAAAATGGAAAAGAAAAAAACATTTATTTATTCCCATGATTTTCCGCCGATTGCCGGAGGAGGCGCGACATATTCCTATAATCTGGCTAGGCAATTATCTAGCCTAGGACATGAAATTGTAGTTTTAGCGCCCAGAAGCAGGAATAAAAATTGCAGGGATATTGATGATAAGGCCGGTTTTAGGATAGTGAGAATGCCTAACCGAGATAAAAGCACAATTAAGAATATATTATGGGGTATTCCATATTTTATTTATGTTTTATTTAAGTTTAGGCCGGAAATGGTAATTTTGATTGATATGGAATCACAGTTTGTGGCGTCGATAATCCGGAAGGTTTATAAATTTGATTATATCGTAACGGTTCATGAAGCTTCAATTATATCTAATATTTTTTCACGAAAAAATAAAGTGAAAATAAGCCTATTAAAGAATCTTTATGGAAAAGCACATTATGTACTGGTAGTAAGCAATTATCTAAAAGGTATTATTGAAAAGCTTGGGCTTAGAGAATCAGAAAAGATCGAAGTTATTTCCATAGGTATTGACCGGGATCAATTTTCTATATTTGAAGATAGCAAAAAATTGCGCAATAGCATAGCTAGAGATGATCAGAAAATACTCCTTACTGTAGCAAGGCTTGAGCCTAGAAAAGGAGTAGATAGATTAATAAAAGCTCTGCCCAAAATTATCGATAAAGTACCCAATGTTAAATACCTTATAGTTGGAGACGGAGAAGATAAGGTACGACTTAAGACATTAGTTAATAATTATTCCTTGCAGGATTATGTTCAATTTACGGGATATGTATCTAATGAAGAAATAATCAAATACTATGATTTAAGTGATGTAGTTGTCTTTCCCAGCGTATTGCAGGACGGTAAAGGCGAAGGTCTGGGTTTGGTTCTTTGTGAGGCCGGGGCACGAGGAAAGCCGATAATTGCCGGAAATTGCGGAGGAGTGCCGGAAATTATAAAAGATAATGAAACAGGTTTATTAGTTAATCCCGAAAATACAGAAGAATTAGCGCAAAAGGCCGTTCAGTTACTCATGGACAAGGAATTAAGCGCTAGGTTGGGAAAAAATGCAAGAGAAAAAGTTTTTTCGGGATTTACCTGGGATAAGATTTCGCAACAGATTTCCGAATTGATTTCTTATGCGCAAGTAAGCGGCAGAAGTCCCGAAACGTACAAAAAACCAAGGATTCTGTTTTTGCTTTCAAATTTGATAGGTAACAAAATTTATAGCGAGAAAATTTATGATATTGCCAGTTCACTGGACAGTATTGATAAAGATTTCTTATTTATTGAGCCCCGGGATTACCAGGAAATACCCATGCCGAAAATAATAAGAGCTAGCGGATCTTTGATGATAGCCTGGATTACTAAAAAGAAATTTCTTAAGAAGTATAAAAATTTTCCTTTTGATGGGGTTATCTCCAGCACCTGGGAACCTCTTATGGGATTGTGGAAATGGTGCAAAAATAAACCTAAAGTAGTAGTTACTGATGTTTCCCCTATGGATTTTATTAAACTTCACGCCAATCATTTTTCTGCTAGAGGGGAATGGGGCGTTCGGAATACATATAAACATTTTATTAAGTTGAATTTGATGCATTACATCTATAAAAAAATTCTTAAAAAAGTCGATTATTTTTATGCCTGGAGTCAGTGGTGTGCGGAAGGTTTAGGTAAATATTATAATATTAATCCTAGTCAGATCGAAGTCCTTCCTTGTCCAATTGATACTCTTAAGTGGCAACCAAACGGAAAAAAAACTGATAATTTACTGCCGACTATTCTATTCGTGGGAGATTTTCACAGGAAAAACGGTAAATTTTTGGTGGATGTATGCACTAAATATCTGAAAGGAATGTGTCGTCTAAAGATTATTACCGGAAATGATATGTCAAAGACAAAGTTACCGACTGACGTTCAATTGATTAATGGTTGGCTTGGTAAAGACGATGTATTGCGGGAGTTTCAGGATTCAGATTTATTCGCAATGCCATCTACCAGGGAGGCTTTTAGTATTGCAATAAGGCAGGCTGCGTCTGTAGGATTGCCTGTGCTTGCTACTGATATTTATTCAGGTGTTCGTGATATAGTAAGAGATGGTATAAATGGATATCGTTTGCCTTTTGGCAAAGAGGAAGTATGGGCGGAAAAAATAAAAAGTCTTTTAGAAAATAAAAACTTAAGAGAAGAGATGGGTAAGAATTCCAGAAAACTGGCTTTAGAGCAGATGGGTATAGAAGCGTTTAATTTAAAGATAAAAGAAGCTGTCGCTAAAATAAGCAATCTAGAGAAGCTATGAACAAAGATAAAAAAATAAACCTTTTAGGCATAGGCTTGGATTATTTCATGCTTTTAAAAGATAATGTCCGGGGTGACGTGCGCAAGCGCCAGCTGGATTACGCTAAAGAATTAAAGAGTATGCATCTTATAGTCTATTCACCGCGGAGCTTAAAGTTAAAGCAGCAGACTTGGGGCGATAATTACACGATTTATCCTACTAATTCTTTATGCAAGGCAACCTTTTTATTTGATGTTTTGCGAATTGCCAAAAAGATATGCCGGGAAAATAAAATCGAGGCTATTACCACCGAAGATCCTTTTATTACCGGGCTTGCCGGCTACTTACTTAAGAAAAAGTCAGGTATTCCTTTAAATATCCAGGTCCATATCGATTTCTATGATAACAAGTATTGGATTAAGGATGAGAAGATCAATTATTTCTTTAATATATTAGGTAAATGGCTGGTAAGAAAAGCCGATACTTTAAGGGTAGGTACAAGCAGAGATAAGCGTAAATTAAAAACCTTGGGAGTTTCCGAAGATAAAGTCTCGATTATCCCTGTTTATTCCAAGCCGGAAAAATTCGGTAACGTTAGCGGAGAAGAGGTGCGCAAAAGATATCTTAATAACGGGTTTAATAAACTGATTATGTTTGTGGGACGCTTTACCGGGCAAAAAGATATTCCTACTCTTCTTAAGGCTCTTTCAGTGGTTATTACGAAGTATCCCGGGGTATTAGCCATAATTATCGGTTCAGGAGCGCAGGAAGGAAGACTTAAGAAAATGGCAGATAATTTGGGTATTGCAAAGAATGTTATCTTTCCGGGAGCTGTTAACCACGATGAGCTTCCTAAATACTTATCTGCCTGTGATGTCTTTGTTATTCCTTCTATCTTTGAGGGAACCTGTATTGCCCTGGCTGAAGCAGCTATGTCAGAGAAGCCTGTAGTTTCAACTAATATTGCCGGGGTAGATGATTTAGTTCTTGAGGGTAAGACCGGATTTATCGTTGAACAGAAAGATTATAAGCGCATGGCCGAAAGACTACTATATCTTTTTAATAACCCTAAAGAGGCTCACGATATGGGTATCGAAGGAAGAATCCACGTTGAGAAGCAATTTAGCCAGGAACGAAATATAGAGGGGCTTATTAATTTATGGAAAAGGACCGCGCAGGCCGGATTAAAAAATGGAAAATAAAATGACTTTAACCTATTTGGATCTACTTGAAGAAAGCTTGCCGGAAAGCACTCATCCGGCCTATAGCTTCTGGAAGAATTACGCCTTAAACGCCATTGATAGAGGCGAGGAAATTGTAGAGGCAATAAATAAGCATGCCTCTATTAAGGATAAAAAAGTCCTGGATGTAGGCTGCGGTGAAGGAGGCACCTCCATTGCTTTTGCTAAGGCCGGAGCAAAGGTTATAGCAATTGATATTGATGAGCAAAGAGTTAAAAGGACAAGGATAAGAGCCCAAGAGTATAGTCTTAAAATCGAGGCCTTGGTAGGCGATATAAATAAAACAGATTTTCCCGATAATAGCTTCGATGCAATCATATGCCAGGATGTAATTGAGCATGTTTTAGATCCGGAAAAAGCCGTAGGTGAGTTAGGAAAACTTTTAAAAAAAGGCGGTTATTTATTTTTAACAGCCCCCAACAGACTCTCTTTGATAAATTTCTTAAGAGACCCTCACTATAATTTATTCGGGATATCCTTGTTTCCTAAAAGATTAGCTCAGTTCTATGCTGTCAAAGTAAGAAAGAGGACCGCAAGTTACGGCGTGGGGGTTTTGCCGACCTTGAATTGGCTAAAAGAGACATTTAACAAAAAAGGCATATCGCTTCAAATTGACCCATCTTCAGGTGTAAAGATCAGAAATTTTTTTCAGATACAAAATAGCAGAAAAAAAAGGGGTTTTAAAATATTTTTCCGGAAAAAACTTATTTGTTTTGCGGATGCAGTGATGAAGAAAGACTGGTACCAGTTTTTTATAGCACCTAACTGGAAGTTAATCGGTGTAAAAAATAAAAATGTTTAAGGAGAGATGGAAATGAAAATAAAAAAAGCAGCGGTAAAGCCGGTTTTAGTAGGGATCGTAGGAGCGAGCGCTTCGGGCAAGACTACTATGGCCAGGAAAATCAGTAAAAAACTGGGCAAATCCAAGACAGTTATAATCTCACAGGATCAGTACTATAAAGATTGGTCTAAAGTGCCCCTTAAGCGGCGGCAGACAATAAACTTTGATCATCCCGACTCATTTGATTTTAGTTTGATGCACAGCCATATCAAGGAGTTGAAGAGGGGAAAGCCTGTTAAGGCTCCTTTATACAGCTATAAGCTTCATAAGCGCTTAAGAAAGAAGACAAAGATATCACCGAAGAGATGGGTTATTGTCGAAGGCCTTCTTGTCTTTTACAAGGGTTTCTTAAGGGACTTATTTGACATGAAAGTTTATATCGATGTCGATACAGCGACCTCTCTTGCCCGAAGAATAAGGCGGGATGTAAAAGAAAGAGGCGAGTCGGTAAGCTCTGTAAGCAGCAGGTTTTTTAAGGATGTTCTACCGATGCAAAAAGAGTATATAGAGAAGCAAAGGCAATACGCCGGAATTGTGGTTAATTCCTTAAGCACGGATGACGAAGGTTTATTGGACAGGTTAACCCAAATTCTCGATGCTCGTTCAGCAGCACGGCATAAGACAGAGTGAAGATCATGAATGTATCCAGGGTAATAAATAATATTTATTGGAGACTTCAGAAAATTATTGTGCCTACATTGAGAAACTCATATTTTTTGTATGAGGATGTCCTTAAGTCTTGCGTAAACCCCGAAATGAGGTGGCTGGATTTAGGCTGCGGGCATCAAATTCTGCCTGCTTGGTTTCCGAATTCCGAAGAAAGACAGCTTTCTCTCATCCGAAATTGCAAGACAATAGTCGGAATAGACTATGATTTAAATTCTTTGAGAAATCATAATTGCCTTTCGCTGAAAACAAGGGGTTGTATCGATAGACTCCCCTTTAAGGATGGTTCTTTTGACTTGGTAACTGCGAATATGGTGGTCGAACATTTGAAAAATCCGGAGGCTGTCTTCAAAGAGGTAAGCAGGATTCTAAGTCCGGAAGGTATATTCATTATCCATACCACCAATACCTTAAGTTATTTAACCGCTATAGGAAGTTTAACTCCTAGAAAGTGGAAGAAAAAGCTTATTAGTTTTGTTGACGGCAGAGACGAAGAAGATGTTTTTGGCGTTTATCATAGGGCAAATACTTCACGAAGAATAAGGTCTTTAGCTAAGATGAGCGGGCTTAACGCCGCACAGATCAGGATGGTTGTTACATCTGCGCAGTTTCGGGTTTTATTTCCTTTTGTAATCTTTGAACTTCTTTGGATAAAGATTCTGATGACTAAGCTATGCAAGCAGATGAGAACAAATATCATAGCAATCTTAAAGAAACAAGGTAGCAACTTGGAGGATAGTATTTCCAGGGATTCAGCTCCTTGCTGCGGTATTAGTGTATAACGATAGTAATCTTTAATGAGATGGCATTAACACAGAATATAGCTAAACAAAGGAAGGTGGAGAAAGCCATAAATAATTGTATTAGTGCTATATTGGATAGCGGCATTGAGCAAAGCCTTGATTCATTAGTATTGATAGGGAGTTTTTCCAGAGGTGAAGGTGTCGTCTGGGGTAACAATGGTGAGCTTTGTTTCTTGAGCGATGTCGAATTTGTGGGAGTTTCAAAGACAGCGGAATTTAAACGCCTTAAAACAGAAGCCCGGAGAATAGAAGAGGAAATTAAGAATAATATGGCAAAAGAAGGCATTGATATCAAAGTAAATTTAGGTTTCACTACTCGGAATCATCTTAAGAGGTTTAATAATTGGATTTATCCTTTGGAGATTAAACGATTCGGAAAGGTCGTCTGGGGAGATGAGAAAACTTTAAGTTATATACCTGATTTTACATATGAGGATATAGAGCCGCAAGACGGCTTTATTCTTCTTAACAACAGGATTGTCGAGCAGCTAATATTGCTTAATAAAATACGTGGTTCGTCATGCGTAACGCACTTCGGGAATACTCAGTGTCCTTCCGCAGATAATATTAAGCTTGTCGAAGGACGGAATGCGAAATGCGGAATTAATAGATATGAGATAGACAAGGGCTATATACAGATTGCAAATTCAATCCTTGCTTTTGAAGGAAGATATAGGAGTTTTTATGAGGAGAAGATTAGAGAGCTTATGGAATTATTCGCTGATACCCCCGGGCTTTTAAAGGAAAATTCAGGATTGCTGCGTAAGGTAAAGCAGGTTTTAGCTTGTTTTTATAATTCTGATTTTCAAGCCCTTAAAGAAAAAGAGGCCTTAAGAGAATGGAAAGAGCTACGAGATTATTTCAGGCAAATCTGGATGTATGAAGTTAAGAGCCTGTTGAGAGCACCGAGTACAATTCATAGCGAGAATTCAGAAGATAGAGAACTTGAGGTGTTAATTGAGAAATTTGTGAAGATTCCAAATTTGGTAAGTCGCGTCAAGGGCTGGCTGAAAGTCTTCGCGGGGAGTCTTAATGACCGACACCCGACACCCGATACCCGACCCTTCGACAAGCTCAGGATCGGCCCTGATCCCTTCGGCTCCGTTCAGGGTAAACTCCGTCGAATGGGCCGACACCCGATAATAAACTTATTTAGGAGTTCGCCGCAGTTTTTGATTTACCAGGAAGCAGTCAGGCAATACTTTAGCCCCAATCCGGATATGGAGAAGGTAAGGGGGGTTATAAGAGCGTGGGAAGAATTGGTAAAGTAAATAATCGTAATGCGAAATGCGTAATGCGTAATGCGAAATTGAAAAATCGCACCCCGCACCCCGCACGACGCACGACAGATAAGCATACAATAAGCATCTTCATTCTCATCGATGCTTTAGGTTGGAACTATATAAAGGAAAGGCCCTTTTTGAAGGACATTTGCGCTTACAGAAAAAAGGTAAAAAGCACTCTGGGATATAGCTGCGGGGTTATTCCTTCTATTCTTACGGGCAAATCTTCTTCGGAACATAAGAAATTTACTCTTTTTTATCATAGCCCCAAGACTTCACCGTTTAGATGGACAAAGTTATTCTTGTGGCTTCCCGATAAGATTTTAGAAAGTAGAATTTCCCGTAAAATCGTAGAGATTATTTCCAAGAATATCTTCGGTTACAGAGGATACTTCGAAACATACGTTGTGCCGGTAAGGCTTCTTCATCTGCTAGATTTACCCGAGAAAACAAACGCTTATAACGAAAAAGCTTTCGGTGAGATTAAAAATGTATTTGATGTTTGGAAGGAGAAAGGTATCAAGTATAAACGGTATTTCTATAATTTAAGCGATGAAAAGATATTTATGGAAACGTTGGAGTCGTTGGAGTCGTTGGAATCGTTGAACTGTTATTTTTTATATTTGTGTAAATTTGACAGTTTTTTACATTGCAATTGTAAAGATAAAGAAAAGATTACGAAGATTTTGAATTGGTACGAAGAAAAGATTACGGAGATTTACAGTAAAGCAAAAGAGGTTTACGGGCAGGTAAATTTATGCGTATTCTCAGATCATGGTATGGTCCCGGTTGAAGGTTGTTATGATCTGCAGAGAGAAGTGCTGAGTACCGAGTACCGCGTACCGCGTGATTATTTGGCGGTGTATGATTCGACAATGGCCAGGTTCTATTATTTTAATAATAAAGCTAGGCAAGAGATTAGGAAGAAGTTGAAATCGTTTGAATCGTTGGAGACGGGAGAATCGTTGGGGAGAATCTGCACTAAGGAAGAGCTTAAAGAGCTAGGAGCATATTTTGAGGATAACCGTTACGGCGAAGATATTTTTCTGATGAAGCCGGGAAATATTATCCTGCCCAGTTTTATGGGAAGAGAAAAAATTAACGGGATGCATGGGTATGACCCTGATAATGAATGGATGGATGCTAGCTTTTTAAGCAATTATGACCCGGGGATTGAAATAAAAGATATAAGAGATTTTTTTACTGTAATGACGGAATGCGGAATGCGGAATGCGGAATGCGTAGCAGAAGAAGCCGCAAGACGCACCACGCACGACGGAAGACGGAAGATAAAGGTACTTTATTTTTTGAATAGTACGGTTAGGGCAGGGGTTGAGGAGCACCTTTTAGCGCTTTTAAGAGGGCTTGACAGGGAAGTTTTTGATCCGATTTTGGTCTGCCCGAAAGAGTTAATGGAGCTCGCGAGTTGCGAGTTAAACGAGTTGGGGATAAGGTATTACCCGGTTTCTATAAAGAGATGGAGGAATTTAAAAGAAATCAGGAAGTTTTTAAATATCTTAAAGAAAGAGAAGCCTAATATAGTTCATTCGCATTTATTTAATGCCAGTATGTTTGCCGGTCTGATTAGTAAATTGGCTAAAGTCCCGATCGTTGTTGAAACAGCGCATCTAAGAGAAGGCTGGAGAAAAGGATTAAAAAAGATATACAGCATTGACAGGTTCTTTTATCGATTTGTAGATAAGGTTATAGCGGTATCTAAGGGAGTCAGCGATTACTTAACTTATGATAAGAAAATCCCCAGTGATAAAATTAAAATCATAAATAATGGTATAGATCTTGAACGTTTCCAACGAATCAAACGACTTCCGCGATTCGAACAAAAAAATGAATTTAGGATTGGGGTAATCGGAAGACTTGAGCCGCAGAAAGGGCATAAGTATTTTTTAGAAGCAGTGCGTTTATTAGACGGAAATTCCAGGGGCTCTAAATTTGTAATCGTAGGCAACGGCAGTCTTAAAAAGCGTTTAGCGGATAGCGTAAAGCGTTTAGGGGTAAGCAAAAGAATAGAGTTCTTGGGATACAGGAAAGATATAAAAGAGGTTATAACAGGCTTAGATTTGGTTGTGCTTCCTTCTTTATACGAAGGATTTCCTTTGGTACCTTTAGAAGCCCAGGCAATGGGAAAACCGGTAATAGTAACTAATGTGGACGGCAGCCCCGAGACAGTGATTAATAATAAGACGGGTTTTGTTGTGCCCTCGAAAGACAGTAAAGCCTTAAAAGAGGCGATGGAAGTTTTTCTTGAAAACAGGGATTTAGCGGCAAGTATGGGCGCTGAAGGCAGAAAGTTTATCGAGGATAATTTTGACATCAGAAAGCAGGTCAAGCAGACAGAGCAATTGTATAAACAGTGTTTGCTCGTAACGCGTAACGAGTAATGCGTAATGCGAAGAAAGGAAGACCGAAATGGAAAATAGAATTACAGGCTTTAAAGATTTAATAGTTTGGCAAAAAGGAATTGAGTTAGTTAAGAATATATATGAAATAACAAAAAGTTTTCCTAAGGAAGAATTATATGGTTTATCTTCTCAAATGCGAAGGTGTGTTATTTCTATTCCTTCTAATATCGCCGAAGGCGTTAGGCGCCGGCACAGAAAAGAATACAAGCAGTTTATACATATATCCTTAGGTTCAAGCGGAGAATTGGAAACTCAAATAATTATTGCGAAAGAGTTAGGTTATATAGATGAAGCTCAGAAAAGTAATTTATCCGAGCTTATTGACCATATTTGTCGAATGCTTGTTAGTTTAAGTAAGAAATTGTAATTATGACGCATTACGCGTTACGCACAACGCATTACGAACAATGAGTCCATTAATCATAATAATAGGTTTAGTGGGAGCGATAGTAATTTTTATTAATCCTTTTTTAGGGTTACTTGCCATAGTCGGGCTTATGCCCCAGGCTTTAGTGCATACGATAAGTAATATGCTTTTCGGTGTTTTCACAAGCATAACCCCGATTAAGATTATTGGAGGGTTGACTTTTTTGGCAGTTCTTTTGCGCAGCGTTACGGAAAGAAAAAATTTAGATTTTCTTAAGAAGCGTCAGGTAAAGTTTTTTATGTTTTTTTTGGTATGGATTTTTATTTCCGGGTTTACCCAACCTTGCTCTTTTACCCGAGAGAATTTTACTTACTTTGCTTCTTTCGCAATGCTCGGATTTGTCATACTTTCGCTCGTTACCGACTTGCGCAAGTTCCGGTGGGTTTTGTGGATGAGCCTTATTTCCATGTTTATTGTATCGTTACAGTCAATTGTTAATTATTCAAGCTACAGCGTTACGATGCGAATGCAAGGCGCTTCCTACGGCCCGAATTATTTCGCGATTATACTTCTTCCATTTGTGGCAATTTCTTTTTATAGCATTTTTACAGAGAAGAAGCTATTTAAGTTTCTTTCTTTGCTGTGTGCGGTAGTAATAGCCTCGGCATTAATTCTTACCTTTTCCCGGGGAGGGCTGATAGGTTTTTTCGGAATGCTTTTAGTAGCGACTCTTACCGCAAAGAGAAAAGTAAAATCTTTATTGTTTGTAATTGTTTGTTTAATAATATTGATTTCTATTGCCCCTTCCCAGCTTTGGCAGAGGCTGTCTATGACCAAACTCCAATCAGAAACAAGGGATGTTACTGTTCATTCTACCCAGGATAGACTTCTACATTTTAAAGCTGCCTGGAGGATGTTTTTAGCTAATCCTTTATTTGGCGTCGGTATAGGTGATTATTATTGGAAATGCAGAGATTATGCGCCGGTTTATCCAAGAAGGGCTCATACCATGTATCTGGAAATAATGGCTGAATTGGGAATAATCGGCATTTTTCTCTTTTTAGGGATTTTATTCCATACTTATAAAAGCCTAAGAAAGATAATGAGCAGTGATAGCAATCTGAGTTGTTATGCCCGAGGTTTATTTATCGGTCTTTCAGGCTTTCTTATTTCAGCTTTATTTCTGCATGCTCAGCAAGAAAGAGTTCTTTGGTTTGTTATATTTATGTCCGCGGCGTTAGACATTATATACGCTAAGCAGTTAAGCAATCAGCGTGATAAAAAAGGCCGGAGAGGAAAGAAATTTAAGCGGGTTAAAGAGCTTGATGAGTTCGACGAGCCGGCGAATTCAACGAGTTATGTGAGTTAATAAAGCAGAAGTATTACAATAGTCATACAATAGTCATACGATGGTCATACAATCGTAGAAGAGAGAGAAAGATAGAGGAGAGAGAGGATGAAAGAAAAGATAAAGGTAAATACACAACGGTATGACTATTGTATGACAATTAGTTAGAGAGGTAGAAGATGAGGCGATTAACGACTTGTTTACTAATACTGGTGATGCTATGTTTGTCACGCGGTTTATTCGCTGGCGATGATCAGTTTGACGCATATGGTGGCTGGACAGGCTTAAAGGGACAGAAGACCGGCTGGTTTCATACAGAGAAGATAAATGACAGGTGGTGGATAGTTACTCCCGAAGGTAATGTTTTTTGGTCTGCGGGTATGTATTGCGTTAGATTCGGAGGCCTTCCGGAAAAAGGCACAAATAAGCGTGTATATCAAGAGGCATGTAAAAAGAAGTACGGCAGTGAAAAAGAATGGGTAAGGCTTACCAGGCTCGCACTTAAAAATTGGGGATTTAATACTATAGGCGACTGGTCATCCGGAAGTATTATTAAGGACCCGGGCTTTGCTTATGTAATCGGTATTGATAAAAGCACAAAAGCACCCAATGTTATCCCTAAAGGAAGTTACGGATATTTTCCCGATGTATTTGATAGCCGGTTTAAAGAAGGAGCAAGGGAAGAAATAAAAAAGAAATTAGGCTGGTATCCCTTCGCAACTAAAGATCCCTGGCTTGTGGGGTATTTTTTGTCGGATGAGCCTTCATGGTACGGAAGCAAGAACAGAAGCCCTAGTTTGGTTGATGATTTTATAGGGTTGGATTCCCAGGCAGCCGGCAAGATAGCCTGGGTAGAGTTTATAAAGAGTAAGTATAAGGATATAGGGGATTTAAATAACTCCTGGAAGACCGGCTTTAAAAGCTTTGATGAGCTATTAGAAGTAAAAAAGATTACTGAAAAAGGAAAAGCAAAAGAAGATAAACTGGCGTTTCTTGAGGTTATTGCTTTGGAGTTTTCAAGAGTCTTAGCCGAGACTTTGCGTGAGTATGACAAAGATCATATGATTTTAGGGACGCGTCCGACAAGGCTTTATCCGGAAGTGGTCCGGGGTATCGGTAAATACTGCGATGTTTTCAGCATGAGCGGCTACGAGCTTAATCAGGGATACATAATAGACTCAAGCTTTAGCCAGAAAATGGACAGTGTATATCGAAACTCAGGAAAGCCGGTTATGTTGGGCGTATCAATAGCTGCCCAGGATACAAAACTTCCTTACGGTATTGTTAAGACTCAGAGAGATAGAGGAATAAGTTATTGGAGGTATCTAGCTAAAGCTTCCTCGCATCCGGCGGTTGTGGGTATGCATTGGTTTCAGTATTTTGACCCGCCTAAAAAATGCTATGATCCCAAGGCAGCAAATTGGGGTTTGGTTAATGAAAAGGATGAGCCTTACCAGGAAGCAGTAAATTCTATGTCGCAGGCAAATAAGATGGTTTACGCCTATGCTTTAGGGCTGGCGGATTTTGTCCCCGATTTCGGTGATACCTCCGTCCAGATCCAAGAAACAAGTATGACAAACACTGAACGCAGTACGCAGTACGCAGTACGCAGTACGAAGAAGATAGAGCTATCAAACGCAGGATTCGAAGAAGGAAACAAAGCCTGGGCATTTCAGACCTGGAAAGGAAAACCTAAGGTTGGAGTTGATAGGTGGGTCAGTCATTCAGGTAAGAGAAGCGCTAAAATTCAAGGCGCAGGTCAAGGCTGGGATTCAGCGGGCGTTGTAGCCAGACACAAGCCAAGATTTGTATTAGAGCCTAGTAAGCAATACAGGCTTTCCGGTTGGATTAAGATTAAAGACGTTGATGACAGGGCGTTCTTAAGAATTAAAGTTAAATATAAAGGCGGAGATTCCGATTATTTCGAGACCCCGGATTTATACGGGACGCAGGATTGGAAGTATGTTGAGAAGAAATTCAGCCCCCGGCAAGAAAATGAAGTCGAGTATTTTGCCTGTCAGCTGGTGGGCAGCGGAGTTGCCTGGTTTGATGATCTTGAACTGGTTGAAATCATAGAATAGCAATGATTCGTCGTGCGGAATGCGGTATGCGGGTTGCGTAGAAAGGAGAGCAGATGGAAGGTAAAGTCAGAAGTTTTAGAGATCTAAAAGTGTGGCAAAAAGGTATAGAGTTAGTTAAGGAAATCTACACTATAACGAAAAGTTTTCCTAAAGAAGAACAATACGGCCTTTCTTCTCAGATGAGAAGGGCATCTGTTTCAATTCCATCTAATATCTCTGAAGGGTACAGAAGGAGGCATGTTAAAGAATATAAACAGTTTATAAATATAGCCCTTGGTTCATGCGGCGAATTAGAAACTCACGTTGTTATTGGCAGGGAATTAAATTACATAGATAAAAACAAGGAAAATTTATTAATGGAACTAATTGACCATATTTGTAGAATGCTTGTCAATTTAGATAAAAAATTATGACGCACAACGCATTCCGCAAACCGCATAACGAAAAGATGAAGATACTTGTTTTAATGAGAGATTTGCCTTTTCCTGCGAATAATGGTTATCGCAAGCGCAATTTCCATTTAATAGAAGAGTTGGCAGATAGAGGCGCTGAAGTTATTTTATTTAGCCGCAGGCAGGAAGGCGCTGACCTTAAGGGTTTAAAAGAATGTTGTTCTAAGATTATATGTATTAAAGAAGATAAAGAAAGCTCAAATATCTTTATTCAAGGTTTTAAGAGTCTGTTTTCATATTTGCCTTTAGGGGTTATTCGAAGGATGCAAAATAAGATGAAGCGCTTAATTGGGCAGTATTTGCAGGAGAATAAAGTTGATTTGATTATCTGTGATTCAGTCTATCAGGCGTTGAATCTTCCTTACGATTCCAACGTCTCCAACGATTCCAACGTTTCAAACATTCCAACGGTTCTCTATGAGCATAATGTAGAGTCAATGATAATAAAGAGATACGCAAAGCAGGAAAAGAATATTTTTAAGAGATTATTTGCATACCTAGAGTATATAAAGATGAAGAAGTTTGAAGAAAATATGTGGAAGAAATTTGATTGTTCTATAGCCTGTTCCGATAACGATAAAGAATATATGGAAAAGCAGGTTCCCGGGGTAAGCGTTTTCGTCATTAAGAACGGAGTCGATACTACCTATTTTGTCCCGACACCCGACACCCGACACCCGACACCCGATGAAAAAAATATTGTCTATATGGGGCAGATAGGGTGGTTTCCTAACGAGGACGCGGTTATTTATTTTACAAAAGAAATCCTGCCTTTAATAAAGCGGGAAGTTCCCGATGCAACTTTTTGGGTGGTAGGAGCGAAGCCTTCGCTGCGTATCAAGGGATTGGCTAAAAAGGATAGTTCTATAAGAGTTACGGGGTTTGTAAGTGATGTAAGGAAGTTTATGGATAATGGTTCTATTTTTGTCGTGCCGCTACGGATAGGAAGCGGAACACGGCTTAAGATATTAGAGGCTTTGAGTATGCAAAGAGCCATTGTTTCTACTTCAGTAGGATGTGAAGGCCTGGGACTAGAGGACGAAAAGCATCTTTTAATTAGAAATAATCCTCAAGGGTTTGCTCAAGCAGTAGTAGGCCTTTTTAAAGATAAGAGCTTAGAGGATAGATTGGGAAAGAGCGGCCGGAAGCTAGTTGAGGAAAAATATGACTGGCGCGCGGTGTTTAAGGATCTGGATACCATACTTAGTCATACGATAGTCATGTAATGGTTAGACGATGGTCATACGGTAGTCATACAATAGTCATACGATGATCATACAATTGTAGAAGAAAGAGAAAGATAGAGGAGAGAGAGGATGAAAGA
>JAFGCB010000064.1 GCA_016932855.1 Candidatus Omnitrophota bacterium | reverse complement strand
GCGCGGGCGATTATCTTCTTTAGCTAAGGAATTGCTCTCCTTAATCTTTTCTCTAATCTCTGTAATCAAAACATCCTACTGCTTTCTCGTTATAGGATGTCTACCTCCGGCTACCTACATAGACTATATTCGGCATAATCATGTAAGCCAAAAAGTAAAATAAACCGCAAAACATCTTAACTACCCTGACCCTTAAAAAGAAAACGGTACTCAGACCAATAGAGCAAGAGCTTTCTTATTTGAGAGTAATCCCCGTGCCCGACAAACCATATCCAGCGCTTGGCAAAAGCTAAAAGCTGCAGGCATTTAAAAATCCCCCGCGGTACCCTCTTAATCCTTTTAGTTATGCTATTGCGCAGCAAAAAAGCCAATAGTTTCGGCCGCAGAGGGATAATATTCATGAAAACAAGCAGAAAATTAACCCAGGTGGGTTTGAGCTGCATAAAATTCTCATTAAGCCTGCCTTCCCAGACATCCTCCTGGCGGATAATCCCCTCCTGTAAAGCTCTGGAGTATAATTGCGTCCCCGGGAAGAAAGCCAAGGTAAAAATATTCACAATGAAAGGAGACGGTATGCGGGAAATAAATTCCAGCGTCTCAAGAGAAGCTCCCTGGATATCCCAGGGAGTATCAATAATAAAATCGTAACGAATGCCGTAGAAGGCTTCTTTGTATTGATTGAGAAGTTTGATTTTCTCCATAAGAAAATCATTGGAATAGCCCCGCTTAAAAATACTCTTTGTCTCTTGATTAACTGTCTGTATCCCCATCCGGACTTTGACAGTGCCGGCCTCCCGTAAAACATCCAGTTTTTCAGGGATGATATCCGGCGGGCGCAGACCCATGACATCCAAGGGCAGACCGATATTTCTCCGGTATTCCCGCTGAAATTCACGCAGATACTCAATAGGGGCGTTACCAAAATCATCGTCAACCAAATCGATAGAACGAATCCAGGGAATCTGTTTAGTTGCGTCCTTAAATTCTTCGATAATATATTTAACCGGCCTGCGCCGGACAACCGCCCAATCAGGATAAAGAACCTTCATCCTGTTATTCAAACAATAAGTGCACATAAGCGAACAGCCGAATGAAGTCATTGTCATGTAATTGCTCATAAGATAGAGCTTGGCGATACGGCCTTCTATGTTAAGTATATTTCCTCTATGCAAAACAAAATGCCGCTGGAAATTATTATCCACGGTAGGTATCCGGCTAAAATCCCTGACTAAAGGCTGCAGCGGCTGGTTCAAATTTTCTTTTTGATCCTTAAGCCATAAGCCCGGGACAGAAGGCTTGGCCTTGCCTTCTTCCAGGGCCTTAACAAATGCCGGCAAGGCTACTTCGCCTTCTCCGACGCAAACAGCATCAGCTACCTTTAAACTGCGCTGGGGTTCGGCAGTCGGGTCAGCGCCGCCGAAAAGGATAATCTTATCCGGGCTGTTTCGTTTAATGGCCTCAGCGAGTTTTACCGCGAGAAAAAAGTTATAAGAAGTAAAGGAAAAACCGATAAGGTCGAAATTTACGCAGAATTGAATAAAATTACTTATAGCCTTATCGTTGTCCCAAGCGAATTGGTTAGGAAAGAAAAAGAGTATCCTTGTATCAAAGCCCTGGGAGTTTAAAACAGCGCTAAGGCTTCTTACGCCGTAAATATACAGCGAACCGGGATTAAGAGCCACAAGAAGAATTTTAGTACGCCTGGTATCGTTCATAAAGCGATCTGTATTAATGCCTTTAAAAAAGCCTATGGCCTTGCGGAAACTCTTAAGAACCAGTTACCAGCTAGGCTCTCTTTTTCTTTTTGCGCCTACGCCGAAGACCCCGCTGCTTAAGGCATTATATATCTCTCGGATTATTTCTATTAAGGAACGCCGATAACTAATTATCTTTCGAAAGGATAAATATTTTAAGAAGACATTTACCAGCCCTATAATGGATAAATCCGGCAGCCTCTTAAAACACTTGCCTACGTCCGTTTTAAACCATCTATTGATTAACAATATCACGCTGAAACTGTTATGAAGCTTCAAGACTTTCTTATAATCAACGCCCTTAAGGGGCGCCGGAGAATAAAAATCGTCTTGAAGATTATCAACGTCAACGGCCTCAAGAAGTTTTTTCTCAAGGCACATATTGGTAAGAGCCGTGCCGGGATAAGGCTGAAACACCGCTGTCGTCGCGTGCGTCGGCCTAGTCTTAGATACCAGCCTAAGCGTTTCAATATCGCTGTTTAAGTCGGAAAAGGGAAGGCCCAGCATAACCGGCGAAGCAACGCGTATGCCTTCGGACTCAAGTATCCGCGTGCCTTCGATAAGCATATCGTTGGACATATTACGAAAAAGATACTTTTTGCGATATTCATATTCACCGTGCTCAATCGCCATGGAAGCTGAGACGCAGCCGCTTTTACGCAGATACTTAGCTAGCCTGGAATTGACAAATTCCGCCCTTAAGCTTACAAAAAAAGGGATATCCAGTTTCGAATATTCTGCCTGGAATGCCTTCAGCCACTCGATGTCTATCCCGGAAAATACGTCTTCTATAAAAGCGATAAAACGAAGATTAAACTTAGACTTAATAGCCTTAACTTCACTAACCACGGACTGAGGGCTCCTGGAACGAAAAACCTTTCCCTTGCCCGCAAACAAGGCGTTTAACCCGCTGTTATAACAATACGAACATTTAAAGGGGCATCCCCGGGCGCCCACCACGGGTTTTCTGCCGTAGGTTCTTAGAAAAGATGACTTACCGTAATATATATCCCTGTCCGGAAAAGGCAAAGCGCTTAAATCATCGATAAGCAAATCAACCTCGTTTCTGTGGATCTTATCGTCGTATTTGACCCAAAGTCCCTTTATAAAACGTATGTCTGAATGCGATACCATTGCCTGTATCAAATTTCCTAAAGGTTTCTCCCCTTCACCCCGGCAAATAATATCAACGCCTTCTTCTGTGACCATCTCCGGAAAATATGTCGGATGAGCCCCTCCAAAAACAGATATGAAAGGTTTAAGCAACTTCTTTATCCTTATGTTCCGCTCAATATACTGCTTCTGCTGACCAGTCATAATACTATAAAGAACTAACGTAGGCTGAAAGTCGGCTATGGAAGATATAGGATCAACCTTAGGATCAAACAAGGCAACTTTAACCAAAGGAAAATGTTTCTTTATATAAGCGGCCAAATATCCTATTCCTATCGGCTCATTAAAGGTTAAATCATGAACGAATGCTACTCGAATATCCTGAGGCTTAACTCCATCCAAAAGGCTATTAATCATAATTTTAAATCCCGGCGCTAAGGCCAATACTTAAAATAAGAATGTCCCCGGCTTAAGAATCCCAGGCTGTAATCTCGTTATGGGCCTCGTAAGGCAAAGGCAGAGCCTTAGCCCCTTTTACCAGGCGATTATACTGCTCAATAAAATCTCTATTCTCGGAGATGGGACATTTACTCTGATATTTAAAATATTTTCTGCCCCTTTTTCTAATCTGATGCAAAGGTTCGGTAAAGATATTACCTAAAGTAATATGTATATAGGCACAGGCAAACACATCACCATAAGGAGTAATATAAATTGACTCATTGGCAGCCGGACAACCCCTGCCTAAATATAACGAATCCATATCACGAACTACGTTAGGATATCTCTTACAAATAGCTTTATATTCTGAAATATCCTCATCGCGCATAATAATCTCTTCTTTGCCGCTCCAATTGCCGGAAGGAGCTGCAAAAATAGTATTTAATAAAGTCTTCTTTTGAGCCGCATATTCTAAAAGTTTTAAAAAACCCTCCGAGCGCATACTCGCAGGAGTTATGGTCGCATTAAGTACGACCTTAAATCCCTGCTTCAGGGAATTCTCTATCGCCTTTAGGGCCTTAGCATGACTTCCCTCTTGACCTCTAAATTCATCGTGCTCGGCGGCTATCCCGCTGTCAATACTGACGGTGACGGTATTAACCCCAAGTTCTTTTAATTTTTTCGCAACCTCCTCGTCCAGGTGAGTTCCGTTCGTAGTTACTGAAATAGAAAACTTTCGTGAATCCAGCAACCTCAAAATATCCTGCCAGTTTTTAAGGATTAAAAATTCGCCGCCCTGAAAACAAAAATTCAGGATCCCCTCTTTCTCAGCCTCCTTAAAAACACGGGCGTAATCATCTATGCCCATCTTCCGGCTGTTGCCAGGCGTAAGTATATCGCGGTTAAAACAGTGCGCGCATTTTAAGTCGCAGGCGAAATCAACTGCAAAATCAATCCCCCGTAAAGGCCTTTTATTAAAGCAAATCCGAAGGAATAAATTTTTTAGTAGCCGCAGCATATAAAACGGCTTCTTCCAAGTAGAACCATACCTTATTCGGTTACATAAAGTAACTAAAGTATATTTAAGGCGATCGGCAATCCGGCTGTCAGATCTTTTCATAATACCTTCTTTTAATCGGGTTAAATATTCTTATTAACTCTCTAAAGCCTAAATAGCCTTACTCTAAATCCTTCGGTGGATGTTCTTCAAGACCCCGAATGCCGTGCGGCAGTAATCTTTAATGAAAATCAATAAATCCCGAAACCGCAGATTATAGATAAAAAAATATAAATATGCTGATATCCGTAAAAACTCGACTGTTAGATTTCCGACTTTAGTGAACCTAAGGGCGTTTCCGATATGCTTATTGTAATCATTCCACGACCGGGCAATAAGTTTATAGCCGGACTTACCTTCTTTGGCTAAATCATAAATTTCTGTGCCGGGATAAGGAACCATAATCCCAAATATGGGACGGGTGGGATTAAGCTTTGCAGCAAGTCTTATAGTCTTCAGCATCTCCCAGGCAGTCTCATCGGGATGGCCTAAAATAAAAAAATTGTTAACCTCCATGCCGAGATTTATCCCGTGCCTTACCAATGTCCGGGCATAATTGATATCAACCATTTTTTCACCCAATATTCGTTGTGACCCAGATTCAATACCGAATCCAACCAAGCGACAGCCAGCCTCATACATATGAGACATAACCTCAACAGTGGTTGTGCTTACGCGCAAAGCAGCGTACCACTTTAACTTCTTGGCCAAATCAATCTTAATGAAAGCATCCATAAGAGCAGCGGTCTTTTCTTTATCTAAGCCGAATGTCTCATCGAAAAAAGAAATAATCTTGGGGTTATACTTCTCAATAAGCTGTTGAACCTCTCTAAGCATGTTTTCCAGGGAACGTTCGCGAACCTTTTTGCCCATAGGGTTACAAAAACGGCAGCCAAAAGGACAACCCCGGCTTGCCATGAACGGATAAAATTGCACCGGCGGAAATAAATCCCAGGCGGGAAAAGGAAGCTTATCCAAATCTTCTATCCAATCCTCCTTCTTGGTAACGACTATTCCCCCGTTTTTCCGATAGCAAAGATTGGGAACCTCCGAGATTTTTTCGGACTTGTCAAAAAAAGCCCTAAGTAACCTTGGAAACGTCAGCTCTCCTTCATTTATGACCACAAAATCAACCGCAGGAATTTCATATAGGGTCTGCCGCGGCAAAGCTGAAACATGAACCCCGCCGACGACGGTTATGATATCCTTGCTGTATCCTTTTAGGGCTTCGGCGATACGGCGAACCTGCTCTATATCGTTAGTAAGGCCGGTAAAGCCGACTAAAGCGGGCGAATATTCAAGAATACGCTGGACAACCTCCCTTAGCGTCAAACGCTCCAATTTAGCGTCAATATTGAAACAATTAGGATATCCTGCTTCTCTGGCTACTGCAGCAATATAGGCAATGCTAATATTGGGGTAAGGAGGGCTGTCGTGAACCTCTGTCTGTCTAAAGGAAGGCGGATTTACGAAAACTAAGCAAGGGTCTTTTCTCTTATCTTCTTGCCTCATTACTCAAGCATCAACAAAAAAATTTGCCCTCCCCAAAGTTTACTGCCCATTAGATATAACCCTTTAGCTTAAAATAGCAGATTGCGCCGTATTCCCTTATGATGTAATAGAAAAAAAGTAATCTCTCCGGCCAGAACCTAGGCGTTAATTCGTATGGTTCAGCCGAAATCACCCGGGCGTTGATCCCCATTTTCTGCAAAATTTTTTTTAGGCGGTAAGTATGGTAAGCTGAGGTCACAAAAAGTACCTGATTAAAATCAAAAATACCGTTAAACTTTTTGACCAAATGCGCCACATCCCGATAGGTATTAACCGTCTCATCCTGAATTAAAATATCGTCGGCAGCAACACCGTTAAGTATAAGGGTATCTTTCATATGTTGGGCGAAGGTTTTCTGGGTCTTTTCTACCATATTTCCTCCGAGACAAATAATCTTATCTGCGTATTCTTCCCGATACAATTCTAACCCTTTCCTCAACCTTACCAAGGTGCCAAAATCAGGAAGACCACACTTATAAACCCCTCCCGATAAAATAACAATTCCTTCACTAGACACAGGCGCTTCATCAATAATAAGCGCCTTACATAACTGCTCAGCCAAAGGCGTAAATAGAATAACGACTAAAATAAAGATAGCTATACCGCTAAAAATACAAATAATATTCTTTAGACGCGTTGATTTTAAGAAAACCATGGAATAGTTTCAATTATCGCGAAGCCTTATCTTCCTCTTTAAGGTAAGTTAAGTTTCAACCACTGCACAGCGCAATGAAGAATTATAAGATGCGCATCTTCAACCTTCTGCATATCATCGCTGTCAATGACTAGACAGTTTAGGGCGACTTTCTTCAACCTGCCTCCTTTAAAGCCGCATATACCCAGAGTCCTTGCGCCTTCTTCGTTGGCGTAGTCTATCGCTCTTATGACATTTTCGGAATTGCCGCTGCCGGAAATCCCGATGACAAGGTCTTTTTCCTTCATAAAATTCTTTAGCTGCTCTGAGAATATATCGGCATAGGAGATATCATTAGCGTAAGAAGAAATAAGCGCGGGGCTGTCGTTAAGACAGGTCACCTTAAACCGCTTAGGTTTGCCGAGGCTGGCTTCTTTGTTTAAGTCCGAAGCAAAATGAGAAGCGTTTAAGCCGCTGCCACCGTTACCGAAGACGAAAATAGACAAACCCTTCTCGTAGGCATCTTTCAATTCCGAGATAAACTTAGCAAATTCCTCAACACTGAAAGCCTGGAAAATTCTTTGCATGTCCGCGAAATATTTTTTCAAGAATTCTGCCGGCATCAACGAAAACCTCCTTTATCCATTAAATAATATTTTTGTTCCTTCTTTATCTATATTAAAAGGCAAAGTCTTGCAGCCTAATTTTTTCTTTAAGCTTGCATGGTCTAAAGAATATAAGAGTAAAAAGCCTCCTCCTCCGGCACCCAGGAGCTTTCCGCCTACAGCGCCGTACTGCAAGGATTTATTGTAAAATTCATCAACCCCCGAATTAGAAATGCCTTCGGCTAGCTCTTTCTTGTAAAGCCATCCTCTGTGTAAAAAAGAACCTATGCGGTCAATCTCTTCTTTCTGGAAAATTTCCTTAAGCTCTTGCGTTAAGCCAAGCATCTTTCTTAAAACCACAAATTTATCCCTATCAGCAATATTGTTTTTCTGCTCAATAAGAATATCCCTGGCCTGTCTCATCCGGCCTGTATAATAAAGGCAGAAATCCCGCTTAAGCTTATCTTCTACTTCCTGCTTTACTGGAATAGGACAAACTTCTACTGTCTCATCTTTTTTGAACTTAAAATAATTAATATTGCCGTAAGCAGAGGCGTATTGATCCTGCTTGCCTATAGGCTCGCCCAGTATATCTATTTCTATCTCACAGGCCTCTTGAGCGAGCTTCTCTTTCGATACGCTCTTACCTTTATAGACATACAAAGCGTGCAATAGCCCTACGGTAAAGGCGCTGGAAGAACCTAGACCAGTCCCTGCCGGCACATCGGCGAAACTGGCGATCTCAATCCCTTTCTCAACTTCAACCTTTTTCAAGCATTCTCTTACCAAAGGATGATTAATATCGGCAAGGCGCTCTACATCTTCTGTCTTAGAATATTTTATGCGTATCTTATCATGAAAGTAAGGATGGATGACTATGTACATATATCTGTCAATTGCGGCGCTGACCACGGCTCCATATCCGTTCTTATTATAGAAATCCCTGAAATCGCTCCCGCCGCCCATAAAACTTACTCTAAAAGGAGTACGAGTTATAATCATTACAAAATATCCTCCATATCTTTTAGTCCTCCAGGAGTGCCCATATCATAAAAGCGCTGGCCGGTGATAAAGGCTGAAACATAACCTTTCTCAATAAGCCGTGGCAAGGCCTCTCTTTCGAAAGAACACGGCTTTTTTTCCGGAATGTAATCTATCGCTTCTCTTTTAAACAACGTAAGGCCCGCGTCCACCTCAGTCATTGCCTGGGTGTCTGTCTTGCTATAGGCAAGAACGCGGCTATCCTCACCCACACGCATATTATTAACGAATATCTTGTCGGAATTATTATGAGCAACAATCATGCAGGAAGCAGCCCGCCGCTGAAAAGACTCAATAACTTCTTTATAGTCTATAGGCAAATAGGTGTCCCCGTTAAAAAGTAAAAACTCACCCCTTAATTTATCTTCCGCATTTTTTAATGCGCCGCCTGTACCTAAAGGCTTGGCCTCGTTCACATACTCAATGCTAAGGCCTAACTGCTCTCCATTCCCAAAATAAACCTCTATCTGTTTTCCCAAATATCCCGTAAGCAAAAGGATATCTTTTATCGAAAAAGACCTTATATATCTTAAAAGATGCTCAAGAAAAGGCTTTCCTTTAACAAGAGCCATAACTTTAGGCGCTGTATCGGTAAAAGGCTTAAGACGCAAGCCCCTGCCTCCTGCAAGTATTACTGCCTGCATTAAATTTATATTATTTCTTCAGCTTCTGTAAAAGTCGCCGTTAGGACGATCTTTCTTATCTTTAAAAAGTGAAAATAAATAATCGCAGCCGTAACCGGCAGTTAAAATCAAAAAAGGGACATGAGTAAAAGTAGTCCTCAAATCAGCGGTTACTCCAAATAGAAAAATATGCATTATAGCGCTTGAAACATACACAAGAAAAAAGAAAAGAAAGTGATAATCCTTATTCCTGAACATCCTCAGCAAGGCAAAGAAAGAAAAAAAATAAAATATAATCATAAAAAAGGCATACTGCAATTTGTGGATATTCGACCATCGATAAGGCATTAGGTTGAAAAATTCATAGGCCCGGTAGAACCAGAGCTTAATCCACCGTGAAAACAGATATAAGTAGTTGCCGCTCATAGTATTATCAAAAGGTTCGATGAATCTATAGAAATGCACTACAATCCCGTCTTTGTAGAACTTCTCCACGCTGCCCAGGGTCAACATCCTGGCCGCCGACAAATCAAAAGAAAGGATTATCCAGGAAAAAAGCCCTATGACAGCTGCCGCGATTATTAATTTTATTCGAAGACGCAAATACTTTACACCTAAGCCGATTAATAAGATATAGAAAGGCAAATATAAAATAATCGTGTCAATCCTCGTAAAAACAAGAATGAAGAATGAAATGAAAAAAACTAAAGAAAAGTATTTATAATTTTTCTTAATAAAGAAAAGTTGAAGCAAATAATAATAAAAAACGAAGAATAGGATGCGGTAAAAACATTCGGTAGAAGCCCAGAGGTTCCAGGATATATTATCAATAAAAACCATTGAAATAAAAGTAAAAACAAAGGCAATAACTCTTGAACGGTAATGTCTAAGTGTAATCTTGAAGAATAGCACTGTTACCAGAGAAACGGCTATTATTTGAAAAACGATAATCGCTGTTACATTACCCAAACCGAAGAAAAAATACATAAGGCTGACGAAAATAAGCCAGTTAAAATGGGCAATTACGCCTAAGGGGTGCTCAAAAGAAATCGCCGACAAGACAATATTTCCCCTGAGATATTCCACTAATTGTCTTGCGTTTGGATCCAATTGATGCACAAAATCAGATGAGGTCCCAGGCCGGCCTTGATAATAGCCAAACCAAAAGCAGAAATGGATAACTAGCGCCATTAGAAAAATCCCGAAATAGACCATAAACTGTTTTTTCTGACTAGGGGTAAACATAATTATTTATATTAAGGAAAGATTTAATACCTGTTGTATATTACCCGTTTGAATAAAACCTCTTAACGCAATCTATTGCGTAGCGAACCTGCTCGTTGCTAAGCTCAGGATACATGGGAAGAGAAATCACCTCTTGAGCCAATTTCTCAGATACGGGTAATTTAAACTTCTCAAGCTTTAAGCCTTTTTGATGATGAAGGGCAACCGGGTCTTTTATCAAAATCTCAACCCCGTTTTCTTTCAAAAACTGAGCAAGCTCATCTCTTTCTTGAGCCCGCAAAACATAATTTTGATAAACATCAAAGAAACGGCTGTCGCTATCCGGGGCCGGCGGAAGACCAACTTGATCTAAGTCGCTTAGGCCCACCTGGTAAATCCCGGCAATTTCTCTGCGACGCTCAATCCACCCAGGCAGACGCTTAAACTTAACATTCAGGATCGCCGCATGTAAATTGTCCAAACGACCGGTAAAGCCGTAGCAGACTATGTCGGTCTTAGTCTTCTGGCCGTGATCGCGTAAAAGAATGGCCTGCTCATAAACCTCTTTATCGTTTGTAGCAAGGGCTCCTGCGTCACCTACGCCTCCTAAGATTTTTGCCGGATAAAAGCTGTAAGTTGAAGCTAGGCCAAAAGAACCTATCATCTTACCTTTAAACTTTGCCCCTAAGGCTTGGGCTGTATCCTCAACAACAGCTAAATTGTGTTTTTTTGCTATAAACATTAATTTTTCCATGTCGCAGCCTCGACCATTAAGATGCACAGGTATAACTGCCTTTGTCTTGGGAGTTATAACCTTTTCTAATTTATCCATATCCATAAGATAATCGTATTCTTTTACATCTATAAGCACCGGGGTTGCACCACAGTGAACAATAGAAGCTACAGAGGCCACAAAAGTGTGGCTTACGGTAATTACTTCATCGCCGGGGCCTACTCCGGCAGCCTTTAAAGCAAAAATTATGGCGTTAGTGCCGTCATCAAGGCCGACGGCGAATTTTACTCCTAAAAAAGAAGCCAGGTCTTTTTCAAAATCTTCGACATCCTGACGTAATATTAAATCGCCTCTTTCTAAAACAGACTGGACAGCAGAATCAATCTCTGTTTTTAGGTTACGGTATTGAAGGGGGTAATTTACGAAAGGGACTTTATATTTCATGTATTTAATATTATTGTTTTAATGGGCCGGGGCAAGCCCGGCCCCTACATATTTTATATTTCGCCGATTCTTGTAGGGGTAAATAAATTTGGCATTTTTTTTATATTTATTTTTTTCGGCGAACCGAATTTTTATTGCATAGGGATTTGGCGGCTTTGATGATGTTCTTTTCTGTCGGGTAATAAGCCCTCTCTAAGGCAGAACTTGCCGGCGCAGGAGCATCAGGCAAAGTTACTCTTACAATGGGCTTCTTCAAATAATTAAAAACTTTCTCTGAAATCTGCGCTGAAATCTCCGCGGCTAATCCACAAGTCCTCCAGCCTCCGTCGGCAATCACCAGCCGGCCGGTTTTTTTAACCGACTTACAAAGCGTTTCTGTATCAAGGGGTTTAATGCTTCTTAAATCAATAACCTCAGCCTCTATGCCTTCGTTTTCAAGAACTTCACAGGCTTCTAAGGCCTTAAGAGTCATATAAGAGCTGGCAATAATAGTTAAATCTTTACCCTTACGCCTTATTTGCGATTTACCAATAGAAACTCTATATAAATCTTCTGGCACATGCTCTTTTTGGCTATAAAGCCATCTGTCATCAATATACATAACCGGGCTATTATCCTCTACCGCGCTTACTAAAAGACCCTTTGCGTCGTAGGCAGTTGAAGGCATAACCAGTTTTAGGCCGGGAATATGCATAAATAGCCCTTGCAAGGCTTGAGAATGCTGAGCAGCCTGTTCTCCTCCCCGATTGATAATCGCCCAGAAGACTACAGGCATATTGACTTTACCACCGAACATAAAATGCCAACCTGCCATATGATTTATAATCTGGTCAAAAGCATAATACATAAAATCCATTCGGGGGTGGACAAGTATCGGCCTAGCTCCCGTAAGACTGCAGCCCCCGGCTACACCGGTTATGGCACTCTCGGATACCGGAGTATCAATAATTCTTTTCTCGCCGAATTTATCAAGAAGACCGACCGTGGTAGCACCGACATACCAGGGACTGGTCACGCCCTGACCGATAACAATGACATTTTTATCTTTTTGCATCAATTGATGCAGAGCTTCATTAATAGCTTCTGCGTAAGTAAGTTTTCTTTTCATATTTACTCTATTTATCAAATCCCAAATCCAAAACCCGTTGGGATTTGGGATTTGCTATGCATATACGTCTTTTAGTTCCTTTTTATCGGGATAAGGGCTTTCTTTGGCAAACTTTATTGCCTGGCGAATTTCAGCATGTAGCTTCCTAAAGATATCTTTTCTTTTTTTACTATTAAGTATCTTTTCCCCTAATAAAAGCCTTTCGAGTCTTTTTATAGTACAGTTCTTGACCCACCAGTAGACTTCCTCTTTCGCCCGGATGTTTGTATCCAAATCCCAGTTAGGCCCGACATGGCCTCTCCAACGATAGGTAAAAGCCTCGACAAATACAGGCCCCTTGCCTTTTTTAGCCGTCTCTATGGTTTTCTTAGCAAGAGTATATACCTCAATAATGTTATAGCCGTTTACCTGAAAAGAGGGGATATCAAATAACTCTCCTATCTTATAAAGCTGGGAAACCGCCTGAATCTTTGAAATATGCATATGAGTAGAATAAAAATTATTTTCGCAGATAAAGATAACCGGCAAATTCTTTAAACGTGCGAAGTTAAGAGATTCATAGAAAATGCCTTCGTTGGTGGCTCCGTCACCGAAAAAAGCAACCGCAACATTAGGCCTACTTTTCAACGAAATCCCTAAGCCCGCGCCTACCGCAAGGGGAATGGTTCCGCCGACTATTGCCGAACTTCCGGGAAGACCGAGTGACGGCTGGGCTATATGCATAGAGCCGCCCCTGCCCCGGCAACAGCCGGTAGCTTTCCCGAAAATCTCAGCCATAAGAGACTTTAAATCCCCGCCCTTAGCCAAGTAATGGCCATGGGAACGATGGGTACTAAAAACAAAATCGTCTTTCTTAAGATGGGCGCATACACCTACGGCAACCGCTTCCTGCCCTAGATAAAGATGACAGGGCGTCTTGACCTCGCGTCTAGCGACCATCCGGCCTATGTAATCCTCAACAAGGCGAATCTTGAGCATCATTTCGTACATAGAAACTAACTGCTTAGGGCTAATGCCTTTTATTGAGTCTTTATTAATCGGCTTGGAACAAGATTCTATTATGCTCATACATCTATCCCCTAGGACTTAAATCCAAAATCCAAATGCTACCAAATCCCAAGTTCAAAATCCCAAATCCAAAACCTGTTGGGGTTTGGGATTTGTTTGGTAGTATTGGTAGTATTTGAGTTTGGAATTTTGAAATTAATTACCATTAGACTTCAACTTCCGTCTTCTGTTTAGTTATGATGGTTTTTAAAGTTAAAAACATTATCTTTAAATCAGTAAAAAAAGAATGCTCGTTTACATATTTTAATTGAAGCTTAATCTTTGTCGGCCTTATTTTCTCCATATAGGCCTTTTCCGGGTCAGGACTTCCGGCCAAAATCGCTCCTTCGTCAGGATTCCAAAGACAAGCCCAATCAGTAATACCGGGCCGGACATTCAAAATCTTACGTTCCTCTTGGGTAAACATATCTACATAAAAAGGAACTTCCGGCCGGGGTCCTACAAAACTCATCTGGCCTAAAAAAACATTTATAAGCTGAGGGATTTCATCCAATTTGAATTTGCGGATAAGTCTTCCCACTCTGGTAAGCCTGGGATCATCATCAGCAGTTGAAGGGCCCCCTATTTTATCGGCATTTACCACCATGGTCCGAAATTTAAACATCTTAAAATGCTTACCTCCTTTTCCTACCCTTATCCCGGGATAAAAAACCGGGCCTTTATCCTCCAATTTTATAAATATAGCCACAATAAGAAACAAAGGGAAGGTAAGGATGAGCCCTGTCAGAGAAAAAATAATATCAAATAAACGCTTAAGCATGAAATCGGCCCCTTTAGCTATTATCGTATTGTCAAAGTCTTAACCCTATACTTAAGTAAGTCAAAATTCAAAAGGCAAAAGTAAAAAGTTCAAGTTAAAATCCAAAATTTTAAATTTTGAATTGCAATTTTGGGGGTTGAATTTCCTCCCCCCTTGCATGAAAAATAGTCCTTTAAAATCAATGATTTATCTCTCATCCTTTCATGCAAGCTTTGGCATTACCGATATTGTCGTATTTTATCTTGATTTTATTGAAAAATCTACGGAAATTTACTCTTCTTAAATAACGGCCGCTAACCTTTAGGAAACGCCGGCAAAAAAAGATTTGCCTTTTATAAAAATAAGCTTAAGAAGCGCCAAATCTTTCTGATCTATTAACCCCAGCTTCTTTAGCGTAAATACCTCAAAGACGGCAAAACAAGGAATAAATAAAAGTATGCCATATAAGCCGGTATTTATAAAGCGGAATATGGAAAAGCCAAACAATAACCCTCCAAAAAAGGAAACTACGATAAAGCTAGTATATGAGGCTTTAAAAAGTATTATCCGGTTAATTTTATAAAGCTTTATAAAGGCTACTAATTTCATAACAGCTATACTTACAACAGCAACCCATGAGGCGCCGATAATACCGAAACGAGGTATTATAATCCAATTAAGAACAGCTGCTGTCACCGCACTAAGTAAGGTATATCCGGCCACAAATCGCGTGCTTCCTAAGGCAATATTCATCGCTTCGGTCGGGCCAAAAAGACTGTAAACCAAATAAGCGATTAAGAGTATCTTTAAAACCAAAGAACTCTCTAAATATTCCTTGCCGAACCAACCGACAAAAAAGTCCGAAAAAACCATAATGGTTATGATAATCAAGAAAGTCAAAGCCGACACCCACTTTGCAACCCTTACGTATGTCTCATTAATGCTCTCGTAAGCCAAATCTCTCTGAGCTAAATTCCTGGACATAAGGGGAATGAATACGTCCCTTAAGCCCAAAAAAACAAAAGGGCTTAAGCGGGCTATTCTGAAGGCTACCTGATAAATCCCTACCTTGTAGGCATCTAGAAAATATCCGATAAGAAAACTGTCTACATAGACACTGGCAAGGGCTAAAAAATTAAATAAAAGCAAAGGAAGACAAAAAGAAAACAGAGAAAAGGCCGTTTCTTTAAGGGAATGCAGTAACGCGCCCGCTCGAAACAGATTGGAAAAACTACGGACTAAAAAATAAAAGGCTACAATCCCGCTAAGCCAGGTAAGAGCTACATAATATAGACAAAAATTTAGAAGCGTTGCTTTTCTTAAAAATACCAATAGGCCGGAGGCAAAAAACCATAAAAAACTGGGAATAAAAGAAGTAACAGCTCTGGAAATCTTAATGTTTTCATAGCCCTGGAATACACTTCCGACTACTTCTATAAAAGCGGCCGGCAAGAAGGTAAAAGAAATAATCTTAAGCATCCAGGAAAGCCGCGGCATACCGAATACTGCAGCAAGACCTGAAGAAAAAATAAATAAAAGTAAGGAAAAAAGAATAGAAAGGCCTCCGCTTAAGACTATGCCGGATTTTACGGTATGAGCTAATGCATCTTTTTGGTTATCTGCCCGGAATCTCCCGATAAACCTGCTTAACCCTCTGTCCAAGCCCATTATCACTATAGCGTTTCCTAAAGTTACGATAAGGAAAACCAAGGATAATACCCCGTAAGAAGCCGGGCCTAAGCTTCTGGCCAGAATCAAATTAGCAAGAAAAAGAAAGATAATCCTTGAAGCCACCCCCATTGAACCGTAAAAGGTACCGCGGACAACGCTAATCTCCTCAACAAGCTTTTCTTTAAGTATCGTGTTACCCATACTATTAAATATAACCTAAAGTTCTTAAGTGCTCTCTGATTTTGCTCTCATCGACAGCAACCTCTTCCACCGGAAAAAGCTGTTCTATCTCGACTTCAATTTTCTTTCGGGGGCCCTTATCAATCACAAACCAAGGAATCTCAATAAGGTCTTTAATTCGCGGCCCGGAGTGACCGTAAATCCTAACCGGAAATATCCGCACCTTTGAACCGAATGATTCACCGTGGTCAGAAGTTATGACTGTCTTTCCGGAAAGTGCTTCTGTCAACTCCTCTACCAAAGGCAAGACCCTCTTAAGATTATCCTGATAAGCCTGCCAGAGAAGGGATTTCTTTATTTTACCCCGGGCAAAAAGATAAAAAGGACTTATATCCTTGTTTTTCACCTCTTCTATCTGAATCTTGCCTATGAAAGGATCATGGGGCTGCAAATAATGCACAATCAAGCGCTTGTTAGGATGAAGCCTATGCACCTCTAGGGCTGCCTTGTTTACTGTTTCCGGCAAGACTGTCCCGTATTTTTCTATTTCTTCTTCCGGAGCAATGTAAACCGTTTTATAAAAAGAGTACCTGAACTCCCAGATGAAAGGATTCGATGAAACATAGATAGTATCGGGATAAAAGCCGGTAAAGTTTTCCCGCAAAAACATCCAGGTATGGCTGCCCCGGGATATTTTTTTCTCTAATACGCCCTCGATCCAATTAGTCTGAGTAAATAAATCAAATCTACAGGCATCCAAAATTAAAAGATTATCCCAATCTTCATCCATAACATAGATGCCTTCGTTTTTTTCTCTTATTAGATAATGGAAAACTCCTCTTACGAATAGACTAGGAAGCCTAAAGCTCCACCATTCTTGCTTTTTCCATCCGTTTTTTATTTCCTTTATTATCTTTTTAACCACCGGACCTATATGTAATCTCGAAGCATACCGAAAATACATCTGAAGCATTTTTTTCCAGAAATTCAGAACAAATACGCACTGCAATACCCCCAGAAGCGAGCCTACGCCGTAGCTAACATGGAAAAGGAAAAAGATAAAGGGTAGAATCAACAAAAGACTGCTATCTTTTTCCTTACGGGCTATCTGGAGCGAGAAATAAAGGCTGGTGATACCGTACAAAAGAACTATCCCCAAAACTAGCCACAAAAAACTAATATGCAAAACTGAGAAAAATAAAGCACCAAAAAGACTTAAAACAAATACCAAAGGAACCAAGTGCCGAAGTCTTACCGGCAAAGCATCAGTATACTTGAACGGTAAGATCGCCCAGAGGCCGTTGCGAAAACTATGCCTTAAAAAAACAATCAATTTAGAAGGAGGATAATAAAAACCTACAATATCGGGATGAAGAAGAATTCTTCCGCCTGCTCTTTGCAAACGTAAGTTAAGTTCGATATCTTGACCCCGAACAAGCTTCTCATTATAAAAGCCGATTTTATCAAAGATTTTCTTACGGTAACAGCCGAAGGCAACAGTATCCACCCAGCGGGGCTTTTTGCTTCCAATACGAAAATAAGAATTACCTACCCCAAAAGGAGAAGAAATAGAAAGACCAATGGCTCGAGCTATAAGAGTTTTGTGATCAAATATAGGCTTAAGAACGCCACCCACATTATCAGACTTAAATCCATGAAGATACCTTACTGAATTCGAAATGTATCTTGGGTCATAAACAGTATGAGCATCAACTTTCATAATGATATCGCCTTTAGCATGATGAATACCTCTATTCATGGCAAAAGGAGTTATTTTATCCGGATTATCAAGTATGCGTATGAAGGGGTGCTTTGCAGAGTATTCTGAAACGATTTGCCGCGTAGAATCTAGGCTCATTCCGTCAACAACCAAAACCTCCAGCTTATCTTTAGGGTAATCCTGATCTACCAGAGAATCAAGACACTTGGCAATGTAATTTTCCTCATTACGGCAAGGGATAATTACGGAAACTAGACCAGGACCGTCAATATTTTTCATTTAAAAACCTCTTAAGATATTGAAAAACGCCAATAAATAAATTCCCAAAATAAACAAAGAATATATCTCTTCGGACTTAAAAACCGGTTAAATAAGACAAATCTTATTATACTTTAAGCTTTGCTCATCAATGACAAAACAGCTCTGAAAACGCTTTTAACATGAACAAAAGAGTGAAAATCCTTTACCAGTCTTACGGCTATCTTCGGCCGAAAATAAAATGACCGGAAAGCCAGCGCGAGCATTTTCTTTAGTTCCTGCTCATTAATTCCCTCGGGAATATACGGCGGCTTGGTAAACTTACCGCTATAAAAATTATCCCAATTACAACTGGTGGTATCTATTTTTCCCTCCGCCTCAAGCCGGGAAAACTCCGGGGTTCCGGGAAAAGGAATGTAAAAAGAAAAAAAAGCCTGGTCTAAATCCAAGGATTTCGCAAATTCTATAGTCTTAAAGATATCCTTCTTCGTCTCACCGGGATAACCTATAATAAAAAACCCTTTTATTATAAAATCATATCTTCTCATTAAGCTAAGGGCGCTTTTTACTTTATCTAAATCAATGAATTTACCCATCTTCTTAAGTGTCGCGGGGCTGCCGCTTTCTATACCTAAGGAAAAAAAGTAAAATCCTGTATTCTTAAGCTCTTTAAGAACCTCTTCATCGAATCTATCTAATCTTATCCCGTTAGGCAAACCAAAATAAAGCTTATAGCCGCTCTTTTGAATAGCCCTGCAAATACCTAGGGCGTGGTTCTTATCAAACGTAAAGTTGTCGTCTTCTATGTGGATTTCTTTAACATTGTGTTTATTTACCAAGTAATCAATCTCCGATAAGACCGAGCGGCAGCTGCGCTTCCTTAAGGCCTTGCCATTCATGAGCTCAGCAGCGCAATACCTGCAGGCGCAGGGACAGCCTCGGGTAGTAATTATTTGAGCTACGGGCAAAGATTTTCTAAAACCCCCGTGAGGAGAAAACCTAGAGTAGTCTGCCGGCGAAAGCGCATTCCAATCAGGAAACTCTAAGGCATCAAGATTATCGGGAAACCTTAGGGTATTTTCAATAAGAGAACCTGAGTTATCTCTCCAAACTAAATTGGCTATATTTGACAAAGAAAAGTCGTCTGTCCTTCTATTAATCAATATCCTGACAAGCTGAGGCAGAGATTCTTCTGCTTCAGCCCGGATAATAAAATTAATTCGGGGGATTAATTCCATTAATCTTTTAGACAAACCCGTGGGATGCGGACCCCCTGCAACCAGCGATACCTCGGGCAAATATTCAAGAATCCGGGAAAAATCTTCAAGCCAACTATGCTCGTTAGAACAACAGGAAACTCCGACCACAGAAATCTTTTCCCGTTTTATAAAATCGGCTAATTCCGGAATAGTAAACCGATCTTTATTAAGGTTGATTATTCTCGACGAAATGCCTTCTTTTTTTAAAGCCGCGGCTAAATAACCCAAACCTAAAGGCGCAACTACATTAAAAATATCTGAATAAGGCTTAAGCAATAATACATCCATAACTATCAATAAACCCCAAGATAAGCTTCTTTACTTTATAATTACTTATAAAAAATTAAGTCAAGCTCGTTATCGAGTCCCATATCCTATCAAAACTCTTTATAGCGGATACCGAAAAATGCAAGAAAGTAACTGATAATCCCCTTCTTGTGCCGATGTAAATACTTGGTAAACTGCACAAGTCGCAAATTATAAATATGATACAAAACAAGCCCCACTAGCTGAAAAATTTTAATCGTTTTTAGAGAGAAAGCATCCCAGGCCATGGCTGATCCGGTTATATTGTCGTAGCGTTCCCAGTCTTTGGTTAAGAGCTTTAAGCCCGCTTCATTCCTCAAAGCATACTCATAAACTTTGGTTCCCGGAAACGGCGTCATCATGGAAAATGTAATTGAGTCGGGGTTAAGCTTTGTGCCTAAAGCAATTGTCTTAAGCATTGTCCTCTTTGTCTCATTAGGGTGCCCTAATATAAAAAGCCCTCCTAATTTTAGTTTCGCCTTCCTTACCTTACGGCAGGCGTCAATTATAGCCTCAACTGTTGTGCTTTTACCGGTAGCTTTCAAAATTTCATTAGAGCCCGACTCTCCTCCGATATCAACGTAGTAACAGCCGGCCTCTTTCATTAAGCGGAATAAATCATAATCCGCGGCCCGGGAATGAGTCTCGCAGGTCCATTTAAGTTTTTTATTAAGACCGCGCTTTATAAGCTCATTACATATGGAAGCGGTATGCTTTTTATCCACGGTAAATGACTCGTCTCTGAAGGTAAAAGTGTCCTGCTTGAAATAATCAGAAAAATGCTCTATCTCATCACAGACCGCCTGGGGACTACGTCTTCTTATAACTCTTCCGGAATTTTGCTGGCAAAAAGAACAAAAATAAGGGCATCCCCGGGCGCTGAAGTATGCCGGGGTTAAGTCTTTGCTGGCGAAAAGTTCATATGCCGGCCAAAATACGCTATCGACATCTTTAATGAAGCGACGGGTTAAATTCCGATAAAATAACCCGCCGTTTTTTCGAAAGATGATATGGTCAAATTTCTCTAGTTCCCCGTAATCGCGAGTATATAACAGTTTGAAGATGCTTGCGATTTGGTCTTCATGCTCGCCGATACAAATAAGGTCAAAATCAGGAAATTCTTCCATGCTCTCTTTAGGTAAGGCGTTTGTATGGCAGCCTCCCACGACAATACGGCAATTTTTTTTGGCTTTCTTTATATTTTTAGCTATTCTTCCTACGGATTTAATTTCAAAAGTCATGGAGCTGAAACCCACAAGATCATAATCTCCATTAATCAATAATCTCGTAAGCTCGTCTTCATAAATACCGGCGTGCTTGGAATTGTAGACCGTAAACTCGACTCCTTCTCTTTTTAGCCCCCCGGCGATGTAGCCTATCCCCATCTGGGGGGTCCGATGAAACTGGTCCTGGGCGAGTTTCTGTTTCGGCGGTACTACTAAAGCTACTTTCATACTATACCATTAGAATTTTGCAAACTCTTACGTTCTATGCGCCAGCTTGCGCAAGCAAGCCCGATAAAAACCCAAAGTAATTCATTAGGGACAAAAGGCCGAAATACATCATGATACACGGCTGCTATAGCCAACGAGACAATAATACCTAAAGTAGCGGCTGAGAAAATCTTGGTAAAAATAAACCTGCTACGCAGACCTATTTTCCAAGATAACTTAATCACGGAAAGAATCAGCACAATAAATGCCAGCAGCCCGAAAATGCCCGAATCAATAAATACCTTTAGGTAATGACAGTGGGTCTCATCCACAAAGCCGAACCCGGGCAATACTACCGCGCCTTTACCTACGCCGGTCAAAAAGTAATTAAGGCTAGCAAAAAAAATAGGCTTCCACACAAACAGTAACCGCTCTTGAAAAATTGCAGTAAGATATGACTTGAAATGAAAAGCCCGTCCGGCTATGGGGATATGATATAGAAGACCTCCGCTTATAAACATAAGCAAAGTCAGTATAAATAAAAAGAAAAATATTTTTCTTTTCATTTTAAACCTTAATAAAAGAACAAATCCTCCCACTAAGATTAACCCTAAACTCATTTTTGTGCCGCTAAGCAAAGCGCAAGGTAAGAAAAGAAATGCTAAGAGAAAAAAGAGTTTCCTCTTTGCAGTCCAGAAATAAGCACAGCAAAGGCTCAATAAAAAAAGGAATGAGAAAAAACAGGCGATAGAAAGAGGTGAAGCTTCCCCGATAAGAGTCGGACCGTAACTAGCGAAAATCCTTGGCCTGTCAAAAGCTCCTTCGGGAGTAAGGAATTTAAACAAAGGGCCGTTTTTTCCGGAAATAAGCTGATACACAACCCAAGAAACGTTTGCCAGCCCACTTACAATAATTGCCTGAAGCCCTCTTAATAGCGCATTTTTGCTACTTACCCAATTAGCTACAACAAAAAAAATAAGGAAGTATTCGACTTCTTTTAAAAAATAAAAGAAAGACCTTAAAAGACTAACCCGAGAAAGAAAAACCAAGGAGAGAAAAGTTGTAATAAAACAAATACCTAAGTACAGACCTATAGGCTTGGCTAAAGAAGTCAAATGCAAGTAAGGCCGCATCATAAGATATAAAATCCAAAACAGGCAAATGACGACTAGAACTATATCTACAATCCGCAAATCAAATCTACGACCGGGAATGAAAATTCCTAAGGGTATTCTGGGAGAAAACCCTATAGCAAGTATCAATAAAGTAATAAGCAGTGATCGTATCCTATCCAACATGATAAAAAGAATTACGCCCTTACAAGGTCGGAAAACCTGCGCCAAAGCTTATATAATAACATATAAAACGGCGATGTTACAGATTTTGCCACAAGTCTTCTATAAAAACGGTAAAGGCTCTTATTTAACAATAAACCCTTCTTGGTTAAAATGTGAGTAGCATCTTTTAAAGTATACAGATTATGGTAGCCGCCGGCTAGTTCAAGGTTATACCTGGCTTCTTCTCCCTGCCAAACCCCGTAGCGACCTTGAGCATGATGGGAATAATCGTGATTATGGTGTACGACCATACTAAGCTTCGTAATATCCACCACCGGTATACCCTTTGAACGAATATGGTAAATAAACCATGAATCCCAACCAGGCCTGCCGACGAGAAAAGGCGGAAAATTTTGCACAAGGCCGCGGGGGAAAACAAAATAATCTATCCCCGCATGAGAGTGAAGACTGCCACTATGCCTGGCCTTTAAGCGCAATTGCTCCTGCCAGCCCTGGGAAAAATCTATCGCTCCGTCTATCTTTAAATCCCAACGATGCCCTACTAAGAGGAACTCCCGCATAGTCTTAGAAACATCCTTAATTGCCGAGAGAAAATCGTCCATTAAAATAATGTCAGCATTAATATAGGCCAGAATAGAATTTCTGGCTAAGCCTTCAACCTTAGTAAAAACCGAATCAAGAAAGGGCGTACCGGTAGAATTTCTATTAATCCCAGGGATATTTAAAACCCCAAAGTCAGCTGCGGCTTCAGATACGCCTTCGTCGTCTCCAAATAAGACTATTTCACATCCCCCCTTAAGTAAACACCAGCTTTTAAGGGCATTTCGTTGTATTGTCTCCAGGCGTCCAAGGAAAGGTTTAGGAATAGTGAATATAGTCAACATCTAAAACCTGCCATCACTCTTTCTTTGCGGTATACGAAATAGCCCGCTCTCGTAAAGCCGATTCGGCATCAAGAGAATCGATCGCAGCAATTTCCTCAATACTGGTAAGCGCATAAAGAAAAGGGTTATCTTTAACAAAATCGGTTTCGAAATATACCCTAGGATATATCCCGCCAAACCCAAGATATTTGTACATAGCATATGAGGCGATGCCTCTTTGGGCTGAATACAGAAGCGAAGTCGAAGATATCGAATAGCAGGCCCGCACATTCCGGATAAGCTGCTCCAGATGCATTTGGGAAATAAGTCCCCCTTGATATAACTCATATTTTACCTGTTCTAAACCAGGTAAGATGCCTCGTATATTGGAAGGATGAGGCTTACAGATTATCCTACAGTTTTTGTAAACCTCGGCAAATTTCTTAAAGAAAATCATGAGCCGCTTGCGAAATTCTTCCTCCGACAAAATAGAAGCATCACTCCTAAAATCAATATCGCTATAAAAGATAACCGTATCTTCAAAAGAACCCCGAGACCGAAGAGGCCAAGTAAGATAAGCGACTGGGGCAGACCGGGGCTTTACTTCTTTAGAAAGATGTTTTTCAAAAAACTTATCCCGAAATAATATAATTTCATCCCGGGGCTCCCGACAATAGGTATATTTATGCACTCTATGGACCCAAACCAAAGAAAGCCGAAAGAAAAAAATATAAATAAAAGCGAGAGCCGTACGAAAAATATCGATATCTAAATTATAACGCCGATCTTGACGAATACTGACTAACCTCTTAAACTTGACGTCTCTTCGTAACTCAGAGATAAGGACATTTACCGGCAAATAAGCTGAGCAATCGGAAATAATGTCATATTCACTAATAGCCTCTAAAATAGAGGCGATCTCTTTTCTAAAAAGTTTGTGAAATCGCCAAAGTCTAAAAAACCCTGAAAGAATATTCGGCTGGTATCTTATCAAAGGAAGAATAATCACCCTATCGAAACGCTTGGAATACAAATCTATAATTTCCTGATTCAAATAAGGATGGTCGCAAATAATTAGAATATTCGCCTTTTTTTTAGGCTGTTTATTCTTTATCTGCTCGTATTCGATTAAACTTCCAGGATGATAAGAAATAAAAATTAAAGCGCTACTCGTAAGCATTGTCTATTTAACAGCTTCCAAATTCAGACTTATACTGAACTCCTGCCCGGACAAATTAATTTTTCTCCTAGACCAATCGTCAAATTCATGATATTCAACCTTTTGAGGATCCCATAGCCTTACCTGGGAAAAGCCGGCTTCCAAGAATAGACGGCTAAGATAGGACTCATCAAATACAGAATGGTGGAAATTAAAAGCATATCCCTGGCCGCCCATTAGAGGAGGTATAATATAATCAAGAGACTTATTATTTTCATAAATATAAACTAAAGTCTTAAAATCCGGCACGGAAACACGCAATATACCACCCTTCTTTAAACATCTACGCAATCCTAAAAGAGTCTCGATAAGCTTAAGATGTGAAACATGCTCAAGCACATGACAGGCATATATCAAATCAGCGTAACCTTCAGGAAACAAGCACGGAAAGTCCTCAATTGTGCCTACAACATGAACATGCCCGGCAACACGGCTATCAACATTTATAAACCGCCTATCATCAAGCTCGCCGCATCCGACATGAATAAGGACTTTACCGTCCTTATTAACCGGATAAGGCCTTTTTTTAAATATCCTGATAAAAACACCTATTTTAAAAAGCCAGAAAATACGTATCTGTCTAATAAGGCGAGTAAAAAATTTTAGAATAAGTCTTTTCATCTTACTGTTTTCGCAACCCGTTCCAGATTAACGCCAAACTTAGAAATACCATACCGTAGATACAGGCACCTATAGATATTGAAAACAAGACATTAAGCTTATACACAAAGGGCGTTATAACTGCGAAAAACATAGCTATACTGGAAAATATTGAAGCTGTGGCAATCAAGCTAACCTTAGGGCTTAGACAGACTATACCTACAAAGCGGAACGAAAACCAAAAATAAAAAATTAGAACCACAAGATAGCTTATAAGACTCGCTACCGCAGCTCCGTAAAGACTGAACCGGGGGATAAGAATAAGATTCAAAATTATATTCATAACCGCACCACTTACAGTAGTCCAAAAAATCTTTTTTTGCTGATTAACCGCAACTAGAAGATTACTGAAAGCAACAGAAACAAACCCAACGCCTTGCATAACGATTAATATCCGAAAAGTCAATATAGAGGGATCAAAACCCTGGCCATACAAAGTAATTATAATCCGCTCAGCCAAAGCCATACCCCCAAAGACAATAGGTAGCGCCAGGATAAACATTACTCCCAAGAAATAATCCCATATTCTTTGAAAATCTATCCGAGCCTTATCCGCAAACTGAGTTAGAACCGGATAAAAACTTATGCAGATAATGCCTCCAGGAACCCAAGCCACTTTAACAATTCGTAAACTTGCGTTATACCAACCGGCCTGAGCCATTTGGCTCAAATAACCCATGATAATCGAATCGGTATAGCTATAAAGCATGGTAAATATAGAAGTCAAAGCCAAAGGCCAGGACATTTTTAGAAACTTGCTCCAAACCTCTAGTCCAAAACTAAGTTTAAAAGGTAAAATCTTGCGATGAAAAAAAAATGTAAATATACCTAAAGCTATAAGACCTGAAAGTAAATAAGCCTGGCTTATATTTATTACCGAAGGACTCCTAAAAAGAACAAAAAAAACTAAGGATACAAGCAGTAAAGTCTGGAAAATATTCGCCCAGGCCTCATATTCCATACGTTGACGGGCCCTTAAAAAAGCGTAGAAAACCTCAAAAAATTGGGTAAGGAAGGAAAAAAAAGCCATAATCCAGATAGCCTTCCGGATCTGGAAAGAAGGAGTAATAAAAAATGAACTTATAACGATGGCAAGAATAGTCACTAAGCCGACAAAAAACTTAAGAGAAACCAAGGAGTAAAAATCTTTTTCTCTTTCTTTATTCTGAGAAAATTCTCGGGTAATTATCGAAGAAAGGCCAAGGTCGAAAAAAGCAGTAAAAAGAGAGACGAAAGCTAAAACAAAACTAAAAATTCCGTAATGCGTAGCCTGCAGAATCCTGGCCATATAGATAAATAAAGCTGCCCGCAATAGTTGGCCTACCCCCAAAGATACGCTAACCCAGAATGTATTCTTAAACAGAAGTTGTTTAAGGCTATGGTGACCGGTCAATAGAGAGCCTAATTCGGCAAAGCTTTTAATCTTCATTATTCTTTTCGCTTTCCCTTATTCGTTATAACCAATGACACTCAAAGATTAAAACTGTCCGGTTTTCATCGACGGGCCTATATTTATAACGGCATTAAAATATCATGGCCGGATATAATTTTTTTACATATTTTCATGATATTGCTATCATCGCCGAATAATTTCTTGGTATCAGCGATAACCCGCCAATCCATTTCAGCCCACTGACTTTTGCTATAAAATGGTATTTCGATCATGCGCCTGAAAAAATAAAAATAGGCGTATTTTCTTGCCAGATCTTTATTGTTTTTTGAAAATCGCCTTACTTCCTGGAAATCATCAAGTAAACGCAGATATTCTTCAATAGTGTTAACCTTATAAACAACTCCGGCTTCTTTATAATGAACTTTACCTACCACTAAAACTGGGATCCCTTCGGTAGCAAACTCTAATCCAAGTGTACCGGTAAAAGTCAAACAAAGAGTATCGGAAGTAATTAAGTCATGAGCACCTAAAGGCATGTCCGAATCTAAAACTACTATATTATCGGGTAAATCCGGATAGGTATCCAGGATATAGCTGTAGATAGTCCGGGTCCCTTTCTCCCAGATCCGTTCTCCGGGATGGGGCTTGATAATAAGCTGGAATTCGGGCTTATCGATAAAATAATTTATCGTGGCATCAATCCACTCGAAGGAATCACGAAACAACAGGCTTTGACCGTCCTGAACCGGAGAATCCCAAAGTATGCTGCTATATACAACGTATCTTCGCTTATATGCACCGTGAAATAGACGCGTCTCTAAGAAGCTGGCCCACCTTTTATTTATGTTCTTTTTATACATTAGATGATCTCTTGTCGTTCCTTTAAACCTAGCGGATATATACTCCTCGACCTGGGCGTTCTCAGCCTTAGATAAAGGAATCTGCTTAAATTCTTCCCAAGCTTGCTTCGCGGTTAATTCATATTCCTTACCGTTACGGCTAAATATAAATGAACTGAAGCGGTAAGCCTCGCGAGCATAAACAGTGACATCGATCTGCTTACTACGGCAATAATCCATAAAAGGGCCCCAACTGCTGTACTCGCCATGAAGCATGAAAACTATATCCGGCTTTTCTTGACGGTATAATTCTTCGGCAACCTTAGCCGTAACCATGCCATAGAAAAGTTTTTTCCTCAATAAAGCCTCCTGGGTCGGATCGTCTACATCCAGCCTGCCGCACAAGAAATACCTTATGCCTGAAAGCTTGGCATGATTACCGACGTTAATCCCTTTATATACATAGCTAAAAAGCTCGTCCTTTCTTAGTCCTTCAACTATATTGGCTATTTCTTTTTTGTCAGTGTCGCTTATGTAATCACGATAAGAAAGGCAATCCAATCCTAGAGAACGCTTAAGGCTTGGGCCTAATTTCCGGCAAAGGAAACACTGTGATTTTTGATCCCGGAAAACCGTATCAGCATCACAGGAATCTAATGCCCCATCACAATAAAGCATCTTTACCTGACACCCTAACTTTCTAAAGGCGTAAGCGAAAATAGCGTCAAAATAAGCCAGGTTACTAGTAGGTATGGTCCGTAAGCCGAAGATTATAACTTTTGGTTTAGTCCCTCTTAAACCATGTTTTGCGTCTTTTATATTCCTGAAAATAAATCGCACCATTAACATATAGACATAACCCCAAAGGGAAAAAATGATATTGTATAAAATCCTATGCCTTTTTACAAAATTTCTCATCTTTCTTGCGGCGGTAATCTTTCAATCCCTGGAAATCTCAGTGTCTATATGTTTATTTTCTCTTCGCCCGAAAATATATTTTGCCTTTGGCCGACGTAATCAGCGAGCAATTCGGAAAAACGCAAAAGCAAATAATCGTTATAACGCCTGCCTACAATCTGCACGCCGAAAGGCATATCCTGCGGACCTTTACCTATAGGTATATTAATGACCGGGGCTCCGCAGAGAGTCCAAAGAAAACAGGTATCAAAACTGTCATCATCACCCATTTTAGGAGCTATCCCCTGAGTCGAAAGAGTCAAAATAAGGTCGTACTTACTAAAAAAATCATCTAAACGCTTATATAACAAGTCTTGCTTCTCTACGGCAACCGTATATTCATCCACCGTTATTGCGCTACCTCTGGAAATCATTCCATGTATTATCTTACTTATGAAAACCGTATTGCTGAATTCCCTCTGAAAATAATAGGAGAGGCTTTTTTCATAAAGAGTGGTATGAATTTCAAAAGCTTCCTCAATATCAATAGGAAAGTCCGCGGTCACCAATTCAACGTCATTTTTCTCTTCAAGCTTCTCTATCAAAGAAGTCACTGCCTTATAGGCATAGGGCTTGCTAAACCTCTTTGTCAGTTCCGGAATTACCGCCACTCGCCAGGGCCGCTGGCCTTTCTTCTGCCGTAACTTATCATTTAATATCTTATTGCTTATGGGGAAATTTTCTCCCCAGACCCTCATAACTTCAAAAAGCAACCTTAAATCCTGCGGGCTTCTTGCGAACATACCTACGGTATCCAATGTATCGGCTGTCTTTAATGCGCCAGTCCTGGGAATAAGGCCAAAAGAAGGCTTAAACCCGTAAACCCCGCAATAGCTGGCAGGCCTTATAATCGAACCTGCTGTCTGCGTGCCGATAGAAAGGGGCACCATAAAAGAAGCAACAGCAGCCGCGGAACCGCTGGAAGAGGTTCCCGGAGAATATTCAGGATTATAAGGGTTGAGGGTCTTTCCCGGAGCGTGCACGGCAAATTCGGCAGTAACGGTCTTACCGGGGAATACCGCGTTATTCATCCTCAGGTAATGGACACAACGGGCGTCGTTACCAGGCGTAAAACCTTCCCATTGAGGGCTTCCCATACCTGTCGGCATATCATAAGTATTAAAAATATCCTTTATGCCAACCGGTATGCCGTACAAAGAACCCTTAGCCGACTCACCAATCAGTTTTTCATCGAGCTCGATAGCCCGCTGAATAACGCGCTCTTTATCTAAAAAAGTCCATGCTTTAACCCTATCCTCTATCTCTTCTATGTGTTTTAAATGCGAGCGGATAACTTCCTCAACCGAAACCTCGCGGGCCTTGATTAGATCGCTTAACTCTACCGCCGTTAAGTAACAGTATTCTCTCATAAATATTCTCTAGCCTGCCTTAAAGCAGCCTTCTTAAGGAAGCTCTTTTGCTTTTCCGGCTCTCTGTGATTTTATAATGCCTTCTAACTCTTCCTCGGTTAAACCCACTAAATTAAGATACTCTTTGAGCATGCCCGGCTTTTTGGTGTCCGTTTTTTTGGCTATTTCGAAACCTTCCTGCCGCGTCAATAAACCCGCTCGTACATCGCAAGAAGCCTGATCAGTGCCGCGCCCAAACCCGCGTTTTAAGAATTTCGTGTAGTCATGTATACCTGCCATTATACATTCCACGCTCTTATATCGCTTATACGCCCCTTCCACTTCAGTCTCTCGCCAGCCGTATTCAGAAACAATAAACTCGGTCTGACGCTCTTCATCCCAAAATAAATAATTACCTAAATAAATCCCCTCAATACCGACGGACTCTAATTCTTCGGCCGCGGGGAATTCATAGGGACACATGTCTTTCTTGGAAATATAATCGCATACCATTTCATCGGTTCCAGCCTTTATGGATTCTTTCATTAAATAATCCTTGTCAAACTTGATAGGGTCAAGATGCGTGGCCCGGCCGGAAGTCTCGGCAACGGATTCTCCCCATATAATAAGGGGAATATTGAATTTAACAGCTATCTGCAGAGGAAAGACGCCTATGCCGGCATGGCAATGCCAGCAGGAATCGCCGATAACCTCAAGAGAGCGCCGCGACATTCTCCTGACTAAATCCTGGTTGGGGGTAAACATGATATGATCAACATTGAGCTTACGTAATGCATTTTCCAAATTGTATCTTCCCGCCTGGCTATACCAGCCGTGACTATGGGTTACGGCTAAAGGTTTCATACCGTAGACTCTGACAACAACATGCAATTGGAAAACACTGTCCTTGCCTCCGCTTATCGGAACGATACAATCATAATTGCTGCCGCTTTTTTTCTTGTGGCGTTGTAATATCTGTCGTAAAGCCTCTTGCCTTTCTTGCCAATTAATATGCATCTTGTGCTCAGACGACTGACATGCTTGGCAGATACCCATCTCGTCGAACTTAATCCCTTCAACCGTCTCAGGTAAACAACAGCGCCTGCAATACTTTAAGGCATCGTAATAAAGCGGCTTGCCGTATTCTGACATATATCCTCCTTAACAATAAACGCTCTGTTTAAAAACTCTCTCTATCTAAACCAAGGCCTAAACCATCTAAAGAACTGTTTTCCTGCATAAACCCTAAGACTGAAAAAATGCTACTTTCCGAAAGCAAGGATTCTTTTAGAAGATAATCTCTTATTGCCTTATCATGGTGTATGGGTAGAATCCACAGTTCGTCGACAGGCTCAGCTATAAGCTTACGGGGAGGCTCAACCGGAGAAGAAGACCCGCTAAAATAACATCCGTGCTTGTAAGGATCTCCGTCGAAATTACGGGGCGAACGTTTAAACCGAAGCAGACCAACCAAAGGCCTGGGCGCCCCATAGAACCCTATGGATTTACCTTCTTCTTCAAGCCTTTGCACTCTGGCTTGGAACAAAGACAAATATTTTTTCGTTTTCTGAATAAAAAGCCTTAATAACTCCTGTTCTTGTCTAAGAGAATCCTCAGAGATCGCCAGTCTGTTTCTGGCAGAAACCAAAGGTTTCCTGCCCCAGGCGCAAATAATGCCTTTGCTATATTCAAACCGCCGGACTTCAACTTCCTGCAAACCGACCTGGATAAACAACCGCTTTAAAGAACGTTCAGTAAAATAATTATAGTGTTGATGAGCCAAGATCATAAAGTTTCCCAATTCCATATCTTGCCTGCACTCCGGCACTGCCGCAAACAAGACTCCCGAAGGCCCAAGCATATCCATGCTCTGCCGTAAGAATTTCTCCGGTTCCTTAATATGCTCCAAAACACCGTAATGGTAAACGCAGTCAAAAAGTTCATCAAAGACCAAAGTATCCAGAAAACCTCTGTGTATTACAAACCCGTATTCATTACTTATTGGCTGGCCCTGCGGCCCCGGTTCACAACCAACAACTTTCTTAGCCCCCTTATCAAATATCCTCTTTAACAGAAAACCTGTCCCGCACCCCGGCTCCATAAAGGCCTTTCCTTCAAGGCCGCCGCAGGAAATATCAATGAATCGTATAATCTCATCGGCCAAAGCAAGATTAAGGCTCCCGCTTCCTAAGGGCGTCGAAATCATAGAGCCTTTTTGATAAATGAGCTTAAGCTGGGCATCGACTTCCGGAGAACTATCCTGGACAATCAAACCTTTCTTAAGGTTGAATCGAAGACGGAAAGGTAAACAAGCTTTTATTTCCTCCGGCAAATCTTTAGCCGCGCGCACACCGGTAATAAAAGGAAATTCTTCAAAAAACAGAAAATCCTCGGTTTGCATCTTATAATTTATCGACTGTCATCTTTTCAATCTTCTGACAACGTCTAACATCTTTTCAAAGCTCGTAACAGCGGGGACGTCCGTATCCAGGAAATTAATCCCCATAGCCGACTCCACCGCCATTAATAACTCAAAATGGCGCAAGGAATCCCAGCTGCCCCAAGAACCCAGTTGGGCGTCGTCAACCCGCTCATCTCTTCCCAACTTAAAAACCTCTCTAAAAACGTATTCTAACTCCTGGCGAAGCTGGCCGTCTGATTCCTGATAAGAGATAGATTCCTTACTTTCCGAAATAACAACCACATCTTTTGCCTTTGCCCCCCCTTCCGCGGAAACCGGGAAAAAACCAAATCGGCTTAAGTCCCTAACACCGTCTTGGGCATTAATAGCAATAAAGCTTTTATTCTTATAACGGGCTTTATCTTCGCAAACTTCAACAATAAGCCTGGCAACATCTTCCGGCCTAACTCCCATGGGCCACTTAAGTTTTATGGCCTTAAGCACTTCCTCAGGCCAAATTGATTTAGAAGCGCTTAAAGAATCTAACTTAAAAGCTCCGGGCAAGATGCCAATGACGCGAATACCCATATTCTCAACATACAGAGCTAAGTCTCTTAAATACGAGGCCAAAGCAAATTTTGATGCCGTATAAGCCGACCAAGCCGGTATCCCGGACTGCAATACGGCCTCGGTCAATATCCCTATGATAACGCCGCTTTGCCTATATTTCATTTCGGTAAGGCAACATCCGACCAATTTTACGAAAGCCTCTACGTTTAACTCGTTCAGCTTTTTAAAGGCCTCCGCCCCCTCGGAATCAAAGGTCGAAACCTCTAAGGATGGCGCCGCGCAATGAAGCACTACGTCTATATTTTTAAAACTTTTTTCCACCGAAGAAATAAAAGATTTAATCTTTTCCTTACCCGCGGCTAAATCACATTTAAAGGCTTTTATTTTTACGTCTTTACCGCTTATTTCGCTGACCAAGGCTTTAGCTTTTTTCTCATTCTTGAAATATTGAAAGGCCACGTTCCATCCCTTTTCAACGAACATCCGCACGCTTGCCGCCCCTAAAGAACCCGTGCCTCCGGTAATCAAGGCCAGGCGAGACTGGCCCGGCTTGTACATCCTTAATCTTTTATGTTCCATTGTTTTCTCCCGCTATAATCTTTACTGCTGGTAAGCCATAACTTTTACCCGAGCGGCTCCTTCAAGGCAAATCTCACCTTCAAGAAAAGCCAAGAGCTTTAGAACGACCATCCGATTCGGGCGTTGTACTTTTACCACCGAAGCAGAAACGGTCACTTCGGAATCAACCGGAACCGGCCTAATAAAATCAAGATCAATCCCGCTTAATAAGGCGTTGCGCCCGGGCAACAAGACCCCTACGATAGTCGAAAAATAAGAAGCGGTAAGAAGGCCATGAGCTATATTACCGCCAAACGGGGTTTTTTTGCCGAAATCCTCGTTGACATGAAGAGGGCTTACATCTCCGGAAAGTTCGGCAAAAGCCTTAACATCTTTTTTTCTAACCCGGGTAATATAGCTAACCGACATCCCTTCCTCAATATCAGATATATCGAATGTAGAAAGGGTCATCCCTTTTTTGTATAGAGCCTCTTTATCCATAAATCGCCTCCTTATAGAGTCTATGAATAGTAAAATAGTCCGGCACTTTTATACTGTTGAGCGCTTCAAGAAGGAACGAGGAATTGCGCCCCGATATCTTCTTGAAGCCGTGTTGAGCATAAATAGACTGGGCCGGTTTATTCTTCTCTGTCGGCACAATAAGGCCGGTTAAATTCCGTGCTCCGCGCTTATATATCAAAGACGACAACCATCCAAATACCGCCGTCTCAATCGTCCGCCCCAGAACCCTGCAACTCAATATAAAAGAATCAATCAGATAACCATCAGGCCTTTCTTTATCAGGCAAGATTATAACTACCCCTATAATCTCCCTCTCGTAAAACTTGTCTTGAAAGCCAATCGCGTAAATCTCCGCCTTTTCCTGCCGCATAAGCCTTACCAAATCCCCCTGTTGATACCGCTTCGTTGTGGTATTAAACTGATTAGTCTTTGCTATCAGCTGCTGGATACGCCCTTTGTTCAAATCATTGTAGCTCTCAATAAAAATATGCATCCCCAGCGAAAAAAAGAAATCCTCTATTTTATTAAAAGAGCGCTTGAATCGTTCAGCCTTTATTTTTTTCGTATACTGTTTACTGCGCTTAAGATCTTCTCCGGTAATCTGCTGACACTGTAAAAAGGGGTAGGCAGCCAGAAAATATACCCGTTCAGAAACATTCAAAGGAAGCTCGGGCACAAGACATCCCGGTACATTACGCCTTACCCATTCCCGTTCCACGGGATTATCGTCCAAAAAAAGGATAGAATATGTACCCAAGGAAAGGGACTCAGATAATGAAAGGATATTGGAAGCCTTATCCTCCCAATTAATTCTGTAGTCCGCAAAAGAGTCCTCTCTTAAGACCATGTCAGGATGTTTTCGAATAACCTCCAGGGCGTTTTCCTCGTTGTTCTTACTGCAAATAGCCAAAGCTATCCCTCTATCGGAAAGAGCCTTAAGAAAAAACTGGAAATCCTTATAGGCATTACCGGGATAGTCCCCGCCCAAATGAATATTTTCTACACCCTCATCACCGACCACGCCGCCCCATAAGGTATTGTCTAAATCCAAAACAATGAGCCGAATAGTCCGGCCTTGAAGGGCTAAGATTATCCCAATAATAGCCCTGTTCAATAAAACAGAAAACTCCTTGGTAAAAGGAACCCTGCCCATATACCAATACTTCCCGCCAAAGGCATTGTAAGAGCCGCACATACCGACGAGGGACTTAAAATCCAGAATATGCACATCATCAATCCCTTGCAAGGACTCGGTTAAATACCTGTTGGCAATGGCAATAACGTTGGTTTTGCCAAATTCCACTATACCGTCGATATTACCCAAGGTGGAAGGCATCATTGATTCAAAATTGGCGACAATAAAGACTCCAGAGAGGACCTGGCGTGCTTGTTTTATAATATCCACATACTGCATTACCCGCGTAGCTATTTGACGCTCAAAATCTTTTGCTTTAAGGCCATTCCTAAAGGGGAACCTTAAGTAATCGTCTAAAATATCTTCGGCACGCTCGATAAATATGACATAGTCGGGATCTGCTACCCGCAAGGCACTCTCGGGATCAAGTATCTGCTGTTTGTATTGGTTAAAAGGAACCGGAACAATCCGGCAGCCTTGCCCGAGATACCGCTGGTATTCATCGGCAAAACTCTTGGCGGTAAGATCAAGATTGCTGCCGCCAAGAAAGGAAATCGCTTTCTTGGATTGTATAGCCTCGTATTCTTGCCGGTTGGAAAGAACAATCAAAGGGTCTTTCTTTATAAGCTTTCTTAAAATACCGACGCCGTCTTTCGCCTTAAAAGCTTCGACGAATGACATCCCCAACTTTGTTTTTCTGAAACGTTTATTTTTTATAAGCTCATTTACCGCCGCTGAATAATCATAGCGCACCGGTATATCAACGCGCCTTACAAACATCTTTTTAGAAACTTTGTCCTGGCCATCTCCGAAATCAGCTTGCCCAAAAAATGTTTTAAAATATCGATAGGGAACTTTCTCGCATTCCTCAGCATAATGAAGAATAGAAGCTGTTAAAGCAAGTTTCTCGCCAAATCCTATGATTAAAGCGTTTTTATCATACAATGCCTGATAAATCGAGTCGCTGCCCCAGCAGGTCGCGCTTTTTTTCCAAGACATGAAATATTCAGACTCAGGCCCCCAAACAGCGAAAGAATTTATCGGACACCAGGTTCTCGATACCCCGGCAAGGGAGCGAAAATATTCGCTCAAAACCCCGGTCTCCGAGGGCGTCTCCTTCCAATGATACCAAAAGCTTTTGCAGTAAGAAGTAGTGAAGGTCGGCATAAGCAGGGTTTGGAAAGGCTTAAGCGTCTTGAAAATCGCGGCCATAATCTCAGGAACGATATTATCCATCTGTCCGAAAGAAAAAATATTGGAATGCATGACAATCACCGAGTCATCATCGGTAATAATGGCTTTAAGAGCCTTTACTATGTCCCGCTTTATTAACGCACGCATCAGCAAAAAACTCCCTTAAGAAAACTCTTTATCCTTTTCGTTTTACTAACCTCTGTCGACTCTCTCTATTAAGCCTGCCTTTTCAAAAACTTCACTGCAGGACTTAACCTCATCGAAAAAACACTTATATTTCTCGGCAATGGACACTAAATCCTGTTTGCCGTCAGTCTCATGAATGATTATTTGGTTTAGATATCCGGGGTCCAGCCCAGAGGACTTTTTGTTAAACACGCCGAAATCTCCGACACGGACCTGCTTGAAAATGCCGTATCCTGTAAGAAAGGGCTCGGTCTTATACTTATTGACATAAATCTTATTATTATCGAGAATATACAAAGTATCCAAAATAAATTGCAAGGTATCAGCCAAGTTTTCGGGAGCAATGCAATGCAGATTATCTAATGAAGAATGGTATTCGACAAACTCGGAAGGCAAAGATCGCATCACCGTCGGCATAGGGATACGAAACCCGGGGGCATTAAATTGCCGCTCGTCAGAACCGCTGAGGCGAAAATCAATAATCCTAGGGTTACCTCTTCTCTCTCTTAAAGCTTGTACTCCTGCTCTATCAACAAACGAATCTCCGGCCCAAGATTTTTTGAAGGTAATTTCGTTCCTGTCGCCGCAACAAGTTATGGCGTATCCGCCTAAAACGTTTTTCATCTCTTTCTGGTGATGGTATAAAAACGTCACTGACCCTATAGTCTCGGGGATAATAATCAAGCGATAAGAATAGAATCTTTTTTTCATCGCCGACAATATTTTAAAAAGCTCGACCGAGACAACAACGCCCGATATATTATCATTAGCCATGAACGGATGGCATAAATAGGTACTGAAAATAATCTCCCTCTGGGAGGCTCCCGGCAGATACACCTCGCCGATGCATAAACTTGACGGCTTAAAATCAGAGTTGATATGGACCCGATAATAATCATCTTGCAAGCCTTCCTTAAAACTATGGGGCACACCGAGTTTCCAATCTTTAGTATAATACGAAGGACACAAAGGTATTGCCTTAGGAAGATGCGGCAAAGAATAAAGATGCTCAAGAAGTTCCTTGCGTTCCACGATAGCGGATACCGGACGGCTATAAGGGCCGACAAATAACGGTTCATCCTTAAAATCAATAAGCCTATTTCCTTTCATATCTTCTATGTAAGCCTCTTTAACGGTCCAAGAATCGGGTATAGTCCAATCGAAGACTTTCTGACCAGAGGGATATTTCTTGACGGTCAAAGGAAGATATTCATTGATAAGTTCAAGAGACTGTTCAAATCCAGGAGAAACTAATGTCCGGTAAATTGGCACCAAATCCTGGGCTAACCGCCACATACTGTCTTTATTGCTTTGCTTACTATGATAATGTTCGATCATCTGTCTTTAGAGGATATAAAATCCGATTTTAAAAGCCCGTAACATTCCACATCAACGTATTCGCCGTCAAGAAGGAAACTTTTCCGTTTCGTTCCTTCATGGACCCAGCCAAGTTTTCTTACCGCGGCGTTGAAGGCCGGGCTAGGAGATTCTGCCCATAATTTATTTAAATTCATGTTCGTAAAGGCGTGCCTGGTTAGGGCTTCGATTGAGTCGCGCGCATAACCCTTGCCCCATTCGCTTTTTTCGCCGATCATAATGGAAAGTTCAGCCGTGCGGTGAATAAAGTTTACTGAGGTAAGAGAAATACCACCGATATGCTTGCCGGAGCTTTTAAGGCAAATCGCCAAGAATAAATCCTTAGAGGTTTGAGCGTTTTTAATAAAATCGCGAAGGTCGTCGAAATTCGAAGGATAAGCCTTTGGCCCTCGGTATCGTAATACATCGGGGTCGTTAAGCCAGAGTAAGTAATTGCCGGTTGCATCATCCATGCTTAACTTACGCAAGAAAACCTTTTTTCCCTCAATAAACCCAGTCATAACCATGACGACCTCCTGCTATCGTGTTTTAAAAAGCTCTTTTAACCGCCGAAACAATTACTCTTAAACCGGCCGAAAAGTTCAAAGGCGTTATCGTGAAAAATCTTATTCTTATCTGATTGGCTGATACGCGCCGAGGAAATCTTTCCTATGCTCCAAGCCGGGCTCATTATTTGGGCATCGGTGCCAAACAGTACCCGCTTCGGCCCTGCCAACTCTAGCATGCCTTCAATGTTAGTCTCATCTCTGTAAGCATAGCTGGCGGCAATATCAAAATATACATTTGAGAAACCAGCCATTTTCTTGGCGTCGGAAAACAAACTATGAGCCAGGATAAATTTAACGTTTTTATATTTCTCGACAATAAGCTCCATGCCATATTTATGCGTAAGTATCGGCCAGGCTCCTTTTTCTGCCATACTCAAAATCTTTTCGTATCTTATATCGGCTATGGTCGTAGAGTAATAATCTGCCGCGGATTTAAGGCCCACAAAGCCCGGATGCCCCAGATATTTTCTTATCTCCTTAAGAGATGCGTCTTGTCTGACGGGGTTAATAACCACAAGGCCCCTGCACCTTTCGTCCTCCTTAAGTAACCTAGCTGTCTCGGCATTACCGGCTTCCATGTCATAAACTATAGCCTTTATAGAGTTAACCAGGACGTATCGATAACCAAACCTGTCGAAATCCTGCCGCATCTCTCTTACACTGAGACGGGCCTCATTTAAATTCCAGGAACCTACGTGCCAATGGACGTCGATTTTAGGACAACGTAAATCATATTCAAAGCCGCTGCGATTATCCGGCCTAAGTCTCTTTGAATTCATAACATCTAGAGGTTTAATATCTTTGATAGAGTTACGCCGCATACTTTTTTCCGTTCCTCGAAAGAAAGTTCCTCGGCATATACCCGATAATATACGCTTCTTTCGTAAACAAGAGGCATATTAGAACTTATGTAAAGCCTGTCAGCTCCTATTTCGGAACAAAGCTTAGCGATACCGCCAACAGTAGTCATATTTCCAACGTCAAAATAAAGATTACCATACTCATGCGCCAGGGCAATCTCTTCGGTCAAATATAGATACCCCCCTCCTCTTACCCAGCGTATCAAGACCGGCATATCCATACCTCCCAGGCAACAAGCCACAGCGGTTAATCCTTCCCAATTACCTACAGCTACCTGCAGCGCTAAGCCGGCTTCGGATATCTCTTCAGCCATCTTTCTAAAAACACGTATACCAGCAGGCCAAGATTGATAAAAGGGAAAAGCCCCGATAATCTTAAAGCCTTCCTTGGCTAGGCTTTTAACCGTCCCTTTTCCGGCAACAAAAGATAAAGGCGAGAGCGCCGCCATGGGCATCAGCCTCTGCCTAAAGCCTTTAAGACTGTCGAGAATCTCGCGATTTCCTTCTGCCTGAGAACCGAAAACCGATCTAAGCGAAGCTGCGATAGCCATATCGATATTATTATTATCCATTATCTTCACGATATCCTCAGCACAAGCCGATAATGAACTCTTTGGGTCTTGGCCTAAAAAAACTCCGCCGTCTACCGTAAAAATTTTTGGAAACTCATCCATCGCAAATAAACCCTTTTAGGTTTAGCCCGAAAACTCTAAACAATAGATGCTATTCTAAAACCGCGTATGAGGCTACCGTATCAAAAGGATTTCGTTGAACCCTTAATTTATTAATACCTAATTCTTCCATTACCGCGATAACCTCTCCGCTGAAATCCGAACAATTCATTTCGCCAAAGGTAATAATACCGCCTTTTGGCATACGGGGGACAAATATCCTAAGAGCTGCCTTTGTAGGAGCGTATAAACTCAAGTCAAGCGAAAGCAAGCTGACAATTGTATGGGGATTGTCTTTCAAATATTTAGGAGCGGTCTTTTCTATATCACCCTTAACCAATATCACCTTGGGGATATGGCTCAAAAAACGGTTCTTATCAAACAGCTCTATGCAGCGCAGCAAATCATCATAACATTCCGCCTTATACCCGCCCACCTTCCTCTCCTGATGGGTTGACTTGGAGTCCTCCTTATCTATTTTTAAAAAACCCTTAAAGGTATCAAAACCTATAATCTGTCTTTGATAATTCATGGGTTCAAGTATGGCGCTCAATTGCGCGTAGGTCATAAGCGTCCTTGCCCTGTAAACCCCGCAATCAATCACAGAGCCCTGAACGGAAAGAACTTTTTTAAAAATTTCATAGAGGGACAAAAAATCCGTCAGCCGCTGCCGCGGTACAAATTTGGCGAAAGCCGCCATTTTTTCCGCATAGGATCCGGGACTAAGATTAAAATAATCCTCTAGTTCTTGAATATAGCTGAAATTTCGCCTGGTATTTGTTTTTAAATTCATCGTTTTGGTAGCTGACTTCTTCATTATTTGCCTCCTTAAGTTATTTAACGCTAGAAAAAATAAAAAGCGTCTTTTAAAAAACTTAGAAATGCCACCTCGGGTCAAGCTCTTCCGGCGCCCAGTTCTTCACGAAATTAAGCCGCTTTTCGATTTCTTCTACTCCGGAAATATCAACTAAATTGTCCGGGTCAATAGAGACTTTTTTAGCCCAGGAACCGTCGGCTTGTTTCTGCCATACGTTTGGGTCACGCATAGGCTCTACTATTTTCATAAGCTCTTCCTCGGTCAAATCCATTTCTTTAAAAAAGGTATCGAGGTCTTCGGGCCGGACATGTTCGTACTTTTTAAGCAGTTTTATCCCCTCTTGCCGGGTTATTCTGCCCTCGCGAATATCTTGGCTTACGTGGTCAGTGGCCCGGCCATACCCATACTTAAGATATTTCAAATAGTCGTTTGTTCCCGAACATAAATGGCAATCAACATCAGCGTATGTATTGTACGTCCTGGCCTTGGGCCTGGTCTTGAAACCGAAGTTCTTAATGACGAACTCGGTTATTTCTTTCTGATTCCATCTAAGATAATTACCCAAATAGATTCCGGAAATGCCAACCTTCTGTATTTCTTCCTCGCTGGGATAAATAGCCCAGCTTAAATCCCTTCTTTCAAATTCGGGATTATCTTTAAGGACCTGATCTACGCTCAAACCCCGCATAAAAAGTTTTGTACGTTCTTCGGTGGAAAATTTTACCGTCTCGCTAAGCTTACTTTTGCCGAAAAGATGAGACCAGCCGTGTTCGCCCCAAACAATAAGAGGTATCCTGTAGCGCACGGCTATCTGGATGGGAACGGTGACAACCCCCGTCTGACAAAACCAGCAAGCGTCTCCCATTTTTTTAAGGGTATACTTCATTAATTTTCTAATTACTTCCGGATTCGGCGTATACCTGATATGATCGACCTTAAATTTCTCCACTATATTCGCCATATTCTTTATTCCCAGCAAAGGGCTGCAAATATGGTTAAAAGTAACCAGCAAGGGATTTAATCCGTAGACTTCTTTTATAAGATATGTTTGATAATGGCTATCCTTGCCCCCGCTTACCGGAATAATACAATCGTAGGTATTACCGCTATTGCGGTATCTGTCCAAGAGCCGATCTAAAATAAGCCTTCTCTCTTTCCAGTCAGCCCTGTCCAGTTCTTCAAAATAACGGCATCCGGAACACACTCCCTCATCATCCCAGTCTAATTTGACCGCCGTATTCTTGGGATAAACGCATTTTTTACAATATTCCATCTTTTCAGCCTTTCTCTTTATGAATTCAAATTACCTATTCTTAAAAAAGCCTTAAGCCTACTTCTTTCCGATTCCCAGTACCTTCTTCTTTACCTCCATTAGTTTATCTTCAGGTATGGGCTTAAAGTAGCTGCCCGCCTCTTGTGGCGGCATCGTATCAGGAATCAAGTTCTCCTTATAGCATTTTTTAACGCCTTCAACCATAAGCCCTGCCGTAAATCCTATCATGCGCGTCCTTATCGTCTCATAGGATGAAAAAAATGAAATATCCAGTGTGCCCTGTAAAACTATGGGACCCTCATCAATGCCCTCGTCCATGAAATATACCGTGGCCCCCACCGGATCATTGTTATACAGAGCCCATTCCACGCAGGTGCAACCTCGATACTTGGGCAGTATGCCGGGGTGACAATTCAAGAAATACTTATTGGTCTTTAATATATCTCCTTTTAGGATCCGCGGCGTTCCCGCATTAATGACATAGCGGCTCTTCATGGCTGTTACTTTCGCAACCACGCCCTTAGAATTGTGGTCTTTCACAAAATAAAAAGGTATAGAGGGATAGTCGAAATCAGCCAAGCCGGCTATTCGATACTCAGGCTCAAGCCGGGCACGAACGTTTTCTTGGTCGCTCAGCGGCAATTCACCGTCCATAATAACTCCTTCGACTATAAGGCCTGCTTGCTGGCAAGCGTCAATCATTGGCTTAAGCAAAACATTATTAATACAGGAAAAAATAATTACTGACTCGTGCATCGACTATCCTTTCTTTTTTCAAGGCTTCCTTGCGCAAAAATCCCCGCCCTTAGGCAACATCTTTAAACGTAAGAGGGCTGCCTCGCTTAAGGGCTCTTCTGGCTTTTTTGCCTAAAATATCCTCAAGATACTTAGGCTTAAGTCCGTAACTGGGACGTACTGACCTAATATTATCTTCGCTAAAAGATAAGCCCCTTTTAATATCTTTGGTGACGAAAAGAGAGCGCCGAAAGACTTTGCTTTTTTTCTGACCGGGCGTAAGTTTGTAAGAAACTTCGCCCAAGGCCTTCTCTACAACCCTTAAGTTTTCTACAAGTTGTTTAAACTCTGAAGGCTCCAATGAGAAAAAACTATCAGGACTTTTGATACTCCTGGATAAGGTAAAATGCTTCTCCACTACAACCGCTCCTAAACTCACCGCGGCAACAGCAACAGCTATGCCTAAGGTATGGTCGGAAAGACCTACCTCAACCTTAAAGGCCTTGCGCATATGCGGTATTGTCCGCAGGTTCATCTCCGAAGGACTGGCAGGATAACTGCTTACGCATTTAAGCAATACCACTTCTTTTGCGCCGGATGTTCTAGCTGCTGTCAATGCTTCTTTTATTTCCAGCTGAGCTGCCATACCGCTAGAGATAAGCAAAGGCTTCTTTGTCTTGGCCATATACTTGATTAAAGGAATATCCACCAGCTCAAAAGAAGCTATTTTATGTATATCTACCCCCAATTTTTCCAAGAAATCAACCGAGGTTTTATCATAGGCGGTAGCAAAGAAAACAAGCCCTTGGTCTTGGGCTATTTTTTTCAATCTTTTAAACCAACTCCAGGGAGTATAGGCCTTCTTATACAACTGGTAGAGGGTCTGACCTTTCCATTTGGAGTGCCGTATTTTAAAATATTTGTTATTTACATCCAAAGTCAAAGTATCAGGCGTGTAGAGCTGAAATTTAACGCTATCAGCGCCGCAAGACTTTGCCTCTTTAATTAATTTTACCGCCCTGTTAAAACTCTGGCAGTGGTTAGCCGATATTTCGGCAATAACAAAAACTCTAGCTCCTTTACCTAGTATAGGTCTCATATACTTTTATGTTTATTATATTTCTTTTATATATACGCTGGCTTTATATCCTTCTACTAGTTGATCGGCAAGAAACCCAAAACCTGCTTTCTGGAACGCTTTTATGGAAGCGGTATTATCACCTTTTATCAAAGCTTTAACCCTTTTAATGCTGTTACAGTCCTCAATCAGCCTAATTGCTTCATTAATTATATAAGAACCTAAGCCTAATCCTCTGAGAAAAGGTTTTAAACTAATCCCTATAAGCGCCTCTTCTTTTTCTGTTTCAAACCGAACCTGCCCGCAGAAAATCCCTTCGGTATAGGCAACAAAGAAAAAAGTTGTATTGCTTTTCAACTTCCTCTGAAACCACTCCTGGTGCGTATCCCAACTTATCACCTCAGGATGAAAACTATTTAACCGCACCAAAGGGTCATTGGATAAAGAAAATACATCATTCATATCTTGTACGGATGCTCGACGAATATTAATAACTTTCTTATAAAACTGAGATAAAACTTCTCGGCTGACCCGCCGGGCCCCTTGACCATCAATCATCTTTCGGCTTGCTTCTGAACTAGTCTTACGCCTATTTATATCTTCTAAACAACCTATTGCTTGCTCCAGCTTTTGAATAAAAGAAGGGTGATTGTACCAGCCGATATACTCTAGAGTACCTTGCTTGGCAAGTCCTTCTAGATTCTGTATTTGATTATCAGCCACACATATTCCTATTGCGGGTGTACCTATACGGGCGAGCTCATAAAGCGTCTGGCCTCCGCCTGAAATCGCAATATCACAATCCAGCATGATATTACGCATTTGGTTAGCGTCGGGATGAATTATAAGATCGGTTTTTTCATCTTTTATTTCTTGAATCTGCTCAAAAGATCTAAAGCTCGAGCCGATGACAACGCTCTTACTCCAAGAAGGAAACTTCTCCGCAAAAAACTTTAAAATCGCAGAGGAAAGATTTACCCCGTCAGAGCCGCCAAAGGTAAGCATGACTTTTTGTATATCCTGACCGATTGTCTTTGAAGGGACCTGCCAGAATTCTTTTCTTAGAAGCGCGTAATCGCTGCCAAGCAAGTAGGTAAGGCCGTCCTGCTTTGGGTAGGATGTCTTCTTAACGCCAGCGGCAGGATTAACCACGATACCCCGGGGAAAGTCCCTTCGCCTAGAATCGTCAATGTAGACAATAATACCGCAATGCCCAGAGAGCCGACGGTAAAAATCAGAATCTCCGAAATAAGAATCAACAATAACTATGGTGCTATCATCGATATACTCAAAAACCTTCTCCTTAAGCCAATCAAAAAGCTCATACTCTCTGTTCTTTAGAATCCCCTCTACAGAGCTATCTCCTCTTACTATAAATCGCAGAGAAACCCCTCTTTCTTCTAAGGCCTGCGCCAAGGAAAGGCAACGCCCGATATGACCAAACCCTATATCTTTACCGCCTTCGGTAAGAACAACAGCTCTCATCTTCAAATCTTTTAAGCTCTTCAGCATGGTTGTATATCTTATCAAATGCCTCAACGACACAATCCATATCCTCTTTTGTATGGGGATATTTACATACACCGGTCAGCATTAATTCCTCCTCATACATCCGTTCACATACAGGACAAATACCTTTATCATAAACACTTTTATCCTTAAGCGTCTTCTGGTACAAAGGAGCAAGATAAATGGGTTTTACATAACCGGCTGCAAAAGGTATACCTTCGGCAATCAAAGCCTTTACAAAGGTATCCCTATGTACACCAACCAATTCTCTTTTTAACCGCATCGGCAAAACAAAATAAACATTCGTGTTGTCATCTTTCCGGGGAAGTATTATGCCCTTAAACTTTGACAGTTTCTCAATCAAATACTCGGCTAACTCAATCCTATGGCTGTTTAAATAGTCAAGACGCCTGAATTGGCCTATGCTTACAGCAGCCTCTAATTCAGTCATCCGGTAATTATAGCCGACTATATCGTAATTTTCTTCACTGCCAAAATCTTCTACAACAGCCTCGCCGTGATTACGAACAAGCTGCATCCGCAAAGCAAGATCGCTATTCTTAGTAATAGCGAATCCTCCTTCTCCGCAAGTGATAGTCTTATGCTGATTAAGGCTAAAGACCCCGATATGGCCTAGAGTGCCTACGAACTTGTCCTTATACTTGGCGCCGGGAGCCTGGGCACAATCTTCAATAACAAATAAATTATGCTTCCGGGCTATATTAAGAATTTCGTGCATCTCTGCCGGCCAGCCGAAAAGATGCACAACCATGATAGCCTTGGTGCGGGAAGTTATCTTTTTCTCTATCCGGGCCGGGTCAAGACAGAGTCTATTTTCGGTTATATCGGAAAAAACGGGTATAGCTTTCTGCATAACTATAGCCGTAGCTGAGGCGCTCATTGTGTAAGGCGTAACTATAACCTCATCACCTGCGCCGATGCCGCAGGCAGCTACTGCTATATGAAGGCCGGCGGTTGCCGAGTTAACAGCTATTGCATATTCGATACTAAAATAGCCTTGCACTAACGCTTCGAATTCCCTTAACTGCGCACCGCCCAGAAAAAAATCTCCCTTCTTGGCAACAAACCCCGAAAGCATACCGCTATCAAGAACAGCGCTTACTCTCTTTTTTTCCTCATCTTTTATACAGGCATTACTTACAAAGGGGGTTTTTCGTATCTTCTCTCCGCCCAATAAGGCAAGCTTACTCATGTAATCCTCCTTAAGCCTATAGGCCTATTCTTCTACCGTTATGTCTGGCTGAATATACCGCAGCCTCAATGATTTGCAATGCCCGGTAACCGTCTTGGCCTGAAGAGACGGATTTCTTATTCTTTTTTAAGCATTCCACAATATGCTTTACCGCACCCACCATAAAGGCCCGTCGATAGTCTGTCCTGCAAAAAGGCTTGGTTTTAATCAGCTCTTTATATCCGGAGAAATATTTACTTTTACCCGCTATATAAGTGTCAAGTTCAAATCCGCTATTCTTAAGAACTACTCGCCCGTTCTCCAGGAAACAGTTGACCTCAAAGACAAGATAACGCCGGGCGTCACAGGCCTGAAAGGTCGCAAAAATACCATTCTTAAATCTTATTATGCCGTCTATATTAGGATCTTTCCTCTTATGGGAAGAATTTCTGCTTGGAAACCCTTCAACCCAGGAAACATCGCCAAATAAAAACCTAAGTAAATCAAAGAGGTGCGAACCTGTATTATATATACCCGCCGTGTAATAGGCGTTTACCTGCTGGACTCCCCCTAATCTGCGCGTTTTAATAAAGGAACGTATCCGCGCATGAAGGGGATCAAAGCGTCTCTGGTGGTCTACCTGTAAAATAACTTTCTTTTTACGAGAAAGACGAAACATCTTTAAGGCTTCAGAAATATTGCCAGCCAAAGGCTTCTCGCAAAAAACAGCCTTAAGGTCAAACTCAAGCACCCTCTTAAAAACAGTATAGTGCGTCTGAGGCGGGGTGCAGATACTGACAATATCAAGGTTTTCCTTTTGCAACATCTTATTAATGTCGCGGTAGGGACGGGCATCCCTAAATACAGCGCAGCACTCTTTTAGCCTTTGAATATTACTATCACAGACTGCCACAAGATCAGTCTCCTTTACCGAATGATACGCCCCGGTATGGGTAGCGATATATTTACGCCGGGGGTCTTTATCAAACCTAAATCCGATTCTTCCGCACCCAATAACAGCGGCTTTGTATTTCTTCATATCTAATAAACCGGCTTCTGTTGTATCTTGCTATTAATCTCTAAAACCCAGGGCTTCTGCTTAAGAAATGCTAGCACGTCGTAAGAACTAAAATCCTTTTTCTTAGGATACAAAGCTTGGTAAACGGTCTTAAGAAACGCGAAGTCTTCTTTAGTATCCAAGGTCCATCGCCAATCAGGGTGATTTAATTCTTCCGGAGCCCTAACGCTTCCTAACCGATAATGCTGGGGATGTTCGTAAATATAGAGGGAGACGTTTTCTCTGTCAGCCGGCGCATTTGTCAAGCGGGAAACTTCATCCAAGACGCTTACGGAGAAAACTTGCGTATCCAGACCCCGGGGATATCTTCTGTCTAAGACGTTACTTACATAGTCAAAATCATTTTTAAGATAGGACTCAATCGTCTCATCCACAATAACCGGGTCAATAAGGGTTTCATCGCCGGTAATCTCCACGATAATATCAGCTTTATAAGCCTTAGCAGCCTTAAGAACGCGGTCTAAAACATCTTCTTCACTGCCCCGGAAACACCCGACTTTAAGCCTTTTGGCTAAAGATTCAATTCTGTCGCAATCAGAACTAACTGTTGTCGCAACTACGATTTCGTCTATAAACCGGCTTCGTCTAAGCCTTTCAATAAGAAGTTCAAGGGTAGGCTTACCGCAAATCTCAAGAAGCGTCTTGCCAGCAAGCCTTGTTGAAGCAAAGCGAGCCTCTATCGTGGAGACGATTTTTTTATTGCTATTTTTATTCATACTCTTCTACTTGCTGCTTTTATTTCCTTAAGTTTTACAAGCGGTGCAGTCTGCGTAATTTCCTTTATTTAAAAACAGACTTGCATAACCCTAAAAGAGTGTTTACTACATATTTAATATCCTTACCGCTCATAGACGGATATAGAGGGATACTTATCTGCCTATTATAAAAAGACTCGGCAAGAGGGCAGAGACCCGCCGCGTATCCCAGGCGTTTATAATATGGCTGTAAGTAGACGGGGATATAATGCACCTGGACACCAAAGCCTCTAGCTCTCATTTTCGAAAAAAATTCTTTGCGTTTACAGGCGTAAACCTTTTTCAAGATAATAGGATAGAGGTGATAGGCCGAAAAAGCGTACTCTTTCTCTGCCGGAATATCAAAATATCCATTACCTTTAAAAGCCCGGTCGTAGAATGCGGCTATTTTTCTTCTCTTACGGATGAAAGAATCCAGTTTTTTTAACTGAGATATGCCCAGGCAAGTCTGAATATCGGTTATCCGATAATTGTAACCCAAATACTGCATCTCGTAATACCAATCTCCCTGAGAGGTATCCTCAAGGTTCTCCTTGGTAAGACCGTGGTTTCTGAACATAATAAGTTTCTTGTAATAATCTTTGCTGTTGGTAAGTACCGCCCCTCCCTCGCCGGTCGTGATAGCCTTTACAGGATGAAAGCTCAAAACAGCCATATCCGAATGGCGGCAAGAACCAATTTTTATACCCTTATATTCAGCCCCTAAGGCGTGACAAGCGTCTTCAATGATAATGAGATTATTCTTTTTGGCAATGGCCTTAATCTTCTCCAAATCACAAGGGTGGCCGGCGAAATGGACCGGGATAATAGCCTTTGTCTTCTTAGTAATCTTGCGGCTTATCTTTTCAGTATCAATATTGCCCGTAGCCTTTTCTATATCGGCAAAGACCGGCCTTGCCCCGCAATACAAAGCTGCGTTTGCCGAAGCGACAAAAGTTATCGGCGAAGTAATCACCTCATCGCCTTGTTTTATGCCTGCCGCTAAAGCCGCGATATGCAGGGCTGCGGTTCCGCTAGATACAGCTGTTGCATACTTTGCTTGCGTATATCGGCAAAGCCCTTCTTCAAATTCCTTTATCTTCGGGCCCTGGGTAATCCAATCGGATTTTAGAACCTTTGTAACTTCCCTTAAATCATCCTGCCCTATAGATTGTCGGCCGTAAGGTATATACCTCATTAGACTTTCTCCACTTCTGGGACTACCTGAGGCTGACTGAACATCTCTGATAATTCTTCGGCTTCAAGATACCACTGGTTCTTATCACTTTCATAACTGAACCCTTCGGGAACAAAGGGATATTGCTCGTATTTTGTGCGGACATTCTCAGAGTCAAGAAATTGCGGCAAAATAACATAGGCGTCGCCGAATATTTTAGCCTTGCGCGCTTCAGTCTCTGATATTAAAGTCTCATGAATCTTTTCTCCCGGCCGTATGCCGATTATCTTAAACGTACATAAAGGCTCTATTGCTTTTGCCAAATCCACAATCCGCATCGAGGGCAACATAGGAACAAAAATCTCACCCCCTTCGGATTCTTCTATTGCTTTAAGCACTAGCTCTACTCCTTTGTCCAAAGTAATCCAGAAACGGCTCATGTCTTTGCTGGTCAAGGGGAATAATTTTATACCCTCGCGTTTTAAGCGCAAATATAAAGGTATTACGCTTCCGCGTGAGCCGATAACATTACCATAGCGCACCACCGAAAACTTTACCGAACCTCCGCCATAAGCATTGGCAGCGACGAATATTTTCTCAGCAACCAGCTTGGTCGCTCCATAGAGATTAGCCGGGTTTACCGCCTTATCGGTAGAAATAACAATGACTTTTTTAACGCCGGCATCAATCGCCGCGTCAACAATATTGTCCGCGCCGATAACGTTTGTCTTTACCGCTTCGGTGGGATTGTACTCTAAAGCCGGCACCTGCTTTAGAGCCGCGGCATGAACAACATAGTCGACTCCTTCAAAAGCCCGAAAAAGCCGGTAGCGGTCGCGGATATCTCCCAGAAAATAACGGATAGGATACCGCTCCTCGGGAAAAGTCTTGGCCATTCGATGCTGCTTATACTCATCGCGGCTTAAAATAATAAGCTTCTTAGGACGATGCCTATTTAATACTATTTCCGCGAACTTGTTTCCAAATGAACCAGTACCCCCAGTTACTAAAATAACCTTGTCTTTTAAAATCATAACCTCTCTCCTTTTTTACACATCTTTTACTATACTTTTCGAAAACCCCTAAAATTAATATTACGGTTTAAATAAAGATCTTCACACTGCCAAGTAACACTTAAAAGCTTTTTCCGAAAATAGTTTTTAAGAAGACGCATATTGGCCCTCATAAGAGAGCAGTGAAATTCTTCATCGCTTAAGTCGGTGAAATTAACCGCCAATAAGTCAGAGTTTAAGTGTTTGTTTTCATAAAAATCCTCGCAGTCTCTTAAGAGGCCTTTTTCAATAGCATAATAATAAAGAGGCGAACCCGGATAAGGCGTTACCGGCCGAATGGTCCGCATCTGAGCCGCGTCGTCGTATTTCAATAAAAACTCTACGCCTCTTTTAAGGGTTTTCTTGTTGTCCCCGATATTGCCGAAGATTATGTTAAATCCCGGGCTTATCTTTGCCTTAAGAGTATTCTCAATACCTTCGGTTATTTGCCTTACTGTTAAGACCTTCCTCATATTCTTAAGCACTTCGTCATCCACGGCCTCAATCCCGTAATTAATGAAAGCGCAACCTGCCTGCTTCATCAACTTAAGTAGACCAGGTTTAGCATAGTTAAGACGACCATTACAATACCATTTGATATTAAGCTTAGCTTTAATAAATGCCCGGCAGATATCTTCGGTACGCTGAACCGATGACATCAAAAGCTCATCGGAAAAACCGATATAATTAATAAGATACTTCCTTTTTAGTAATTCAATCTCATCGATAATCGCTTCTATTTTTCGAGGCCTAAAACCTTCATCCATTCGGTAGCAAAAATTACAATGAAAAGGGCATCCCCGACCGGACAAAACAGGCATCACAAAGTCACTGTTTGTAGAGTGCATCTCCCGTATCAGCCGGTAATACTCAATAGGAAACAAATCATAGGCCGGATAAGGCAAGGAATCTACATCAGCTATGAGAAGCCTTCGCTCATTTACCGTTACTTTCTCACCCTGGCGAAAAGCGATTCCTTTAACCGGCTTCAAAGAAGAACCTTTAACCTTTGCCCTAAGCAGCTCAACAATCGTCTCTTCTCCCTCGCCAATAACCACGATATCAGCCCTGGTTTTTTTCAAAAAATATTCCGGCTCAGGCGAAGGCCCATGGCCTCCTAAAATATAGAGGGGCCTGTTTTTTGACTTATTTATTGCCCGGGAAATAGCTAAAAGTTTTCTATACTGGTAATAACCGGCTATTATTCCCAGGCCGACAAGGTCGAACTTATTCTCATTCAAATATCCTGTTAAATGCTCGTCAGGATAATGATAGACATCCTGATTATAAATACTGACCTGGTGTCCTTCTTTTTGCAATACCGCCGCTATATAGGCTGTGCCTTGAGGGAATGTATGTATATAGGAAGCATTATCGTAAACTACCAATAAGACTTTCATTATGTATCGCCGGCTTTAAACCTACCAGCAGGTCCTACCTCCATCAATAACTAAATTAGCCCCAGTCATAAACGAAGAAGCTTCTGAGGCCAAGAATACAATAGGCCCTTTATATTCCTGAGGAAAAGCCATTCGCCCTAAAGGAATACGAAAAGAAAGTTGCTCCACAAACTTCGGGTCATGATTACGGTAAACGCCTGAGAATGAAACGGAATTTACCCGGATACCATCTTTAGCCCAATAGGTAGCTAAGTACCTCGTAAAGGAAAGAATCCCCGCTTTAGCCACGGCATAACTTAAAGGCGTATTGAAAGATACCCCTTTATAGTCAAAACGCTCATCAGGCTGGTAAATCCTGTGGTCAGGAGAGACGACAGCAACGTCAGATGCCACATTTATAATCACTCCCTTTTTTTTAAGCTTCATTATCCTGCCTACGGCCTGGGTGATAAGAAAGGTCCCGGTAAGATTAACATCGAGACTTATTTGCCATAAATCTTTTTTATACTCTTCGAAAGAAGCAAAAAATTCTGGACCGCCTTGTTTAAGGTTCTTCATGGCGAAGGCGGCGGCATTGATTAATACATCAATAGTCTTATATTTTTCAATAATAGTATCGACGGTCCTTTGTACCGCGGAAGCATCGGTCAAATCAAGAAGATAGCCGTCGCTTTTAAAATTCTGATTTGAAAGATGCTTACGCGCCTCTTTCAGGGCTTCTCGGTCAATATCCAAAATAATGGGAAAACCGCCCATTTCGCTAACAGCCTCGCAAAAGAATCTGCCGAGGAAACCAGCGCCTCCCGTAATCAAAATATTCTTTCCTGATAAATCAAATTGTTTCTTAACCGAATTTTCCGGCTGGGATAGTTTTGACATATCCATAATCTACCTCTACATTTTTAGGGTTTGGCCTCCGTCGACTACAAAACAACTTCCGGTTATAAAACCAGCTCTCTCTGAAAGAAGAAAAGCCACGATATTTCCGATATCTTCCGGGCTTCCGAAACATCGTAAGGCAACTTTCTCCTTAAGCATCTTCTTAACTGCTTCGGGATTAGCTTTCTGTTTTTTATCCCAATTGCCTCCGGCAAACAAAATGTTACCGGGAGCCACGGTATTTACCCGGATACCTTCGAAAGCAAGCCTCCGGGATAAACCTTTGGCATACACCCCAAGGGCTGCCTTAGCCGCGCTATATGCAAGCGGGGCGCCGACATCCTCAAGCCCTGCTATGGAGCTTATAAAAACAATCGCTCCTTTTGTCTCTTTAATGTCTTCAATAAAGTAAGTTACAAACCTGCGGGCCAATTCAAAGTTTGCTTGAAAATACCACTTAAAGTCAGAATCAGAGATAAAAAGTTCCTTAACCGGCTTTACCCCGCCGGCATTGGCGACAAGGCCGTTAATCCTTCCCCATTTTTTTAAGACCTTTTGTCTAAGTTTCTTAAGAGTTGAAGTTGTATTTAAATCGCCGGCCTGCTCTAGAAGACGGCCTTTAAACAAAGAAGAAAATTCCCTGAAAGTAGCTTTTAAGGATTTTTCTTCTCTGCCGGTAAGCACAACACAGGCTCCTTCTTCTAACAATATTTTAGCTATCCCCTTGCCTATACCCCGGCTGGAACCCGATACTATAAAGACTTTTTTCTCTAAACCTAATCTCATATTAAATACTCCTTAATATAGGAACTGGTAAACTCATAGAACCTCTTTGCAAGACCTGAGTCATCATCACCCCGGGCAGTCTGCAAGATAAAATCTTTCCGGTAATTTATCTTCTTAAGCAAATAGAATACAAGATCAAAATCAACCTCTCCCTCTCCTAAAGGCAGGCTATAGTCTTTTTTGGTGCAATCTTTGATGTGGATATTTCCTATACGCCCCCCGTAAAGAGAGAATTCCTCTTTAGGGTCATAGCCCCAATAAGCACTATTACCGGTATCATAATTAAGCTGGATACGCCGTGAGGATAATCTCTTAAGCAGGCCGTAAACCTGGCGAGGCAAAAGGCTTAACTCCAATAAAATGTAAACATTATTTTCTTCGGCTAAAGAAACAAGGCCGCTGAGTAACTCCACGATGATAGTCTGCGCGTATTCTTCTTTGATTTCTGCCTTACCTAAAAAAGGAAGTTCTACGTATTGTATCCCCAGCTCAGGGCATATTCGGATTATGTCCTTTAATACCGTAAGGCTTTTTTCTCTCTCTTCTAAAACAGGGCTAGACAAAGGATATTCCATGAAGTAATCACAGCAAACAGCCGGAACCCAAACCTTACACTCTTTCTGTAATTGAATAATCTGCCTACGCTGTGAAGATGATAAAATCGGGTTATCCTGCCATTGAACAGCGTCAAAAACCCATTCAATGAGCTCAAAACCGCATTCTTTGGCCAAAATAAATTCTTCTCTCCAGGTCTTAGCCGGAAATACTTGTATCCTGCCGTCGATCATAGGGCTTAAACGTCCCTGCATAATGCCTACTCGATTAACAGCTGTCTTAATATTGCTCATTTTTAGAATTCATATATTTTTTTATTCAACCGACCCTGCCTTGTCTCTAAGGAATTTAGCGAGCTTTAAATTGATAGGGCGAAGGCGCGTTGGGGTCTTTAGTTTGTTCTTTCTTATCCCAGCCTTTAATCTGCTCAACGATATCCAGCCCTGCAATTTTGCTCCAGGTATTTAAAAGAAGTCGGGTTATTTCACCGGGCTTACCGTCACCTATCGGCACTCCATTAAAGTATGTTGCCGGCAGAATACAAAAAGGCGTTGAAGTAAGAAAAACCTCATCAGCAGTATACACGTCATAAGTCTCAAGATTCTTCTCCACGCACCTAATGCCCAGCTTGAGAGCTAAGTCATCCATGACAGTCGCCCGGGTAATGCCCCGTAATATGTTACGGCCCTCGGGAGTGTAAATAACATTGTCTTTTACCATAAAAAAATTGCTTCCTGTGCCTTCAGCGATAAACCCGTCGGGATCAAGTAACAAAGCCCAGTTATTGCTACCTTTGTAATTGGAGACTTCAATGTTTGCCATTAGATAAAAGAGACGGCTTCTATTCTTAATCTTTGGTTCAATTAAATGGGCGGGAATCGCTCTTTGGGATGAAATCACTAACTTTATTCCCTCATCATATAAATGTCCGCAGCCGGCTACTGTCCAGCGCAGGGGAAAATCAGCAATAATAACATTAGGCCCGGGAGGGATTCCCACAACACCTTGGTAAAGAGAAAGCAGGCCTCTGGAGACATCAATCATAACTCTATGCTCATCATCATCGGCAAATACCGGCTCATTAGCCTCAACTGTTCTGTAAACAGCTTCTTCCATTTCATCAATGGTCATAGATATAGGAACCCGTAAAATCTTAATTCCTGTATAGAGTCTTTCCAAATGCTGGCGTAGCTTGAAGTGTTTCTTATTAAAGGAGCGGGTCATCTCAAAAATCATATCCCCGAACATCAAGGCCGAGTCGTAGATAGAAATTCGGGCTTCTTGCTCGGGTATAAATTCTCCGTTCCAATAAACTACGCGTCCTTTCTCTTGCATAATCATCTCCTTAGGCTTTGTTTTATAAATATTTCATCGTACCATTTTATAATATCAGTTATATGAAACTGAGGATTTCGGGAATATAAATACTCATATAAATTACGCATAAACTCATATTCTTCTGCGGTATTTACATCTAACTTCAAATCCGGACGCCTGAAACTCTGCGGACACTCTACTGTACCTATTCTATACCTGTAAGGATATACGGCCTTCTGGGAGAAGTAATCATAGAAATTCGTAGCAAGGTGCTCTCGCTGGCTAGGATTACCACCCCGGCGCCAGACATCCTCTAAAACTTCAAAGTTAAAAACTTCGGCGCCGATACCGTCAGGATAACCGTTGTTATCTACCTGCATAATATTAGAAGAAAAATCACTTAAGCCTTTTCTATGATATTCAATAATCCGGTCAATTTCTCCGGGCTCCGCAACCGGGTTATCACCCGGCAGGCGGACGATAATATCCGCCTTGAAAACCTTGGCTGCTTGATAATAACGGTCAACAAGGTCATTCTCCGAGCCTCGAAAAGAAAAAATGCCGTAATCATCGGCTATCCTTTTAAGCACATCGTCTTGGGTTTTAACAGTCGTGGCTAAGACAATCGCCTCGAGACCACCGGCTCTTTTTACCCGTTCGATGAGCCTGGCGATTAAAGGAGCGCCGGCCAAATCAAGCATTGATTTTCCCGGAAGTCTGGTTGAACCCATCCTGGCCTGAATTATTAATACCACTTTCATAAAAAACGCCTTTTCTTTGCCTTAAGCCGGGTAAAGCTTAAAAACGCTCTATCTTCTAAATGACAAAATCCCGTCCCTCTGAGAAACTAAAAACCGTTCAAAGACTTTAAGCCTCTCGGGCGTGCCTATATCATAAACCTCTGAATCGAGGAGAAGGCCGTAAGCCCTGCCCTGGGAAACTAATCTGGGGATACAATCATACTCCAGCGAAAGCCTCTTTTCAGGCCATAGCTTAAATAAATCCCTGGCTATAACATAGACGCCGGCGCCTGAATAAGCCGCTTTTGCTGCTTTAGAGGCAACTAAAGCTTTTTCTTTATAAAAGATTATCTTACCGTCATCTGCCGTCTCAACCCTTGATACATCCCGGCCGGAAACCCGGCTAAGCCCAAGAACTATCTTTGATTTTGTCTTTAAAAAGACTCTAAGAAGCTTGCTCGGCTGCCATTCAACGAAAGTGTCTCCGTTTATTACAAAAAAATAATCGGGCAAATCGAAGCTTTCAGCCGCTTTCTTTATCGCTCCAGCCGTACCTAAAGGCTGTGGCTCGATTGAATATCTAAGACTAACTCCCTGTTCTTTGCCGTCTTTAAAATAATCGATGATAGAGTCTCTTAAATGAGAAATACAAAGAATAATATTATCCAAACCCTTATTCTTTACATACTCTATCTGATACTCAAGAAAAGGCTTACCCCTAAAGGCAACCATAGGCTTAGGTATATCAGGCACTAAGGCCTTAAGTCTTGTGCCCAGGCCTCCGGCAAGAATAAGAATTGGTACTTTATTCATCATGGCATTGAACCATCCAGGTTTGAAGACCGCGAAAATCAAAATTAAAATTCATGATCTTTCCTCCGGCCTCTTCCAAGGCTTTGGCTATAGCGATTTTCTTTAAATGCGGACAGAAAAATAGAATATATCCGCCTCCGCCTGCCCCTAAGATCTTCCCGCCTATGGCCCCGGCGCTTATCCCGGCTTCATAAAGGCTATCGATGAAAGGGTCGGAGACTTTACTGTCGAATTTCTTCTTGACTAGCCAGGCCTGATGCAGAAGCTTGCCGAATTTAATAAGGTTACCTTTCAAAAGAGTATTCTTCATCTGAATGGCAAAATCACTGGTTTTAAGTAAAGCGTCAACCACAACCATCTTATTCGAAAGATATGACTTTGTCTGGGATTCAACTATCCGGCCTGAATTTCTCGTCTTGCCGGTAAAACAGATAAGTAAGCTCGATTCTAATTCATTGAGAATATCTTCTTTAATCCTTAAAGGATGGACGATAACATCTTCTTTCTTAAATTCCATAAAATTGAAACCGCCGAATACGGCCGCATACTGATCCTGCCAGCCACCGGCTACTCCAAGTTCTACCCGCTCAGCTTGAAATGCCAGTTCAGACAATTGATATTCATCAAGTTTGTTATGGCGCAGATGATTTAAAACACCGGCGGTAACACTTGCCGCTGCCGCTGAACCTCCCAGGCCGGAACCAGGAGGAACGTCGCAATAAAGACATAGATCCATACCAAAAGAAGGATGCATTAATTTTATAACCGCCTTTATAAGATCTAATTCTCCATCGTACTTTAAATCTTCAAGATTTTCGGATTCAACCGTAAGATTGTAATCGCTCGAATGAATGGTAATTTTTTTATCGGTTCGCTTCTCCAAAGTCACAAAACAATACTTATTTATAGTGGTACTTAATATCACTCCACCTCGGGTTTCGATGTAGGGATTTACGTCGGTACCGCCTCCGGCAAAACTTATCCGAAGAGGAGCCCTGCCTCGAACAATAACTTTTTTCTCGCCTTTATGCAGATTGCGAAATTCTTCGTAGAACACAATATCCACGACCCGGTTCTCTTCATCAACCACAGGAATACGTCTTATCTGCTCACTAAACATACGAAGTATCTCGTTACTGCTATATCCCCTACGCACAACAACCGGGCTTGTGTTCATAACTCTTTCTATCGGCTCATCAAGACAAATACCATCAAGTAGACCTCTTCGGATATCGCCATCGGTAACGACTCCCTTAAGAACCTTATCATCATCGGTCAAAACCACAAGCCCCAAAGGTACCTGGTTAATCGTATCCATTACTTCCTTTATGCTAGCCTTCTGAGGCAAAATAATCCTCTTCTTTCGCGCTTTCATATTAAGCTCTTCCTCTTTATGTTCGAGCCTCTTCTCAGACAATAAAGAATCCTTTTTATCCACAGACATCGTTTAAAATTTGATATGATTGTTCTACTTTAGTCAAGGATAAATCACGCCCTTCAAAAATAACTGCAACGGTTTTAAAAAAATCATCCCTTAATAAGTCTATATACCATCCATCTTTAGCTAAAGCCTGATGGCTGTCTCTTGAACTATCGCTGTGGCTTACTTCAACCGCTTTTATCCTCGGCTTTAGCATATCTATTGCCCTAAACATATCATACCCCCAGGCCTTTGAAGAAAGATTCAGATGCGCCAGGTTAAGATTAACGCCGATGTTATCGGCTCGGCTATCGTTTAGAAAAGAAAAAAAATCCTTAAGGGTAGAAAAAAGCATAAAATCCTTCTTGGAAACCGACCCTTGGGTCTCTAGAGCTACTGTTATCTTCTTGCCCTTGACATAAAAAGAAATATCTATCAACGAAGCAAAGAAATTATCCCATGACTTCTGCCGCAGCTCTTTAGAAAGGGTACTTGAGGCAAACTGAAAATCATAATTGTCCAAAGAAGCACTCTCAGCTTCGGGATCAGAAATAAACCCCGGATGAATTGTGTATATCCGGCAACCAATCTCTTCGGCCACATCAACTGAATTTCGAATAAAGTCAAGGCTCTTTCTACGCACCCCTTCATCAACCGAAGCGATGTTTAATATAAAGCGTTCTTGGGGAGGCGGAAAGAAATTATGCATAAGGTAATTACTGCCTTGTTGTTTAAGAAAAGAAATCAAGCCTTCTTCGTAACAATGGATAGAACCTAATTCGATATTACAAACACCTATACTCTTAAGCATACCAATTGCCTGCCTTACCGGGCTTTGACTAGGCATAAATGTCGTTGATACAAAAACCGACATAGAATTAAATATTTTGAATATCAGTCTGACCGCCGTTTATAAACGAGAATAGTAAAAATATTTTCAGCCTGGGCTGCTGTTTGATGCTTAAGGGGTGGTGCTCCAACTTTTATAAAATCAATCAATTGCAACGGGTAGTTCGAACTTATTTCTTCACTTAATTTTTCTGTGTTAAACTTCCAGAGCGCGTTTTGCTTCCCATAACTGGCTCCTCCAATCTCATGGAGTAGCTCCTCTGGTTCCATATCCTCAGAGACATTGGCAAATTCATGCTCGCTAGAAAGAGAAAGATTAGGCACGGATATAACTAAAATACCTCCGGGTTTCAATAACCCGCACGCTCGATTTAAACATTCGTCATAATCTACTAAATGCTGAAGAACCTCTGAACATAATATCAGGTCAAATTTATCGTCATCTATCGCAATTTTTGTAGCATCTGCTAAGGCAAACTTGCATCCCGGGTATCTTCTCTTAGCCTCATTGAGCTTTTTAGCCACAAGGTCTATTCCCGTAACGCTTAGGGCGCCATATTCTGCCGCACATCCGCAATAAAACCCTTCCGCACATCCAATCTCCATAAATTTCTTTTGCTTCACAAATTCCTTTAATAAGCTTTTAATCATTTCTCTTCTTTTTGCATTGAGCGGTTTTTTATACATGTCACCTTGATGATCTCGTTGAGCTTCTAAACTTCTTACAGCTTTAATCTTATCTTCAAAGCCAGAGTTTTTAAATTGCTCCGGAAGCCTATTCATCCAAATCCTCCCATATAATATCGTTATAGGTAATAGGAGCATGGGAACTTAGCGAATTACGGACCTTTTTGCCTATAAGTGAATGATAATATTTTGGTTCCAATCCAAAACCCGGCCTTTTAATCTCTATCATAGAACTATCAATTGGGGTATCTTTAGGGATATCTACCTTAGTTAAAATGCTTTTTCGCAGTTTTATTCTATTTTCTTGCTCTGCAGAAGTACACTTTTTCACGGAAGAACCAAGGGCCGCTTCTGTCTTCCTTATACTATCTACTAATTCTTTCAACTCTTTAGGGTTTAAGGACGCTCTGTGGTCTGGCCCCGGCAGGCTTTTATCCAAGGTAAAATGTTTTTCATACACCCGCGCTCCTAAAGCTGTTGCCGCAATAGGATTGATACAATCTGGAATATGGTCAGAATAGCCTACTAACAGATTAAATTCATTCTTTAGTGTCAACATAGCCCGAAGATTGGCGTCTTCTAGCTTGGCCGGGTAGTCAGCGGTACAATGTAAGAGCATCAAATCCTGACAACCTTCGCTTTTTATTGCTTCCACGCTTTCTCTAACCTCCCCAAGAGTGCACATCCCCGTAGACAAAATAATAGGAAGTCTTTTCCGTGCCAAGTATCTTAAAAAAGGGATATTATTCGCGTCGGTAGAAGCGACTTTAAAGGCGGAAACCGGCAGCTCCTCCAATAAATCAGCACTTTCCTCATCGTAAGGAGTCGAAAGAAATACAATCTCTCTTTTTTTGCAATATTCAAATAATATCCGGTGGGCCTTTTTGTCTAATTCTTGGGTCTTCAAAAGCTCAAACCAGGACTGTTCTGCGCCTGTAGTTTCAATGTGGTAGGTTGATTTAGGAGCGCTGGGGATAATGATATTCTCGGTTTTAAAAGTCTGAAACTTTACGGCGTCAGCTCCAGATTCTTTTGCGATATCTACGAGTCTCTTGGCTAATTCAATATCTCCGTTGTGATTAACTCCTGCCTCGGCAATGATAAATACCGGCTCTGCCTCGCCCACAATCCTGCCACCTATTGTAATCGTATTTCCTTGGCTATCCGCCATACACTCCCCCGTTATCGTAAAAGGCTTACAAGAGTATCAATCACGTAATCCTGTTCATCCTCGGTCATTTCATAATAAATCGGAAGACACAGTACAGTCTGGGTAATCCTCTTGGCTACGGAACATTCCTCTTTGAAATATTGTTTATAAATCTTTTGTTCATATACCGGCATTGGCCAGGATATATTAGTCTCTATGCCTTCAGCTTTAAGCAAGGCAGCGATTTTATCCCGGTCAGAAACTAAAACCGGATAAAGAAACCAGGCATGTTTATTGCCGTCCAGAACTCTAGGTAAAACCATTGAATTAAGGCTTGAAAGGCCCTGCGAATAGTGCTGAGCTAAAACCGCCCTTTTATTTAGGACAGCATCGAATCTTTTAAGCTGTTCTAAGCCTATTGCCGCGTATATATCGCTCATTCTGTAATTATGACCCAAAACAGGATGGTGATATTTTAGCGAAGGGTCTTCCCCCTGTGAACGAATCATCCTAGCTACTGCGTCCCACTGCTGTTTATCGGTAAAAAGCATACCACCCTCAACCGAGGTAAATATCTTGGCCATATGAAAGCTGGTTATACTTACATCACCTCTTGAACAAAGAGGCTTTCCTCGATAACTGCCACCTAATCCCGGAGCGCCATCTTCAATTAAAAAAATACCTCTTTTTCCCAAAACATCTCTTAAAGCGTTATAGTCCGGAGCCTGGCCGGCATAATCTATAGCGATCACGGCTTTAGTCTTATCGGTAATATTATGTTCAACTGATTTGGGACAAATACAGTAACTCTTTTCATCGATATCGGCAAAGACAGGCCTAGCCTGCTGGTAAAGCACGGCATTTGCCGTAGCGATATAAGCTAAAGCAGGAACAATAACTTCATCCCCGGGACCAACTCCTATAAGCTTTAAAGCAATATCCAAAGCAGCAGTACCGGAATTAACAGCTACCCCGTATGAAGAACCAACGATACCCGAAGCAAATTCTTCTAATTCCTCGACCTTCTGCCCCATAGAAAGCCAGCTACGGTCAAAGCAAGCCTTGACTTCCTCAAGTTCGGAACGACCGATATAAGGCTTTGCCCAGGGAATTTTCATACTACCTCTATCCTGCATAATAATCGTATGTTAAACATTAGTGAAAGAATTATTTCTTATAATCTGGTACCCTTTTATTAGCTCGGCAATACCCGCCGATAAGCTAAATTGCGGCTTAAAGCCGGTCCTTTCAATCTTTGCGTTACTAACTATATAATTTCTTTTATCGGGATCCCGACCCACTGACGATTCCATGATCTGTAGAGTAGTTATGTGCCTTCTTATCTCTTGACAAAGCTCAAGCTTCGAAAGATTAGCATCGCTTAAACCTAGATTATAGGGCTCATCCTTCATGCTGTTGAAATTATTTATGCAATGCAAGACCGCCCTGGCAACATCCCGTATATGAATATAGTTTCGCTTGAAATGAGACTCAAAAAGAACTATATAATTATCCCGCACAGCCCGGTATACAAAATCATTAACTAAGAGATCAAGCCTCATCCGGGGGCTTATACCAAAGACAGTAGCCAGACGCAAGGTAATAACATTACCTGAATTTAAAAGTATCTTTTCCGCCTCGACTTTAAGCTTGCCATATAAAGAGATGGGACAAAGAGGAGTCTCCTCAGTGCAATAAACATCGTCTTGGCCTATGCCGTAGCCGCTATTTGTAGTAGGAAAGATAATCCGCTGACTTCTGCTTCGCAGTCGCAAAATGTCTTCTATGGCATCGCGATTTACCGCTTCTGCCTCGCTAGGCCTCTTTAGACACAAGGGAGCACCGACCAAACAAGCAAACGGAAGTATAAAATCTGCTGTCTTAAGCGCCTCTTTTAACAACTCTCTGTCGCGCACATCCCCTCGTATAACCTTTAACTGATTATGGTAACAACAATCCAAAAGAGAAGCCTGGTTATACATGAAATTATCGATTACAGTCACCCGGTAATTATTCTCTAACAAATACGGCACCATAACCGAACCGATATAACCGGCTCCGCCTGTAACTAATATACTGTTCATAAGCTACCTCATGTGTTTTTTACCTGCTCAAATCCTCAGATGCCTTTACCTTACGCCTTAACCTCTGTGGCTACTCTTAATAAGACACAGGATGCGCTTCATACCACTCGATAGTCTTCTTAAGGCCTTCTTCAAGGCCAATTTTAGCCTTAAAGCCGAATTCCTTATAAGCCCTCTCTACATCCAGACATCGCCGGGGCTGGCCATCGGGTTTTGAAGTATCCCAGCGGATATGGCCCTTAAAATCCATAAGCCTACAAATCAGCTCGGCTAAATCTTTTATTGATATTTCAATAGGGCTTCCTAGATTAACCGGAGCGGACTTGTTGTATTTCGCCGCAGCCAAAAGTATCCCTTCGGATGCGTCTTCAACATACAAAAAACCCCTTGTCGGCTTACCCGTACCCCAGGCTTGGATAAAATCCCGGCCTTGCTCTTTAGCCTCGTGGATTTTCCTGATTAAAGCCGCGATAACATGGGAATGTTCAAGATGAAAATTATCCCGCGGGCCATAAAGATTTAAGGGTAGAAGATAAATGGTATTAAAGCCGTACTGCTGGCGGTAGGCCTGGGCCTGAACTAAGAGCATCTTTTTTGCCAAACCATAAGGGGCGTTCGTCTCTTCAGGATATCCGTCCCATAAATTCTCTTCTTTAAAAGGAAGAGGCGTAAACTTTGGATAGGCGCAAATAGTGCCGATAGCTACGAATTTTTCTATGCTGCGCTTACGAGCCTCTTCAATCATCTGAACGCCCATCATCAGATTATCATAAAAAAACTTGCCGGGGTTTTCTCTATTTGCCCCAATCCCTCCTACCTGGGCTGCCAAATGAATAACAATATCGGGTTTTGAATCTTGATAGAGGCGCTTTACGGCCTCGATTTCTACCAAGTTATAATCTTCAATAAGGGGGATAAAAATATCTTCGCAGCCCCTCTGCTTTAACTTTTCCACCACAAATGAGCCTAGAAAACCGGCTCCTCCGGTCACTAATACTCTTCGATTGGCCCAAAAACTCATCAGTCTTTGCTCCACCATTTATTAGGAAACTTATCGCTCAATATCTTATCTCCCCGGCCTATTGGAGTAAGCCCGGCTTTACGCATATCCGCATCTATCATTATCTTTACCAAATCAGAAAAAATTATTTTTGGCTCCCAGCCCAATATCTGATTTGCCTTGGTAGAATTGGCAATTAGATTTTCTACTTCGGTAGGACGAAAATAATGGGAATCTATTTTTACATATTTCTCCCAATCTAAACCTGCGTAAGAAAAAGCTTCCTGTACGAATTCTTTAACCGAATGAGACTCTCCGGTCCCGATAATAAAATCGCCGGGAGTATCAAGCTGCAATATCATATACATGGCCTCCACGTATTCGGGAGCAAATCCCCAGTCTCTTTTCGCGTCTAAATTACCTAAGAAAAGTTCTTTTTGGTTGCCTTTTAAGATATTAGCAATAGCCCGGGTAATTTTTCTGGTTACAAATGTTTCGCCTCTTCTGGGGCTTTCGTGATTAAAAACGACGCCGTTGCAGGCGAATAAATTATAACCTTCCCGGTAGTTCTTGGCCATCCAATAGGAATAAACTTTACTGCAGGCATAAGGGCTACGAGGCATAAAGGCTGAATCTTCGCTCTGAGGCGCTGGCGCTTTACCAAACATCTCACTGCTTGAGGCTTGATAAAACTTTATCTTATCACCGCTTCTGCGTAAGGCTTCCAAAATCCTTGTCGTGCCAAGAGCTGTCACGTTCGATGTATATTCCGGCATATCGAAACTTACCCGTACATGCGACTGGGCGCCTAAATGATATATTTCACTGGGTTTAATATTGTAAATAATATTTGTAATCTGCTCGGCATCGGATAAATCTCCGTAATGCAAAAATAATCTCGCCTTAAGGCTATGGGGATCGACATAAATATGGTCGATTCTTTCGGTATTAAAGGTAGAAGCTCTTCGAATAATCCCATGGACTTCATAATCTTTGGAAAGAAGAAGTTCGGCCAAATACGAACCGTCCTGTCCGGTGATCCCGGTAATTAATGCTTTTTTCATTAAGATTATCCTCCTCTCATCCTGTTATTAACTGCCATAAACTACAGGCTATTTTGTCTCTCAATTAGAAAATAGCATTTAAGGCTTTTTTTTACTTTTGGCTTCCTTAACAAAAGCAAAAAATAAACCTATGATTATTCCTGCTATCAAAGAAACTATAAAATTAAATTTCAGCCGGCTCGTAAGAGAAAATAAGGCCTGGGGAGAGTCAAGTTCAAAAATAGTGAATTCTTGAATGTCAGCCAGTTTTTCCCGCAATAAGTAGATATCCCGGCTTATCAAGTTATACACGCCTTCGTAATGAATTATCAATTGCCGCAAAGAAGGCGCTCCCTCGCGATCAGTGTCTTTACCCGAAACCTCCGAGGCAATCCGGCTCATTTCATTATCGATATTCGTCTTTCTTTTTTCCAAATCTTCAAGCTGGGATTTTAATAAATCGTAGCGTTTTTTAAGGATTTCATTACCCATAGACACAAAAGCCTCGCTTAAAGCCCTGCATATCTTGGCGACTTTAACGGAGTCAGGGTGAATAACCTGCAATTTCACAAAATCGGTATTCGGGATATCCTCGGTTGATACCAAAACATCCTGCACTTTCTCGCCCATGATTTTCTCCGCGGCAGCAAGAGTCGTGCCGCTCTCTAGAAGATGCAGGGCTTCGTATTTCGAAACCACGGTTGTTCCACCTCGGCCTAAGCTTCTATCCTGCAGGGCCCCAATACGTAACACCGCGGTTACCTGATAACGCTGGGGCATGAAAAAAGCCGGAAGCATTCCGACTAAAACAATAAAGAAAAACATACCCAGTACCGCAAACTTCCTTTTAATGATAACATCCAGAAACTGACGTAAATCAACCTCGTCATCCATATACTGCGTCTTGTTCATTTCTACCTGCCTTTCATATTAATCACCTAAACCTTAGGCGATTTTTTGTCGGTAGTAAGACGTTCCCATTCTTCTTTAATAGTGTGATATTCAGCCTCTTTTCGTTTTAAAAACTTATAGGTAAGCTCGAGCTTTTCGTCTATTCCTTTTTTAGTAAGATAATAGCGCACCCGCTGGATTTTGTACTTACTCTGCGAAAAATCCATAACCTTTATAAACCCTTTCTTAATCATCTCTTTAAGAAGATAATTGGTCTTGCCTAAAGAAATGCCCAGCTTCGTGGAAAGAGTACGCTGGGTTATCTCAGGAGAGCTCTCCAATTCCCGCATTAAATGCAAAGTCTCTTCTTTAGATTCGGTAATAGACAATTTAGCCATTGCATTCTCCTGGTATAATCTTCACCCTATATAAGCTATTAGGGTAAATAGGTTAATAATGTTAAAATATCCTTATGTCAAATT
>JAFGCB010000063.1 GCA_016932855.1 Candidatus Omnitrophota bacterium | reverse complement strand
CTTGGATATCAGACGCCTTGTCAGTTTGAGAAAGAACGGTTATCAATGGCTACAAAAACTTAGTCTTGACTAACGGGGTGCAGTACATTGGTAGTATTTGAAATTGGGATTTTATTGACAGGGTAATTTTACATTTTAAAATTCAAAATTAAGATTTTTGGAGGATTATTCTGCTTCAGGGTCTAAAGGATAGGGATTAGTGACTTCTTTCCAGGAAGTAATCTGAGCTTCGGTATCGATCTCTAGATTCTGAATTGACCTCATATAGTCTTCGTTGTAATCAACCTGGCAATTTCCGTTCATCCGGGCTTCCTCGCCGGCCCATACTCCGCCGTCAATATTAAGACCTCCTGCTCCGCCGTTAATTCTAAATTCTCCCCTGGTATAAATTACCCCGTCTATTTCACCGTTTCCGTTGATAGTAGCGTCGTAGCTCTCGTCAGGATTGGTAATCACATCACCGGCTACCACGAAAAACCCTCCTACGTTACCAATATTGCCGTTAAGCTGAAGGTCAGTTTCTATATAGACTATATTAGGTGTGCCGGTAAGCGGGTCTGTGGGATCACTCGGTTCGTCATGCCAGAAAGTTTCGGGAAAATCGTCTTCTTCTGCATGGCTTGCCAGGCGTTCAGCATCATATACATTTCCTTGAGCTTCGCTTAATGCGCGCAGCTGTTCAAAGTCAAAGCGGGCTAAAGGACTTATCGAAGGGTCCTGGGTAACAGTCCCGTTTACATTGCCGGTATTGTCAATTTCATCAGCATAAAGCACATCGCCGTTAATAACATAGGAATCTCCGTTTAAGTTGACATCTCCTGCGGAATATATGGCATTACCGTAGAAGTTAGGAGGAATACCTACGTTCATTATTACTTCAATAATCCGCTCGACATTAATCGTTCCTGTCGCCGGAGTAAAACCTTTTACGGTTACTTTGCGGGAAGTCGAGGTTATATTTTCTATGCTGACGATATCATAGCCCCCGTTTCCTAAGCTGCTGTTTCCGATTTCTCCGGCGGTAACATTGAAGTTACTGCGCATGGCGTTTACAGCTTCGTTTATCCCGGCCTCAGCCAGCCAGAAAGCCTGGGTAGACTCCATATATTTATTTACAATAAGGTTTTCCGAGGCGCTGCGCACAAAACCCGCCCCTCCCAGTATAAGAAGGACTGTGACTACAAAAAGAGCAAAAATTAGAGCAATCCCTTTTTTATCCATCAATTTAAGTTTACCATAGAATTTGCTTAGGTTTTAAGATATTTTTAAAGATATTGATTTTATTAGTATTTTTTAGGGTTTAGAAGGTTGACAAAAGAACCGCCAAGTTTATTATAGGGGTTAATTTAAGAATAAGCTTAATTTTATTGGATTTTTGAGATTTTCTGATTGCCCAGCATTAGCCCCGCATAAGTCATGGGGATCGGTATCCGGTTGCGTAGCCCGAATCGTTGTTCGTCTTAAGGCTGCGTATAGAAACATAGTTTTTTATTCGACGTTCAACGCTGCCGGTTAACGTTTCCGGCTACGCAACCCCAGCCGTATAGCCTAGGTTTAAATCTGAAAGTTTATTCCAGAGGATAGATGTTTTGGAGTTCTTTCCAGTAGATAATCCGGGGAGGCTCCTGACCGGGTGAGCCGGGAAGATACTCTGCTTTAAAATAGACGTCCAGGCTCCCCTCATCAGTTTTAAGCTCGGCATCAGCGCTTACCGCGGCAACAGTCCCGTAGACAATCATGGTTGAACCTGTTTTAAGTTCAATGCCGGAGTCGCCGCAGTAGACAAGACCTTTAACCGTAGCTTCGCCGGCTATCTCAATAGTTCCTGACTGGTTAGCCAGAGCAGGAAATCCATAAGGCGGGCCTCCGTGGTCAAAGCCGTTTTTTATTTCTATTTTACCGTCCGAGACAATAGAACCGTCGTTTAAAGTAGCACCGTCTAAGGTTACGTCTCCGGTTATATAATAGACCCCGTCAGTAAGTTCTCCGCTTAAGGTGGTTCCTCCGGGAAGGACAAAGTCAGCATTAGTTTGAACATTGACGAAGTCTACCGTGGGCATGGGTATCTCTTCAGTGGTATTTATCACATTCCCTTCCACGGTTCCGTCAATAGTGGCAGTTGTGCCGGTGTAATAAAGATCAGCATTATAGGCGTTAGGATTCGGAGGGCTTACCGAGTCATCTATCGTTACAATATTTGCTCCGGCCTGGACTTCGGCATTGCCGTCCACATAGACATCTCCATGTACAGTAATCCCTGGCTTTAGTTCGACTTTGGTTACCGCTACCACAGCTTGTTCAACTACAGGTATATCTTCCACGATTACCTCAATTTTTCTTGTAGCTCCCTGCGAGATTCCGGTTGAGATTATCCGGAGTCTGTTTCGGGGTAAGGTTAGGCCTTGGTTGTCTGTGGTATAGATAACAAAACTATAAGTCCCTTTTCCGAAAGTAACATCGCCTGAAGGGCTTCGGCTGAACCAGTCTAAGCTTAGCTGGCTCCGGGCTTTTTCTATGCCGGCTTCAGCCAGCCAGAAAGCCTGACTGGATCCTATGTATTTGTCAGCAACCTGTTTTTCGGATACGCTGCGAAATATTAAAGCCCCGCCTAAAATGCCGAGGATTATCAATGTAAGGAGGCTGAAAATAAGGGCGGTCGCTCTTTTATTCATTTCTAAAATGCGCCTGCTCACTTAAGTTAAAGTTAAGGGTTCTTTGGCGCGAGGTCTTGCTGGCGTTTACTTCGATATAAACTATTTCGGTGCTGTTGGTACAGTTTGCATCGCAGGTAGTAGCTCCGCTTGCGCTGCGGCAGCAGAAATGCAGGTTAGTGACATTAGTCGCTAAAGCTCTTGTCTGGCTTGAATGCTGGCGCATAATTGTCTCATTGTCCAGATAATAGCGTACGGGATTAGTGACATTGGTTATGTAAAATTGAATTTCTGAGTTGTTGGCGCTTATATTTATGCTTGAATTAGCTGATTTTTGTCTTAACTCCCGGATCATGCCGTGCATTGCCTGGCGGGCCTGTTGGTGAACGTCAAGCAGGCCTAAATCCGTATGCCAGCTCCTGTCCCCGATTATTATTACCGTAAATACGCAGGCAACTATAATGCTGAATATAACCGTGCTGACCAGGACCTCAATAAGGGTAAATCCCTTTAAGCTTAAGCCCTTTTCTCCGGGAGGCAGGCTGTTTTTAATTTTTGAAAAAAACATTTTGTGGATTTGAAAAATTTTATGGTAAAGCATAATCTTTAATCTCCTAATCTTCGGCAATGTATGTTTGCAGGGTTAGGTTTCTGCTTCTTGAGCCCCTTTCCAACCAGTCTACCCTCAGCTCTACGTCAAGCAAGCTGCCGTTGGTTCCGTTTACAGGGTTCACCGTCAAAGTTACAGTCTCATTAGGCAACGGTTCAACAGGAGGAAAGTCCGGGTCAGTGTAATTCATGGTGTCGTTTGTAATATTCGAAAAACCGTAACCTTTTATTTCTTCCATAAATAATTGGGCGTGGCTTATAGCCGTAGTGGTTTTTCGGTTAGTGTCATTTAGGAAAAAACAGGTGATAAAACCAAGTAGAATCGCCGAAATGGCAAAGGCAAGTATAGCGGTAGCTAAGAGTAATTCCGGAAGGCTGAAGGCCTTTATCAAGCAGCCCCGGCCTTTTTTGGGACTTGGGGTCATGTTTTTTCCGGTAAAGAATTTTAAGAAAACAGACTTTGTTTTCATCAATTCAAGTATAGCACTTAACCCTTTAGTTAGCAAGATGATAGAAAGCTATTTGCCAGCTTGACATTTTTATAATTTGTGGGATTATTATAATATGTATAAAATTCTAATCGTTGATGACGAACAAGATATTGTCGAGTCTATCAAAAGCTTCCTGGAAAAGCAGGGTTTTGTGGTTTCCGCAGCCTTTGACGGCGAGGAGGCCAAAGCAGCGATTCTCAAAATGAACCCTCACCTTGTTTTGCTCGATCTTATAATGCCTAAGACCAATGGTTTCGAGGTTCTTAAATGGACGAGGGAAAATGTTGAGAAAAGAATAGGAGTGATTATTCTTTCGATAAAAGATAAACTGGAAGATATTAAAAAAGGCTATAATTTTGACGCTGATTTATACCTGCCAAAACCTTTTACTAACCAAGAGCTCTTAAGAGGCATAAATACAGTCCTTTCTTTAGTGCGTTTTCGAAAAGAATAAACCTTCCCGTCTTATCCAATCCAAATTTTTAATCAGGTAGATTTAGATTCCAAGCTTGAGTACTGCGTGTGGAAAAGCCAGTTGAACGACAACCATACCCTGGTCATAAAATTTTTGACTATTGTATGCCTTTCTCTTTGAAAAAACTAACATTTAAAAAAGATATTCTTTATTAGTTATTGAAGTTTTGGGTTTTTTAGTCTAGGGGGGGGGTAACTTTCCATTGACACTGCTGGCCTTATAAAGTATATTTAAAATATAGGAATTTAGAATTTTTCTTTAAAATCCCTAAATTTAAAGGGTTTCGTTTGCCCTAAAAAGGAGCATTTCAGTGTGGGTATATACTTTAGTGGCGATTGTTAGCGTGGTTGTTGCTTTCTTGATAGCCCGGGCAGTGGAGACATCAGGTATAACCAAGATAGGCGTTGACCGCAGGCAAGTTAGTGATGAGTTAACCTCGGATATCCTCGCCGGCGATTATCTACAGGAAGCCATATCAGAAAAGATAGGCGATTTAGTCGATTCTAAAGTAAGGCGAAATGAAATAAGTAAGACCGTTTCGGTCTTGCTGGACAGGGAAGCAGAGAAAAGAGTCAGCAAAAGCAGGGAAGAATTGAGAAAAAAATACGAGAAATTCATCGAGGAGAAATCCCGCAGCGAAGAAATAGCCTTAAAGAAATATAAAAGAGTTTTAGCCGAGAAGAAGAGCACTGAGGCGGTAATACGCAGCATTGCCGAAGGCCTGGTAGTGGTTGACGCTGAGGGAAAAGTCATTATGATGAACCCCGCCGCCGAGAAGCTTTTAGGCGCTTCAAAGATAGATAAAGCCGGCAAGCCTCTTTCTGATAATATAGGAGAAGATAAGCTTATTTCTTTGGTTAAGGGCTCTCCGGATAAAGATAAAAACGAGATAGAGCTTAACAGCCAGGCTGACGAGACAAAGAAAATCCTCCGGGCAAGTACCGCGGTTGTTGAGAACGAAAACGGCCAGACCGTGGGCATGGTTTCCGTCTTAAGCGACATCACCAAGCAGAAAGAGCTTGACCGGATGAAGTCAAGGTTTGTCTCCAGCGTTTCCCACGAGCTGCGTACCCCTTTGGTTGCCGTTGATAAGAGCATATCTTTGCTTTTAAGTAAAGCCGCCGGCCCTGTTTCCAGCCAGCAGGAAGAATTTCTTTCTATCGCTAAGAGAAATTTAAAGAGATTATCTACCCTGATTAATGATTTATTAGATATGTCCAAGCTTGAAGCAGGAAAAATGAGAATGAATATAGAGCCTTGTTCAATTGAGGAGATTATCAACGAAGCCGTGGAGGGCTTTAGGAGCTGGGTCAACACAAAGTCCATTATCTTTAACAAGAATATTCAGGACGGTCTGCCTTTAATAAGCGCTGATTCCCAGAGGATAATTCAAATTCTTAATAATCTTATAGGTAACGCCATTAAGTTTACGCCCAGCAACGGCCAGATTACCGTTGAGGCTAGGCTGGACAAGGAGATGGTAGAAGTAAGCGTAAAAGATACGGGCCAAGGTATACCGAGAGAAGACCTTGCCAAGATATTTGATAAGTTTTATCAGGTATCGGAGCGGGTAGTCACCGACATTACCGGAACAGGCCTGGGGCTTTCTATTTCTAAGGAAATAGTGGAGCTGCACGGCGGAAAGATCTGGGTTGAAAGCGATAGAGGACAGGGTGCTAGGTTTATTTTCACCCTGCCTTTGCAAAAGCCTATATAGCGGGGAGGATAAATAATGGAGAAAAATATCAAAGTTCTTTTGGTTGATGACGAGACGGATATCTCGCAACCCATGGCTTTTTGGTTCGGTTCAAAAGGCTACTATGTTATTGTCGCTACCAACGGAGAGGATGCGATTAAATTGGTGGAGGAAAAGAAACCGGACATTATTTTCCTAGACTTAAATATGCCGGGCATGGACGGAATCCAGACCCTTAAAAAACTGCGAGAATTCGACAAGGAAGTTCCGGTGATAATAGTAAGCGCTTATGTTGATCAGGATAAGATAAAGCAAGTAGAGCCGCACGGAATTTCGGGGGTTTTTTACAAGGGAGACGATCTTGAAAAAGGATTGTTTGTTTTGGAGACCACTTTGCGCAGGCATAAAAGGCTTAAGTGATAAAATCAGGATTTAAAAATATTCTTACAAAAAAAATATTATAGATGAAGCGACCGAAGAAAAGAATCGAAACACCCTTGGGAGAGCTTTTAATCGAAAGAGGTGTAATTACCAAGAAGGATTTAGAGGAATCCCTTAAAACCCAAAAGAAGCAAGGCGGCTTAATCGGTGAGGTTATAGTCTCTTTGGGGTTTGCCAAGGAGGCGGACATAGCTTACGCGCTTTCTTTGCAGTATGGCTTTCCTTACCTTCCTTTAGAGAATTATGATATTCCCCGGGAGCTTGTGGAGATGGTTCCCAGAGCCCTGGCCTCTAAGCACTGTCTTATCCCTATAGATAAAATAGGAACTACTGTAACCTTAGCCATGGCCAATCCTCTAAATACCGAAGCAATCGATGAGTTGGAAGCCATGACCGGCTGCGAGATTCAGATATTCGTTTCTACTTTATCGGACGTGCGGGAAGCCATCGATAGGTTTTACGGCAAGAAGTAGCTTAAAATTAAAAAGATGGGTTTAAAGGAAAAAATACTTAAGACTCTTAAAGACAGTAAGCTTGTAAGCACTGAGGATATAGATAAGGCTCTGGAGTTGCAGAAAGAGACCGGCGGAAGTCTAGGAGAGGTATTGGTAAAGTTGGGTCTGGTTGACGAGAAGTCCTTGCTTCTTATACTATCAAAGGATTTAGGCCTTCCTCCCATAGAGCTTTCGCGTTTTAAGATTGCCGATAATCTGGCTAAAATCGTATCTTCCCAATATGCCCGTAAATATAAAGTTATTCCGGTAGGTAAAATAGGAAATACTCTTACTATGGCTATGTCTGATCCTTTAAACGTCTTAGCCTTGGATGATTTAAAGACACTTACCGGTCTCGAGATTAATCCCGTACTTGCTTCAAGCCAGGATATAGAGGACGCGATCTTACGTTTTTATCAAGAATCGGCAAAAGAGGAGATAGAAAATATTTTAGATGACGGCGTTGCCTCGCAGCTGGAAGTAATACAGGATGAAAAAAAGCCCGGGCAGGAGCAGGCGGTTGTCCTTAAAGATATCAAGGAAGGCCCGGTGGTTAAGATTACCAATTTTATACTGAAAAACGCCATTAATGAAAAAGCCTCCGACGTATTGATTGAGCCTATGGAGAAGAGGATGCGTGTGCGTTACCGGATTGACGGTGTCTTGCGCGAAAGGGAAGCTCCCCCGGCAAGCATGCAGCCCTTGATAGCCTCTCGGATAAAAGTTGTCTCTAACCTGGATATCGCCGAACACAGGCTTCCTCAGGACGGCCGTTTCAGGATGCGCATAGGAAACAGGGACGTGGATTTTCGGGTTTCGGTGGTTCCTACAGTATTCGGCGAGAAAGTAGCTCTTAGGATTCTTGACAAGACCCAGGCTGTTTTGGATTTAAGCGGATTGGGGTTTGAAGAAGATACAGTTGAGCATATTCAGCAGGTATCTCTGCGGCCACACGGAATGATTATAAGCTGCGGCCCCACGGGGTGCGGCAAGACAACAACTCTTTATTCCATTATAAAATATATAGATTCGCCGGAAAAAAACCTTATTACGGTAGAGGACCCTATCGAGTATGAACTTAGAGGCATAAACCAGGTTCAAGTCCGCACAGAAGTCGGACTCACCTTTGCTTCGTCTTTGCGTTCCATCCTGCGCCAGGACCCGGATATAGTAATGGTCGGAGAAATCAGAGATTATGAAACCGTGGATATCGCCATTAAAGCAGCTCTTACCGGGCACCTCGTTCTATCCACAATCCATACCACCACTGCCTGCGGTTCAGTAACCAGGCTCATAAATATGGGCGTAGAGCCTTTTCTGGTTACTTCTTCTTTAATGGGCGTTATTGCCCAGAGGCTGGTAAGAAAATTATGCGATGGTTGTAAGGAAGAGACTGAGATCCCCGATTATTTAATGGGGATTTTGGGTTTAGATAAAGCTACCAAAGTTTATAAAGCCAAGGGTTGCAAAAGATGCAGCAACAGCGGCTATAAAGGCCGAATCGCTCTCTGTGAATTCTTGGAGATAACTGAGGAAATTAAAGATATGATATTAAAGAGAGCAAGCGAATCCGAGATTAAAGAAGAAGCCCGTAAAAAAGGGATGAGGACTTTAAGGGAAGAAGGCGTAATTAAGCTTAAAAAAGGAGTTACTTCTCTGGAAGAGGTATTAAGAGTAACGGCCCAAGATTAATAAACCTACGAATTTACGAATCTCTACGAATATACTAATTAGTAGATTCGTGAGAAATTCGTAATTCGTAAGAGACATATGGCTAGCCTTAAGGACAGAATAAAAGAGTTTATCTTATCAAAAAAAGGCGTAGACAGCGCCCAGGTGGACAGGCTTTTTAAAGATTCCAGGACGGTTGAGCAGTTTAAGAGAAGCCTTCAGGAAAGAGGAATTTTGCAGGAGGAGGAATACTGCTCTTTTTTATCTAAGGAGCTTGGTCTTGCCTACCTTGATTTGAACAGTTTTAAATTCGATAAATCCAACGCCGATATAATTTCTCAGCAGTTGGCCCTTCAGTACAAAGTCTTTCCCGTATCCAAGGCAAATAATATTATCACCCTGGCTACAGCCGATCCCCTGGATATATTGGTGCTTGATGATTTGAGATTTAAATTAAGTTCCGATATAGAAATGGTTCTTTCCCCGGCCAGCCAGATAAACCAGGCTTTAAGCCGGCTGTATAAAGAAGAGGAGAAGGAAGAACGCTTTCTGGATTTACTTGATGATAAAAGCCTTGAAGACGCTTCGGTAGTGGAGGAAGGCTCCGAATCTAAAGGCGGCTACGATATGGTTGCCGAAGGCAGCAAGCCTCCTATTGTGAGGGTGGTTGATCTGGTTGTAACCGAAGCTTTAAACAGAAGAGCCTCGGATATCCATATTGAACCTGAGGAGGAAAGGGTAAGAGTAAGATACCGGGTAGACGGAGTTCTTCATGAGATATTTATCCTGCCTAAAAAGAACCAGAACGCCATAGTGGCCCGTCTTAAGATTATGTCGGGGCTTAATATCACCGAGACCCGTATTCCTCAAGACGGCCGCTTCAAGGTAAGACTGGGAAGAAAAGAGGTTGATTTTCGCGTCTCTTCACTTCCTACAAAATACGGAGAGAAGTTTGTATTGCGGGCTTTGGACAAATCTAATTTATCTATAGGCTTAAGTAAATTAGGATTTTCAGCCGGACCCCAAGAGCTTTTTGAAAAGGCCTTGGAAAGACCTTTCGGGATTATCCTGGTTACCGGCCCTACAGGCTCGGGAAAATCTACCACTCTTTATTCCATAGTCAATGATTTAAACACGCCCGAGAGAAACATGATAACTATTGAAGAACCTGTAGAGTATCAAGTCGAGGGGATATCTCAGATTCAGGTAAACTCCGAAATCGGTCTTAGCTTTGCCAGCTGCCTTAGGGCGGTACTGCGTCAGTCTCCGGATGTAATTATGGTCGGTGAGATCAGGGATTCCGAGACCGCGGATATTGCCATAAAAGCTTCGCTTACCGGCGAGCTAATTCTTTCCACGCTGCATACCAACGATTCCGTGGGGGCAATCAGCCGCTTGATTGACATGGGTATTGAGCCTTTTCTCTTGGCCTCGTCCCTTATTATTACTTCAGCCCAGAGGCTTTGCCGAAAAACCTGTCCTAAATGCAGGACTTCTTATAAGGTTTCAAAAAAGGTTTTGGATAAGCTTGGGCTTAGGGATGAAAATTTGGAATTCTATGTGGGTAAAGGCTGTGATTACTGCGGGGGCACCGGCTATCATGGAAGAGAAGCTATTTTAGAAGTTCTTTTAGTCGACGATAAAATACGAAACATGATTACCAAAAGAGCAAACGAGGACACTATCATAAAATACGCCCGGGAGAATCTTAAGTTTAAAACCTTAAGAGAAGACGCTTTGGATAAATGCTTTCAGGGAATAACTACTCTTGAGGAAGTGTTCCGTGTCACCTAAACATCGCCTGCCGCGTACTGCGTGCCGGGTGTTATTAACCGGTTGACCTAGCGGTAAGCGTAGGCAGGCAGATTCGATCCTCGTTCCTATTGACTCATTAAAGAATGTTACCGAAGGGGGCCGTGGTAAGAATTCCGACGGCCAAAGTGAAGATTGAATATTGCCTGAAG
>JAFGCB010000062.1 GCA_016932855.1 Candidatus Omnitrophota bacterium | reverse complement strand
GGCAAATTCGCCTCCGCCTAATAGTTAATTAGCCCTAAGACTTGAGGACACTATCGCTGAAAAAGCGGGAACCCCAAAAAGTCTGCAAAGCATAAAGGCCTTAATAATTACTGATTTTAGGTTATCCATGCCCAAAAAGTTTCTTAAGCCGGTTAGATAATACAAAAAAGGCAAATTTAATCGCTTTCAATAGCAGAAGAAATAGATTGCCGACAAAAATAACAGGGTTAGAAAACAAAGACTTTGTATAATACTTTAAAGCCTGGCCCAAGTTGCCCCTGACATGTAACCGCCAGGCAGCCAGAAAGTATACATTTGAAAAGAAGACGCACTTACCTAAACCGAGTTTTCTTAAAAATTCTTTATCTTTTCTTCGCTTAAGAATCATACTCTCAAGTTGACTCACCCACTCTGACATGGCGTCGGTAATAGAATCCTTTCTCTTTACGTATTCGGAAAAACAGCCTCCTAAATACCTGCAGGCATAGTCTAGAGACAACAACCTAATCCATAAATCCCAGTCTTCGCACTGCCGTAAACCTTCATCAAACCCTCCTAGCTCCAAAAGAATACTTCTTCTAAATAGCATTGCGTTAAGATGCAAAAGCCTGCCTTTTAAAACCGAGTTAACTGCTTTCTCTTGAGCGGCCCCAAATACAACTTCTTCAGAAAAGTTATATTTTTGATATATAATTTTATAATCGGAAAAAACAAAACTAATATCGGGATTTTCCTCCAAGAAAGGAATCTGACTTGATAATTTATCGGGATAAAGCATATCTCCGGAATCAATAAATTGTATAAAATCACCCTGGGCCCTATAGAGTCCTATATTTCTCGCTGCGCTTGGACCCTTATTATTCTCAAGGCGTATATACTTAATATCCCTTGTGTCAAAAAGATTTATGCTTTTATTTGAACCGTCATCAACAATTATAATTTCGTAATCTTTATACTTCTGTTCGAAAAGCGACCGTAAAGTTTCAGAGATTTGCTCTTCGGAATTATAATAGGGAATAATTACACTTACCCTAGGCATGCTTAAAAAAATATGATTTTATAGGATAATTCAAGAAAAGGGAATTTAAAATAGGGGTTCCCTTTTAAGCCTTTTATATTGTCTGGAGGCACTTAGTATTCTATAATATATTATATCAATCAAGAAACGCTGTAAATAAATATTGCTCGTACAGCTTAAGGGCAAATTTCGGCATTCTTTTCAATTTAATTGTAAATATGAATAAAGAAACTTCTTCGAATTCTGCCCGGAAACAAAAAATGCTCCTGTTGATTATTACGCTGGGGGGACTTTTTTTACGTCTTTACAAACTTGGCTATCATGATTTCTGGTATGATGAAGCGATAAGCCTACTTCTATCTCAAAATTACGAACGCATCTGGGACCCTCCTCTATTTTTAATCATAACCCACTCCTGGACAAAATTATTTGGCTGCTCTGAATTTATTGCCCGCCTTCCTTCGGTAATCTTCAACACCCTTTCAATACCTCTCATTTTCTTATTTGGCCGAAAACTATTCAATAAAAAAGTGGGTATTTTCTCCGCCCTTCTATTAGCCTTATCGCCCTTTCAGCTATGGTATGCCCAGGAAATCAGACATTACAGCCTCTCACTCTTCTTTGGCCTGCTGTCGACATATTTCCTTATTATGGTTATCCAAAATAAGCCTAAATACTGGCTTTACTTTACCTTAAGCTCAGCAGCTGCTTTTTATAGCGGTGAATTTCATATTTTCTTACTGATTACGCAGATACTCATCATCAGCCTATTCTTGCCGCCATTTAATAATAAAAAAGCCCGAAGAAATTTACTTATCTTTCTAATTCTTATGGCCGGATTTTTACCCTGGGGTTATATTTATTTTCGTAAAGCCGGTTATATAATGAAAGGTTTCTGGCTTCCTCGACCGGATTTATCATCGCTAGTTATAACGTTTGAAAATTTCCTTGCTGGATACAACCTGAAACAATCTCACTATTTCTTGGTAGACATTCTAATCCTCCTAATGCTAGGCAGTGGTTATATAAAAGTCTCTAAAGATAGACTATTGAAAAATAATTTTTATATGGTGCTTTTTTTACTACTCTTTCCTATTCTCTCAATATATGCCTTTTCCCGCCTGGTAGTGCCAATTTATCTTGACCGAGCTCTGATTATATTCAGCCCCTACCTATATATCGCCTTAGCCGCCGGGATGAACAAGCTTTTAGAAAACAAATTCGGCCTTCTTGTCTGCTCTCTTGTCTTATCTATTTTTGTTTTATCCTTGAACTATTACTATCAGGACCTTATGCCCACAGAGTTCAAACACCACTTAGGAACTTACATAAAAAAACCCGTAAAACCTTTGATAGAATTTGTCGAAGAAAATTTATCCAGAGAAGATATAATCGGATTCAGCAACCATTCAACTCTTCCCTGTTTTGAACTATATAGTAAACAAAAAACAAACGAATACTACAGATTTTTTGATCCCAAACTTTTGAACACCGACACTAAACGCCCTTTCCAAGAAAGTTACTACAACATACCAAAACATAAAATACCCGGACTTAAAGCCGCGCGTATTTGGCTTATTGCCTCTAACTGGTGGCATGACGGCAACTTAGACGAGCAATCCGAAAGCGTAAAAAGATATCTAGATGAAAAAATGAACTTAATTATGCAAAAGAATATAGAGGGAGTAAAAGTATATATCTATAAATAGAATGGTCCTAAAAATAACAGAAAATGCCTGACCCTTATTTCAGTATTATAGTCCCCTTCTACAACAAAGAACGATACTTTAACGCCTGCATTAAGGCCCTGTTAAATCAAGATTTTCCAAGAGAAAAATACGAAATTATAGCCGTAGACAATAATTCCCAAGATGCTTCTCTGGCCATAGTCAATAAATATCCGGATATAAGATTAATACATGAAAAAAAGCAAAATCCCTACGCAGCCAGAAATTCAGGGATTTCTAATTCAAGCGGTTCGGTTATAGTCTTTACCGACGCCGATAGCCAAGCGCCTAAAAACTGGCTTTCTAACATATACCAGATTATCAACGAAAAAAACTATGATATACTTATTGGCTGGTTTACTCCGACCAGGCCCATAAGACTATTACAAATACACGGCAAGCTTGTAGCTGAGAGAATAAAAAAAGCCATCGAGGAAAATAATCCTCGCATGCTTACAGCCTGTGCAGCCAATCTAACGATCAGAAAAGAAATCTTTAAAACCCAAGGCTTATTCTTAAATGGCTCAAACAGCGAAGATACGTATTTTGTAAGAAGGTGCTTTGAAAGAGGCTACAAGGTAGGCTTTGATGATAAGGCTAAAATGACAATGAATGACCTTGATTCAATAGGCATTTTTTTTCTTAAAAACTTTATATACGGCTGTTCTGTAAGGCCCGACGGAGACCTGCTGTCTTTTCCCGAAAAAGTCCGACATGCATCAATCGCGATAAAGATTATTTTTAAATATTTTCCTGTTGGATTGGGCCTAATCCCTGCAAGTCTCTGCTATCTTAGCGGTTATTTATTAACTCACTCTGGGATTTTAAACTCCCAAAGAACCGCTAAGCTTATATTCAACTATACTAACTTTATGAATAAAAAGGCCTGCAATTACTCTCAATGAAATATCTTCAAAATAAAACCTTAAAGCGGTGGCATAAATCGTTTAAGCTATAGATATTTTTAATTTGCGCCCAATATCGCTTAAGAAGCTTAAAATGATTGGAATTATACCCGAATCTATCACAAAATCTGCACAAAATATCTAAAGATTCATCCTCAAGCCCCTTTTTTACTTTAATAAATTCTCTGCCAAGAAATAAAGAGTCATAATTAGCTGAAAGTAAATTTCCTAAAATATGCTTAAGTCCGTAATCCGAACAGCATAGAGTAACATCGCCGTTTGGCAATAAAACATTCTGGCGTAAACTAAAAAAGCATCTTAAGGTCCCACCTTTCTTCTCAAGAGAAAACCCGCTTTGTTTTTTTAAATTTCCGCCCCTGGAGAGCATTGGCCAACGAACTATATTTTCTTTTATGGCTGCTTTGACTTTGGGGTGGACTCTGTCTCCGTGAAAATGATAAAAAACCTTTAACCTGCTTTCTGACAATTTAAGCAATACACCCAAATAATCTTTATCTACCTCTATTTCCTCTCTTTGAGAAGGCAAATGAACCCTAAAATATCGGAAGACAACGTCTTCAATGAATTCAATATCAGAAGGGCTTAAACCCTTCAAAGTAGTGGAAACCTCAAGTCTATGGCCCCTATCCTTAGCATACAACAACATTCGGGTACATTCGGGATTTAACCAAGGCTCGCTGAAACCCGAAAAATGAATATCTACATCGGTGGGTACTTTATCCAAGCAAGCCTTAAATAGAGAAAAATCCATCGCTAGAGTATCACTCCTTTTCAGGTAAGAATTCTTTAAAATATCCTGGGGACAATAAGGACAAAAATTACTGCATCCGATATTTGTGGTTATCTCAAGAACAGCTCTATTCATACTATTTATATGCTAATCTAAAATACCTGGTTGTTTATAATCTTTTGAACCAACAATCAAAAACCGAATAAAAACAAGACCGTTTTTGACTAGCCCGACTGACTTAAACTATCGAATATCCTCTTTAAGTACTTCCTTACTCGGCTATACATTAATATCTTCTGGGCAAAATCAGCGACATATAGTCCGGCGAGCATACCGGAGAAAATACCCAGCCGCCGCAACTTTCTCTTCATCCAAAGATAACTTATTCTTTTTCTTACAACATCAGCCATCTTTACGGCTTTTAAACGTTCTTCGGCCGTAAAGGAAGGTGTGGAAAATACCGGCCTGCCGCTACCCTGCCAAACAGACGGAGAATTAAGATATTCCTCGGGGTAAACTGTAAAATAATTATTCTTATCAACAAAGTCGAAGAGCTCAGTCCCGGGAAAAGGTATCAAGCTATGAAAGACAGCGTCGGCAACTTGGTACTTTCTTGAAAAAGCAAGGGAATCCCCAAATTCTAGGGGGGTTTCTTCAGGATGGCCTATGGTAAAAAATAATGACACTTCCAGGTCCGCCTCCAGCGCGGATTCAATACTGTGCGATATTCTTGAAAGACTTACACCTTTCTTTATTCTGCTTAATACCTTATCATTACCGCTTTCGACTCCAAATGAAAGATAGCGAAAACCAGCCTCCTTCATCTTCAACAAGACTTCTGTATCCACAGTATCAGCTCTTATACCGTAGCTGCAGTTAAATTCCAAACCTTTAAATCTCTGTTTTATAATAACGCTACAGAGGTCTAAGACCCTTTCTTTATCAAAGGTAAAGTTATCATCACAAATACTAATCTGCCTATATCCACTGCTATACCAGTATTCGATCTCTGCAATTACATGCTCCACGCTTCTTGGCCGATAATGTTTCCCGACACAATTCGGAACTGAACAAAAGATGCATTGTCCCGGGCAACCCCGGGAAGTCACAATGCCGATCTCACCACTGACGTAATTTTTCAAAGGAAATTTTCTATACAAAGGATAGGCAAAAACATCAGGATTAGGATTTAAGTCTTTATCTGCGTTATAAATAATCTTTGTTTTGTTCCGGTAAAGAAGCCCCGGTATTTTATTTATTTCTTCGTTCCCGCATAGCTGGCAGATAGTATCTTCTCCTTCGGAAACAACACCGAAATCAATATATTGACAGTCTTCCAAAACTTTTTTTCTAAAAATAGAGACGTGCTGGCCACCCACAGCAATGTATGTATAGGGCGAGATGCTTTTTATAAAACCGATAATATCATAAGAAGCCTTATATTTAGTACTCATCAGACTTAAGCCAGCCAAGTCAGGCTTAAAATAGTTTAGCCTTCTTCTTAGACTGCTTGATGAACCTGACGCGGCCATATCCACTACATCACACTCTACCCCCGCGTTTTCCAAAGCCTGTTCTATATACCCCAACCCTATAGGTGGACGTATGGCTCCAAGACGAGCCCGGCAATCAGGAAAAACCAACAAAACTTTACTAAATCTCATATCCTAAAGATTAATGCCAATCAACTGCAAATTCCGCCGGATTGGTTATTCTCTTACCAATGACAGGTTTTACCTCGGAACTGCCGAACAAAGAGACATAATCTCTCCAAAGACCGTCACAGATAAAATAGTATTTGCATATTCGGCAACCCAACGGCTTATATGAATTAACCAGACACATGGTCTTTATGATCGCTTCATGAAAAGAGCGATCTATACTTTGACTTAAAAGCCGGCCCAAAGGAAGATAGAAAAGACCAACCAGAATTTTAACCCACTTATAAAAACGGCCGTTATGAATATGCTCCCTTAAAATGTAATCCCATTCATAAAGGTCATAATGAACTTGATGTATGTTGCATATATATTTTTCATAACCTTTGATAAGACAAAAAGGTATATACCTTATCCTAACTTCTAATCTCTGCTTGATTATGTCTACCGCCCGGGATATTTCAGCGGACATCTTTGAATATCTAACTGACATATCAGAAACAAATTCTTTTGCGATCTCCAAAGGAGAATAAATTAAAAAGTTAACCATTATCGGACCAAGACTAAGAACCAATTGAGAAAACTTTGTAAGTTCTCTGAAATTGAATTTGTTTACTACAATATTTATACGGAAAGGTATTTTAAGTCTTTTCGCGTTCTCTATAGCTTTTAATATTTTATCAAAAGTCTCTGTCTGCGTTAAATAATCATGTGTTTGGCTGTCTGGACCATGCAAAGAAAAGACTAACTGATTTAACCCTTTGCTGCCCAAAGTCTTCATTCTTTCCATGTCTACAAGCAAAGTTCCGTTAGTTATCATACATATGGTTCTAAACCCTTGCCGCCGGCAAAACTCAACTATTGAGGCTATCTGCGGATGCAGCATGGGTTCTCCTCCGGAAAGCTCAAGATGCTCTATAGCGTAGGTTTTAGCTAAAAGTATGTCTTTTTTTATATCATCATAGCTGCGCAGATTATCCTTGGGAGAACAGCCGTAAAAACAAAACCTGCATTTAAGGTTACACTTGTAGCCGACTGTAATCTCTTCTCTTCGGTTAAAAGCGGGTAAAGCGTCCTTTAACTTTCCCATATCGATGTCCTGGTAAGATTGCAATACCATCTGCCCAAGGTCATACCACAATGGTAATAAGACTTTCTGCTTCTTAATTTCTGATATTTTTTATTATTCCAGACTCTTCTGAAATCCCCTCCTAGGTATCTGCCCATATTAAGGTAGCCCTGGCAACAAGCCATAACAGTACCATCTGTTCTAATCAAGGTCTGGATCCAAGGATGAGGACACTTACCATTATAAGGATTATGCTTCTCAAGATAACGAGGGACATGGTTATCTATCTCAAGGTTAAAATCATACCAATTATGAGCCTTTTCAACTTCGATATTACCGATCTTCTTTTGGCAAGAGAAACGTATCTTATTTTCATCGGCAAAGGCTTTCGCTTCAGTCAATATCTTATATGCTTTATCAGAAACCGTTGAAAGGTAGAATGTTCTCTCGAAAACATTCCGATCACAGTTATTGAAGAAGACATCGTCTATGCCGCGCTCCTTAGCGAACCTCATTATCTTAGGTACCTCATCTATATTGAGGGGGCTTAAGGTACAAGCGAGACGAAGGTGAAATCTGGGATTTTTTATCTGCCGCTTATAATAAAGATACTTTTCTATATTTTTAATAAGATTTTCAAACCTTGCTCCTCTTCTTATCTTTTCGTATATATCTTTGGTAACGGATTCCAGAGATATGTTTATTAAAAATCCTAATGCAACCAGGAGTCTTATAGTATCCTCTTTTGTATTCTGGGCGTTAGTGAATATAACCGGTAAAAAATCATAGTTACGGCAGGTATCGACCATTTTCTGAAAATCATAGGCAAGGGTCGGCTCTCCTCCGATAAAGAAATCCACCTCTGAAGCTTGTGCAAACAATGCTTTTTCTACTTTCCTGAACAAATCCATAGACATGTCAATCTTACTCTTCCGTCTTGACCTACTGCAGATAATGCAATCCAGATCGCACCTCTGAGTAGGCTCTACAAATACTTTGAAAGGATAAGAATCAAGAACTGTTTTCTTCTGCTCCATCTCGTCTATATTCAGAAGGGCGTTTTTGTAAGGGTTTGTTTTTTTAAATTCTTCGATAGTCAGCATTTTCTAACGGTTTTCTTTCGGCTCTGATAAAATTATTACAGATATTTAAGAAATTAAAGAAACGGGTATTAATGTTACTATATATGTCCCTGTAAAAAGTGCATTCCCGGCAATAAGAAGGCATATTATTCCCCTTAAACTGCCGCCGGAAATCCTTGTAAGCCTGATTATTCCAAATACTTGAGAAATCTTCTTCCAAGACATTACCGAAATTTACCATATCATAGTCATATAAAACGCAACAAGGACACACATATCCCTGGCTGGTAATATAAGAAGCTATCCAGGGCACATGACAACCTTTCTTTTTTACCCGCGCATGGAAGAAATCTTTAAATATTAAATCAATATTGAGCTCTCGGGCTTTGCTTATAGACTTTACTCGAACAGCTCTAGCCAACTTTAGGGAAATCCCGGATTCAAAGTCATCTTTACTGGATGATCCTTGCAGAGAAGCTCTTACCTTATAGACGAATACCTTTTTAACGCCTATCGAATACGCAAGCCTTATAACCTCCGGCAATTCCTCTATGTTTTCTCTCATAGCTACGAAGACAAAAGAGATATCCGGAGCATACCCTTTTGCAATAAGGCAATTTCGCGAAACCTGCCTTCTGAAATATTCAATATTTCCTATAACCTCCCCGAAACAGGCACCCTGTCGTATTTCTTCGAAGTTTTTTTTATCGGCGCTGTCTACGGAAAAAGATATCCAATCTATTTTTGTTTCCAACATCTCTTTGGCCATTTCTTTATTCAACAAAGTACCGTTGGATACTATCCCAGTATGCACCTTGCGTTCTTTGGCAAATCTGATCATCGCGGTTAAATCTTTATTAAGCAAAGGCTCACCCCCTCCGGTTAAACAGAGAAATTTAAGATCAGGAAACTGCCTGAGAATCGACTTAAACTGAATCAAGCTAAGATCTGTCTTTTTCTCCTCAGGATACTCCCTATTACCGCATATCTTGCATCTTATATTACAGCGGGTGGTAGGCTCGATATTAAGAAAAATCGGCGGTTGCTTTGCAAAAGCCCTCTTAAACAACAAAATATTAAGAATGCGCAGAAGATCCATCCCCTCTTTTACTTGTCTAAATCTACCTGAAGATAAGAGTGCTTGCTTTAGACCCATAGGACTATATTAAGGCTTTTTTAAATCCCCAGCGAAATAATGAGAAGTAATATCAAGGGTTGTGTAAATCGTGCATTTCTTACAATTCTCTGCCAATCTTCCTTCTGGAAATTTTCTATGTATACCATTTAGAGCTTTGCTAAACCAAATGTCTTTTATGGAAGAATCAACCAACCCCCAGGCAAAGCTCATCCCCTGCCTTACCATGGCCGGCCATGGAAAAACGGTTAGGGCAAGCCCCGACCTTACCATCATAGAGAACCATAAGACCAAAACTCCACATACAAGGCCAAATCTTATAACGAATAGGTTTTGCTAAATCCATATCATCTATTAAATCGTCTTTGGAGATCCTGCCTACGCAATTATCGAAATCTTTAAAGCCTACATACATAACATCTAGCTCCTGCCTGTTTAAAAAAGGCTTTATCTTATCCTGAAAATCAGGGAGCCTGACAACCTGATGGTAAGGCATGTGCGATCGAAATACTATCTTTAGCTTAAGTCTCGACTTCAACTTTTTACGCCTCTTAAGAAGCTCCGCAACCCCACAAAGCAAATCATCATAATGAGGGGTGCGATAAATAAGTTCGTGGCTTTTTTTATCAAATGGTGACGTCGACAAAATAAGGACATCTAGGCCGCTTTGGATAAAATCTTCCAAGTCAATGGTATGCAATAAAATACCATTGGTAAACAAAGAAATGATGAAACCTTGATTTTTAGCATATCTGATTCTCTCTATGATCTTAGAATCCAGAAGGGTCTCGCCGATAATGGGGGCAAAAGAAAGTAATTTGCCGCCAACGCCCTTATAGCCGGCTAAAGCCCGCTTGAATATCTCATCACTCATAAAACCCCGCTCTCTGCGAAAATCATCCTGATACTGATAAGCGCAAAAAACGCAATTGGCGTTGCATATATTTGTCATCTCCAAACACATTACGGCGGGAGGACCATTCTCAAACCTCCGCCAGTCTTTATAGAGCTGACTTGCATTCTTGATTTCTTTTACGATACGCCTGGCCGCGGGACTGGGGGATATATAATTATTAAAAATATACTTTCTCAGCCGCCTCACAAATTTCTCCTCGATCAGCCTCCCGGGAAATATCCTGTCTTCTCTCCAATGACCTAATTAGAAATCGCATATACCTGCATATCTGCTGAAAAAAAGAGACGATTAAACCTTTAATATAAGCGGACTTTCTGACGCTTTTTAAAAAAGTTCGCCAATACCATCCTGCAAAAGTTAACCCTATAAAAGACTTAAGTACAAAAAACCGCAAATTGAGCATGATATATAACATATCAATATTTAGATTATGGCTAGCAAGACGTAGCCTTGGGTCAAGTATTTTCTGAAATAATCCCGGTCTTGAAAAAATTCTGTATTCCTCCTTCGATAAATTATTTATACCTATATATTTGTCAAACAATTCAGAACCCGGCAAGGGCACCGTCACCGAAATCCCGTAGACGTTTGCTTTTATACGGTTCATCAATTGAGTGGTTAACTTCACATCCTCGATGCTCTCACCTGGCGTATTTACCATAATATTGGCGAAAGTCCTTATTCTATATTTCTTGCAAAGAGCGAATGCCCGGTAAACATCCTCTACTTTTATTCCTTTTTTCATAAGATCAAGCGACCTCTGAGAACCGCTCTCTACCCCAAAATCTATCTGCACGCATCCGGCATCCTTCATTTTCTCGACTAAAGATTCATTAAGCAAATCCACTCTCATTGAAGCCGACCAGACCATGCTTAAGCCTGATTTTTTATATTCACGGCAGAACTCAGCGGCCCGGGAACCGGGAATAGCAAAAGTATCGTCTGAAATATAGAAAGAATCTATCCGGTAGCTATCCTTAAGCCATTTCAGAGTATCGATAATCTTGGATATCGGCCTATGCCGCACGGTAACCCGCTGGCCCTGTGCTTTGTATATAGCACGGCAAGAACAATACGTACAATTATAAGGACAACCCCTGCCGGTAAGAATATAGACCCCCGAGAAGACTAAATAACGCAGAATATTGCGATTAGGAGTTAGATAGTAATCCATATCCAGCATATGGTACGCAGGCCGGGGAAGCAGGGAAAGATCTTCGATAAAAGATCTGATGGGTGTTTTTACCAATTTAGATCCTTTCAGAAAGGCAATACCTTTTATCTCTTCAAGATTATCAGCGTTGTTTCCGGCACTGACTATTTCACAAAGAGTCTCTTCTCCTTCACCGATTACTACTACATCAAAAGGACTCTTTGGATATAGAAAATCTTCCGGCCTGATTGTCGGTTGAAAACCTCCGACGATTATGGTAGTCTTGAAACTCTTTTTAATCCTTTCGGCAAGCTCAAGGCACTGCCAATAATCACCAGTAAAACACGATAAACCCACATAAGGGGGTTTTTTCCGATTCAATCTGCGGATTATTTCCCTTAAGACTTCTTGGAATGATCCCCGGGGTTGAGTAACATAAAAATCCCTTTTTACATCAAGAATCTCCACATCCAGGCCTTTCATCTGCATATAGGCCGCAAGCTCTATAAAGCTAAAAGGAACAATCGGCGAATAAGCCCAGGCGGGCGGGGTCACTAAAACCGTAAGGTCACTGGCCATCATAACCTATAGATATTTTCCAATGAAAAATTAAAGAATATCAGGATTACTTCCTTAATAAACAGATAAAATTTGCGCCGCAATCAAACCCGCAAAACAGCCGGTCAAAAAAGGCAAAAAACCTAACCATATAATAGAACATCCTTAAAATCATAAATCTCGTCTTTTTAAGAATGGAATCCGATAACAAACCAGAAAATACCAAATTTCTATCTACGGCCTTAGAAGAAAAAAGCCTGTCTTTAAAGGCCAGCAAATAATTATCATATATGTAGTCGAAAAAAAAGCCGATATTATCGTAGCAGACCATCTTTAATCCGACGTCCTTTACCATCTCTTTAAACTCAGGCAAAGAAAGAGAATCTTTATTAAGGTGGCCATTTTTCTTTCTTTTTCTTGCATATTTTTTTTTGGAAAGTTTGCTTTGGAGAATCTCAAAGGAAAATCTTTTATTTTTTTCTATGGGTATCTTAATGATCATTTTTCCATTACTGTTTAGGATTCGAAAACATTCTTTTAACAACAAAAGCTGCCTGACTTTTGGTATATGCTCTAATAAATCAAGACAGAAGATATAATCAAAACTATCATCGCAAAAAGGCAGCTTATAACAATCACCCAAGAAATATATAGTGCCGGATCCCAGGATTTCGGAAACTTCAGACTGTTTTTTTAATACTGTCTCAGAAAGATCCACACCCACGCCAAAAGTGCCTTTGCTTAGGGAAAAATAATGAAGTATGGCACTTGAAAATAACCCCAATTCTAATAGACGGCTATTTTTGTTTACGTCGAGCTTTTTAATATATTTCAGGATATAATTCTCAGATATAGCCAAAGGGCAGTCAAACGACTTCAATCGGCGTAATATAATACCGGAACTTTCTAAATTCCACGGCTCTAAATTGCCTTCGTTATATGTTTTTGAAAAGCTGGAATAATCAAATAAATTACCGCTTTTTCTCTGTATCGTAAAACCACAGCGGTGGCACTTTAAGCTATTGTCTAAAGGAATATGACAATTAACACATGCCAGTTTTAATAAAACGTGCTCTGAAGCCTCTAAGACCGAATTATCTCTGTACATTCTTGTTATGCTTCAAGATATACCGGGTCGGTATTAACTGCCCATATATCATGCAAGCCTTGGCCTAAGAAATTTCTGGCCGCATAGATGCCGGTAAGAAGCGCGTGGTCTGAATTATCGTAGCGGAAAAGCCCGGCTCTTCCCATTGTTTTAAGGTTAGAAAAACGGCTAAGATAAGCCTTAATTACGCCAAGGTTTTTTTGATAATCTAAAGAATATATAGGATAAACCATGGGACAGCGCACAACAAAACCGTTAATAAGATACTTCTGGGCTTCTATTCCTATGGCCTGAAGTTCTCTTACTGCATAATGGATTAAATCTATATCATTCATTTTCCATAGAAAATCATCCTGCCCGCAAAAATATTCAAGACCAAGGGTTGTTTTTTTTGAATCAGACACCATATCCGGACTCCAGTTCTTATAATTTTGAATCCGGCCCAGGCGCACCTGAGGAGAATGAATATAGAGCCACTGATCGGGAAAAAGATCTTGTCTATTGAGAATAAGATTTACCACCAGAAAATTCCTGAATCGCAGCTTCCTGGCCGCTGCAATAACATTGCCGGGGGGCAAAGGCCTAAGACTTTCTATAAGCACAGGTAAAGCCATGCTGGAAAACAGATAATCTACCGGCATTTGATCTTTTCTATTCTCACGGCAATTTAAGACTTCAACTGACCTTACTCTTTCTCCGTCATGCTCAATACCCCTTATGAATTTATCGTATTCAAATCGGGCACCTCCGGATAAAGCCAATTTTTCCAGCCGGCTGTAAAATTCACCCGGGCCCCTTTTTGGATATAAGAATTCTCCGCTTAAAGTCTTGGGCAAATTCCGCTTTTTCTTAACCAGGGCTTTTTCAAGGGCGACTCTTAGCGACAATCCGCATAAACGCTGTCTGGCCCAATTAGCGGAAATATCCTTGCACGGAGTTGCCCACACTTTTTCGGTATAAGTCTTAAAAAATATATCATATAGCCTCTTTCCGAAACGATTAATTATATATCCCTCGAAAGTACTGTCATTGCCCGGCTTAAATAATTTACACTTCAGATAACTTGCGATACATAAAAAGCTCTCGCTGGGACCCAAATTGCCAAAGGTATTAAAAAAAGACAAAGGATAATTAAAAAACAGCTTTTTATAATATATCCTTGATAATCTCTTTACCAAAAGCATCTGCCCGTTCATAACTCTCTGCCAAAGAGAATTTATCTCATCCGACTTAGATAAAAATCGATGTCCGCCTATATCAAAAAAATAACCCCCGAAGTTAATAGTGCGGCAAAGCCCTCCCGGAGAATCTTGCTTCTCTATAACCAAAGACGGCTCGCCGGCTCCTGCCAAGGTATGCGCGCAGGCTATTCCTGCGGGACCGGCACCAATTATCATTATTCTAATCATAAATATACTAGATTATCTGTCAAAAACAGTAATAAGCTATGGCTTAAATCATTTGTCAAATCCGGCATAATAGTTTTTTTATTTGCCGTCAATCTCTATCCTGGCCTTCAAATAATTATCATATTCTGCCGGCTTAAAATAGTTATCCATATCTGCATAATATCGAAAAGTAAAAGCCTGGGAATCCAAGAAACTCGCGCGAGATACCTCTTTTTTATTACACATGCTACTGTCTTTAAGCATGAATCGAATAGAAAAAGGTAAAGATTTATCTTCGGATACCCCTTCCAGATAAGGGCTGTCGATATTTTTGTAAGCTTGGTGTAAAATAAGGCTTGCCTGAAGTTGCTCAAGTTTAATATACTCATAGACTCTCAATGAAACATCCCAGTCTATGGTCCTGTCATCTACAAGAGTAATCTGCCAGATTTGGGATAAAGGCAGATCTGTAGATTTACCTTCGGCAATAAAAAAAGAATCATTTATTTTCTCTATGGCCCATAAGACATTCTGAGAATCGTGCCAAGAGCCATCGGTAAAAATAGAAGTATACAGACCAAAACCCGAAGTCACCTCTTTCTCATTGTAATAGATTCGGCCTTGACCGAAATCAAAAAATACCTTTGCCTTGCCCTTGGCTAAAGAGTATTTATCTCTAAATATCTTCCTTCGTTGAGCCTGTTTTTCTCTCTGTCTATCCAGCAATTCCCCAAATTCTTCCTCAGATCTTATAGTCTTTATGACGGCTTTAAACAGGGGTGATTGCTTGCCAGGGCCGCTAAGTTGCGACCAATAAATTAACTGCCTGCCTTCGGGAGAATAGCGAATCTGAGCTAAAGAATAATCTGGTTCTTCGGCGATAAAAGCAATGCCGGGAATAATAGTTTTATCCTTTAAATCATTTAACGCTCCTATAAATTGATTCGTGGCATCTTTTAAAATAACCCCCCCCCTGCTTCCTTGCTGAATTCTCCCCGGTGATATACACTAAACCAGCCTTTGTAATCGCTGGTTAAAGGCAGTTCGATTTTGACAAGACTTTTCTTAAGGATATCCATTCTTTCTTCCTCGATAAAGTGTGTCTTAAAAACAAAACTTTTATCGTTATCCCGCTCAAAATATAATGACTGGCTTATTCCCGGCAAGTTCGGCCATACTCCTTTAGCCTGCAAAGAATCGACCGATGTCTTTCCAATTTGCCAAAAAGCTTCAGTCGAAGAATAAACCTTATCATCATACTCGAAATTAGTAGTTATACCTGCAGGAGTTAATTTCCTGTCCTTGTACCATAAATAAGCTTTGCCGGCAAAGAAAACCAGCTTAAGGTCATCTTGGATTATAGAATATTCTTCTTCAATCTCTTTTATATGCTCCTTTAAGACTTTACTATCGGCAAATACGCTTATGCGAAGGTCGGTAAGTACAGAAGTTGAAGAGTTAATAATTGTCTTTTTATCGATAGGAATACTTACTAAAGACAATAAATTCTCGGTCGAAGTACCTTTATCGTTTTCTGAGGCAAAAAAATAGCTAAGAATTTCTTCCTGGTGATTGGAGTAAAGCAAGGCCAAAGATTCTTTCACAGCCACTGCTCCCAGGCAAGGAAAATAAGGAGCCTCTATCAAGGGTTTATAAAGAGTGTATTCCGGGGGCATGTCTACATCGATATTTATATCATTTACAGCCATTTCGCTTGAGGCCTTAAGGCCTATGCGGTAAATAAGCTGCTGTTTATCATTCAATTCAATTTCCAGCACTTGAGTGATTTCCGGAAGGCCCTCCCAAGTGCCTTTGGCTTTTAATTTATTGGGGCCAATCTTTTCGCACTCCCAGCCAGCCTGGTAAGAATAGTAACTTTTATCGTTGCATACAAAGTTAGTTTGCATGCCCCGGGGAGTTAATTTCCTGTCCTTGTACCATAAATAAGCTTTGCCCTTTAAAAAAGATAAAACCAGCGACCCTTCTTCGATAAGATAATCCTTGATAACATAAATATATGCCGAATAACCTTCGGGCAACTCCAGACTTTCAAGGAGCCGAAATCGGTTGTCTCTGCTTAAGAAAAATTCACTTAATCTTTTGTTTGATTCCTTTATAAAAGAATCATCTATATTATATTCCGGCAATCCCGCAAGAAATGATCCGTTTCTATACTCCAACCAATCTCTGGCTTTTAATAAAGATTTAGTAAGATATTTGCTTAAGGCGCCGATTTCGGGCCAAGAATTATTTTTCGATATATAAACAATATAATTTATTCGGGATAGATTAGCGAGGAACCTTAATACATCCTGGCTTGGTCCCCATTTCTCCAAAAGACCGAATGTTTGAGAACCCTCTATATGATCCTGGTTAGCCAAATAATAATCCAGGATCTGCTCTCTTCCTAATATCTCTTCGGGGTATTTATCTTCACAAATAATCCCTACAACCGGGATAGGAATGTAATTGCCGGCTATGGAACCGGCTATTTTATCTATTTTCCAATCCTTTTTATAGGCAGAACCGTAAGAACTGTACGAGACATCAAAGAATTGAACTAAAGCCAATACCAAAATTAGACAATACAATGAATATCTTACTTTGCCGGAAAATATGCTCTGGACTCCTGCCGCGCTAATCAAGGCAATAGCCGGCAGAGAAGGTAGAATAAACCTGGCTTCTTTATGAGTTGAAAAATGCAGGAAGATAAAGGGTAGAACATACCATAAAACCAGAATCAACCTGTTTTTGCGTCTTAAAAAATAAAAAAATAAGCTTAATAGCAATAACAAGAAAAATAAGAAAGAAATTTGACCGCTAATAAATAAAGGGACCTCCTTTAAGAAATTGCCTAATCGACTTAAAAGACTTAAATTAAATCCATTTATGTCCTTAGTATGAAAAGCTATAGTATCAAGAATAAAAATATCGCCCTTGGCTAATATATCCCCAAAATTGGGAATATACCAAACTAAAGACAGCAAAATACCTATAATCGAAGAAAGAATAAAATTTACGGATTTGTGTCTTAAATATTCTTTATCTCTTAGGCTTAAAAATAAGGTGTGCACAAGGGGTCCTATTAGGAATAAGATAAAAACCAGCTTGGTAAGCATGCCTAAGCCTAAAGAAAAGCCGAATAAAACCGAAAACTTCCTGCTTTTAAATCTCTCTGTGTAAAGCAAGAAACATACGCTTAAACAAACCAGTGCCGTTAAAGCAAAATCGATTCCGAAAAACCTTGAATACCTGAATACCGAAGGATACAGAGAAATAAATACAACTGCCAGCATTGCCGTAGGGCTGTCAAAAATCTTACGTCCGATAAAATATACCGAAAATAATAAAATTAATAGATATACAATATTAACCATTACTAAAGCAACATAGGAAGTGCCTGTAAATAGGCTCCATATGGCTGAAGAGATATAAAATAATGGCGGCCACTGGCCGCCTTCGCCTGAAGAAAAAGAAAAAAGAATATTTGCCAGGTTGCCGGATATGGACTTAAAAAAGGTTAAGGCTATATTTAAATGAGCGGCTTCGTCCGGCCCGCTGGGATAGGTATTAGCCTTAAGCCAGAAGAAATTATTAATAAGGTAGAATAAAGTAATAATCGCTATAAGAATATAAACCCTTCTTCTCTTTGCACATTCTTTCAGGAAAATATTAAAATATCCTTTTACATCATCGAATAAAATCATTATATCCTGCCCTTACAAGCTATCTGTTTACAGCATTACCAACGGTAAAATTATCAGGATTTCTTTCTCATTGAAAGGCTGTTTATCTTATCTATAAAAAGACTTATAAATCCGCATATAATTCCCGACGCCATTAGGATATTGTCAAAAAAAATCACAAAGAAAGAAAATATCCCGAAAAAAATACCTTTCTCTTTAACAAGGAATCTCAAGAAACCAATATTGAACAACACCCAGCTCAAAGATAATAATAATACAAAGGCGAAAAAATCATAGCCTGCAAGCAAAATGCCTAGACCTAATAAAAAAATCAGGGGGGCTAATATTACGCTTGCAAGCTGTTCTTTGGAAATATGGGTAAAACCTGTCTTATTCCTGAATAATTGCTTCCAGCCCTTAAACTTCAGAAAAATCCTAACCCACGAAAAAGGGACTAAAAAATCGTTTTTGATAAATAAAATCGGGCTGTATTCTTTAAGATGGATTACTTCGATGTCCTTTAAAAAGGCTATTTTTTTATTCAAGGATATAAGGCGCTGGCCGAATTCTATATCTTCGGAAAGACTGCTTTGGGAATTGTACAATTTGCTGATTTTACTCCTGATAGCGTATATTGAACCGTACAGAAAACTTACGCTTTCGGGAAGTCTTTTAAAGTTGTAATTCATATAAAGATTTTTATACTGACCGAGAAAGCTTTTGTGAGGGCAATCTCTCGCAAGAAGGCCGGTCAAGGCATCTATTTCCTGGTGAGAAGAAAGATAACCGACTACCTTGGCAATAGTATCAGGCTTTATCAGGATATCAGAATCAATATTAACTATTATTTCCGCCCCGGCAGCCTCTATGCCGGCTCTGCGGGCCCGGGGCAGTCCGAGGTTTCTATCGAGGCTTATTACCTTATCAGCATATTCTTTAGAAATCGCACCTGTTGCGTCTTTACTGCCGTCGTCTACAACAATGAGTTCATAATCCGAGAACTCGGACTGCCTGATTGTTTTAAGACAGCCGGCTATTGTTTCTTCGGCATTATGAGCAGGGACAACTATTGAAACTTGTTTCATTAAGCCTTTGTTTTAGAAAATCCTTTATGCAATGTTAGCTTACCCGTTAAATTGAATAAATTGCCTATCAGCAATAAGAAAAAAAGGGTCATTTTTCTTATTAAAGCATAACCATTCCTCTTAAAACAAATATAATATATTCTTAATTTTAGCTTGTAATTAAGCGGTCTGTAACTGGTAAAAGCCCTCCTGGCAAAACTAATGTACTTACCATGGACTCTGAGTTTACTAAGCCAGTCTTTAAGACTTTTCACTTCTAAATGAATTACTTCCATTGCGTCCAAATAAACAACTTTTGAATCAGGCATTTTAAATATACAGCGGTGTATGATTTCATGATCCGCCCCGCAGGGCCAGCCGGCGAAAAACCCTAATCTTTTAAAAACCTCGGATCTTACCGCCATGTTATTTGTGTATCCGAAAAAATACTTTTTCTGGCAATTAGATAAAACATAATCTGCCTTGGTGTTTTCGTAATCCGCGAGCATCGGCATTAGCCAAGAACCATTAGAAGAAAAATTTCTTTTCCCCAAAGCAATCATTGCAGCGGTTCTATTCATGCCTTTATAGATTTCAGTCAACCACCCCGGCGAAACCCGGCAATCAGCGTCTGTAAAAGCTATAATTTTTCCTCTGGCTATTTCAAGCCCTTTATTGCGGGCTATGAAATCACTTTTTCTGCTCTCCCAAAGAAGGATTACTTGCGGAAATTTTCTCACAATATCAGCCGAACCATCGGTTGAGCCGTTATCAATAAAGATAATCTCGTATTCACTCTTATCAAAATCCTGTTCGATTAAGGATTTAAGACACCTCTGGATATAAAGGGCCTCATTAAAAAACGGAACAATAACAGAAAAAATCATAATCTACTATCTTGCTTATCCAAAATACTCTGAAAATATACGGTAAAACTTCTGACATAAAATATCTAAAGAATAGTTATCTTTTACATATTCGTAAGCCTTCTCTGCCAGAGCATGCCGGATGCCAGGTTTATCAATCAAAGTCTGCATAGAAAAGATAAATTCATCCTTGTTCAAAGCAAGAAATCCATTGTCGCCAGATCTTATTATATGTTCTGCCTCGCCTATCCTGGAGGCTATTACCGGTATATTTTTTGCCATGTACTCGAAGACCTTAGTCGGGCTTCTTGATAAATTAAACCTATTTTCCTTCAACAAGGGAAAAAGACCGATATCCACGGAATCCAAATATGAAGGTATGCTGTCAGGGGAAGACCAAGGTATATACTTTATATTAGGGCTATTTAGCTGCGCAAGAAGCTTTAAAAAATCTTCGATAAATATTCCCGAGCCTTTTATCCACAACTCAGTAGAGGTAAATTTTTTGTTGACACTTAAAAAACATCTCATCATAAACGCCAGTTCCTCTAAAGTATCTTTTCTGTTTATAAGCCCGTGCCAGGAAAATATGACCTTACGATTGTTCTTAGAAAAAGTCTTGGGCTTAAAAGCCTCTAAGTCTACTCCCGTGGGGATCTTGTATACTTTTTTATTAATCTTAGAAAGATATCCTTCCAAATAAGAACTTGCTGCGATGCAAAGCTTGCTTCTTTTTGCAAATACCCTGGTAAGAAATTCCGCTTTGGACTTGGGCAATAAGCCTAGATAATACCCTAAATCCTCCCTGGCTTCCCAATCATCCATATCAAAAATATAGGGATTCTTATTAATCAGCGAACACATCCAGGGAGAAAAGGAATGGTAGTTAAATCTATTCACCACAAAAAGGCAGTTTCTCTTGGAAAACAAATGCTTTATGCCTTTAAATATCAGCGGCAGCTTCTGGCGAACGGCAAAATTCCTCTCTCGGTCTCCAGCCTTAGCTCCTAAATTATCGGCAAAGGAAAATACTTCGGTATCAACGCCTCTTTTTTTAAGCTCCCGGGCGAACCCATAGCTACGGATACGCCCTCCGGGCTGGTTGTAGCCTTCCCTGGTAATAAATATAACCCTCATAGTTACAAAATTAAATTCTAATCTTTATTGTTTATTCTATCGAAGCAAGGCCTTAAAACCAATCTTAAAATAAAGTATAAATGAAGGGAACTACCGCTGAAGACTGGGCGAACCAGATTAAAAGACCCAAAAGAAGAAAAACGATAATTATCGGAATCATCCACCAAAGCTTATTCTGCCACAAAAAAGACAATAGTTCTTTTATAATAGAAGCCTTAAGGAAAAAACCCTTAAACTTTTTCATAGCCTCTCCTTATTTTATCCCTTAGCTTAATAAAATTATGCAAAACTCTAATGCCAAAACCTGGCCTCAGGGCTTTAGTATCTTCTCATACGCCGAAAGAAGCGACTCGGCAGTGTAAATCCAATTATACTTTGTCTCAGCTCTCTTTCTAGCCCTTGAGCCTAAAGTAGTCCTTAAAACCTCATCATCTAAAAAACGTAAAATTCCCTTTGCTAAAGAATGGAAATCGCCCGGTTCAACCAAAATCCCTACACCGCCGACCATTTTTCTTATTTCACCGACATTACTTGCAACTATGGGCTTTCCGCTTGCTAAATATTCTACAATCTTCAAGGGGCTTTTGCAGCGGGTTACCTCGGTATCTTTAAACGAGGCCACACAAACATCAGCAGCTGCTATAAAATAAGGTATTTCATCGTGAGACACGGCTCCGGCAAAAATCACTTTATCCTCTATGCCTAATTCACGGGCAAGATTGCGCAAGCTTCTCTCCAGAAAGCCTTCCCCTACAATCATAAAGGTAGCCGAAGGATGCTTATGATGGACTATATTTACTGCTTTTAAGAGCAAATCTACGTATTGGGCGCCGTGGAGCTGGCCTATATAAAGAATAAGCTCTCCTTCAATATTAAACTTCCTTTTTACCCATTCGCCGTCCAGACCGGGCCTAAATTTATCCAAATCCCCGCCTACCGGGGCATCAAAAATATAATCCTTGGCTACACCGAACTTATTGGAAAGTCTCTTTAATTGATCACTGGCGCAGGATACGGAATCAGCTAAGACCGGAAGCCATCTTTCTAAGACTCTAAAAGAAAAACCGATAAATCTCGAATTTAGGCCCCTGCCGCAGGACTCGAACCAGATCTTCTCTTCCCAGTCGTCCCACTCGTAATGAAGGGGTTTGCAAGTTATATAGGAAGCTAAAACCACGGGGACAGCCGAATAGTGATGGCATTTCTGAAAATGAACAATATCCGCCCACTTACATATACTAATAAGCTTAAAAGCATTTACTATAAAGGCTAAAGGAGAAGGGGTCCGATCCAGGGGTATTAAAAGAATTGAATTTAGATTCCGGGGAAGGTTTTTTTCGTTTATGGTAAGCGGAAAATAGCATATCTTTACCTTATGACCTCTTTCCACAAACTTCTCGGCAATACTCTTAATCCTTATAGTCCAGGGCTCAGACTTATCAAACAAATCATGAGGGTGAACCATTAGAATATTCATACAAACCTTTATTTTATAAATATTATTAAGACCCGATAAATTCGCTAATTTTTTTAACCTGCCTTCACTAAAATCGACATAATGCTATCTTAACTAAAAAATCTCCGATACTCTTTTCGATAATTCTTCTGCTATTAATCTGTGGCCTAATTTACTAGGATGATGGGAATCGTAAAAACAATCACCCGGTATTTCGGCGTTCTGTTTGTATAAATCGCAAATATCTATAAAGGGAAACAAGGGTTTATAATGACTGTTGACCTTAAGCGCCCCTTCCATAAAGTAACACTGCCGTATAAAAACAATATCGCATCCTTTCTCGGCGCACAATCTTTTCATTTGCATTAAATTATCTTCTTATACAACATAAACCAACCTAAAAGATCATCTTGCCACAGTCCTGCTTGAAACTTGTTTTTTCGTCTTTAAAAAACTTTTCTTTTCTCTTGAATTTCCTAAACAAAATAAATAATTCTACAACCGAGCGAAAAGAAAACTTTGACTTTCCTGCTTTGCGACCGATGAAAACAATCGGTATTTCTTCGATAACAAATCCTTTCTTCCAGAATAGATAAACCATCTCGACCTGAAAAGCATAGTCCTTGGAATGGATACATGAGGAATAAACCTCTTCCAAGGCCTCTTTCCTGAAACACCTGAAACCGCTGGTTAAATCCTTTGCCTTAACCCCTAAAAGGCGCCTTGCGTAATTATTAGCCGCCCAGCTGGTTAAAAGCCTTAACCTCGGCCAGTTTTCGGTCTTGCCATTGCTGTATCGCGAACCAATCACTAAATCAGCTCCCGAACGCGCCTTTTCAAGCATGGCTTCGATATACCGGGGCTTATGGGAAAAATCCGCGTCCATCTGAATAATATAATCAAAATCCCTCTCCAAGGCCCATTTAAATCCTTCTCTATATGCTGAAGCAAGGCCTAACTTATGGGGCCTACTGATAAGATATATGTTGGCGTATTCCTCAGCCAAATCTTCAACTATGCGGAAACTGCCGTCGGGGGAATTATCATCAATAACCAGAATATCTATATAAGGATATAGTTTCAATATCCGGCCTATCAAGTCGGCGATATTGTCGCGTTCGTTATAAGTAGGTATTATTACAACCGTCTTCATATATTAAGCTTGCTTATTATCGCCATAATAAATTATTAAAATACATCAAAACGTCACTTTCAAGGGATAAATTCCTGCCTAGCAAACCTTGAACAGCTGTAAAAAGTTAATCTGTTCATTAAATATATATAAAAACCAAGGTTCATTAAAGAATTACAGACTATCGCGCAAGGCCATTGACAGTAACAGTTTTGGCTTTTTATGTTATTAGCTACTTGGATTGTTTTTTTATTTCTGATTATTTTCTTGAAATCATACCCATCTTGCCTAAGACTGCCTAAATTTTCCAAGCGCAGCTCGCAAGGAAATACGCTGCCCTGGTTATCTATTACAAAGAATTTCCTTGCTGCTAAGCATAAACCCTGGGGTTTCTTGTCCTTAAATTCCTTAAATGACTTTTGTCTGCAGTAATTCAGGAAAGCCTCGTTTGATTTATTTCTTAAAAACTCACCCCTAGGCCTAAGTCTATTGTTTGCGGTCTTAAGCAAATCGTAATATTTAGCGATAGAGATTAAATCCGGGTCTTTACTTACTCCCGGAGGCTGCCTTAGTAAATTTAAAGCCTGGCGGTCGAATTCAAAGTTCTTACTGAAATAATATAAAATATCTTCTATACGCCCTGCGTTTTCTTCCAAAAGCATAGTATTTATGCTTATAGTCAAGCGCTTAAACCTCTTTTTTAGCTCCTTTAATCTATAAAGGGTGTCTGCGGCTTTAACATAACAGCCTTTTACTTTCTTAATCAAATCGTGCTTATCCTTAAGATCATCAAGAGCTACAATAATAGTAAGATTAAGACGGCGGCAATCAATTAATAGCTTCTCGACAACATCAATAATTGCTGCCGTTAAGATCCCGTTAGTAGCAATGGTAATAAAGCGCGTAGAGCAATTCAAATAGAATTCTCTGCAAACCCGGTCGACGTCCTCTCTTAAAAACGGCTCTCCGCCGGTAACCGTAAGCCAAGGTAAAAAGCCGATACTTTTAGTCAATTTTTCAATTTCTTTTAGGGTCAAATCCTTACTATCCTTAGAATGCTTATCTTTATTAAAACAAAAACCGCAATCTGCGTTGCATCCTTTTGTAACAAAGAAAAAGATCTTTGATGCTGTTCTTCTACTTATCAGATTAATGACCAGATTAATATGCCATAAAAAAACAGCTACCTTATCTTTAATAATTGTAAAAACCCTCTTTATCTGCCCGGCAAAAGAAAACATGTCAATAAAGAACACAACCGGGGGAAAAAATATTAACCACAAGCCCAAAGAGAACTTCCTGTGAACTAATACTATTAAAGGCAAAAGAACCAGTGTATAAAAAATCACAAATGTAAGATAAGCCGGCCACCCAAAGCCAGCCGGAATAAAAAATACCAATACAAATAAAAGCATCGATAATAAGAAAACAAACGACTTATAAAGCCTGTCCCGCTCTCTGGCTAAAAGATTACCGCATATACCGGTAACTATCGCCCCGCTGTAACCCAAGTTTACCACTTTCTTAATAGCGCTTAGTAAAGTGCACTTCTTATTATGTACGACCTTAAGAGCGGGGTCATAAACCAACCTTCCGAATCTGCTCAATTCACAGCACATAACAGTGTCTTCGCCGCTTGTAACCTTCTTAAAGTAAAGCAATTCTTTTTTATCTCTTGCCCGCAGCAATGCCGCTTTCCAGAATGCGCAATTTCCGCCCAGAAGAGATGGTAAATCTACCGGATGCGTATAAAAGATTCCCTTAGGGTCAATATAGGTTAAGAATATTTTCGAAAATACACTAAGCCCATCGCCTGCCTCGTAAGGGCCCCCGAGGCCCACTACGTCCGGCTTAAGCAAGATATTTATCTTGGCCAGCCAATCTCTGGAAACAAAGCAGTCAGAATCAAGAAAAGCTACAATATCACCTTCTGCCGACAAAACCCCTTTATCTCGGGCAAATGCCGGACCTCGACGCTCGGACATGTTGATAATCCTGCAAGGATATCTTTTTGCAACTTCGGCTGATTTATCCCGGGAAGAATCATTGACAACAATAACCTCAAAATTACTGTATTCAACATTAAAAATACTCTCCAGACATTTCTCTAAAGTATCTTGGCTGTTATAGACCGGGATTATTACGCTTATCTTCTTTTCCATCTCAATTCTTTAATGAAACTGTTTGATGGCCATCCGCAAACTTTGATTGCGTGGTTATCTTTTCTGCCAATCCCTCCTCAATCAAAAATCTGTATAACTGCTCAGCAGCTATCCTGTGGGCTATTTCATTAGGATGATGGTCTGTGGGATTTGCCCAAAGTTGGCTTTCCTTATACTTAGAGAAAGCGGGAAAAAGATCCAGCGAATATATGCCTTCGGATTTGCAGAAATCAGATATCTTCTTGTGCACCTGCGCAAAAGGATATCTATCAAAATCATAAAGAAAAGGAAATATGACCACAACCAGTTCGCCGTTTCTATCTCTAATTATCTTATTTAGCCTTCTAAGTTTACCGAAATTGTACTGAGCCTTGCCATCTTTAAATTCTTCAAGATATCCCCTTAAAGTAACATTGTGTAACCTGCGTTTATCTATTACGTAACAGATAAGATTATATGCTCTTGACAGCATTCTTTTGGAATCAAATTCATAGCCGCCGTTATGGAAATCTATGAAACTGTACCCCACAATCTCGTCTATATCGCCCTTGCCGAAATCATTAAGTACAAACCCGTAAATGACTAAAGGATAATCTTTCTGCAATGACTCGTAAATGTAAGTATCGAAAACTCCCTTGAAGCTATTGCCTGGTACAGCACAGTTGTTTATGCCTATTTCATAACCGCCTCTATGAAAAAAAACCCTCGAGCAGCACAAGATAAATATCTTCATACTTTACTCCTGCGCCCCAGGTAAAGGAATCACCCAAGCTCAGAATAAAATTATCCTTATTGCTCTGCTTGGGCAAAGACGCATACGGCAAACGGTAGCCTTCCGGACTGGCATTGTAGCTTAAGCCGTATATAGTATACCGTCCGTCTTTTCCCATAGGCTTGTGGTAACCCCGGGGATTTGTGTAATACCGACCGGTGAATTCACCAAATTTATAGTACTTAGGTCCGTAAAATCTTAAAATTATCTCCGCAAACAACAAAGCTAAAACTATTGAGATAAAAATAATTAATATTTTCGGAAAAAGATGTTCTATCGTTCTCTTTAGCATCTTCTCCTAAATCATAGTAAGTCTTCGAAGTCCATACCCTCCAGCTTACTTTTTAATAACGGCTTCAAAACCCTGTTTGCGGTAAGTTTCATAGCCCTCTGCGGGCAATTCTCATAACAACAGTAACAATATATACACTTACCCTTAGCAATAACAGGATAAGGCTTAAGCTCTATGGCTGAGACCGGACAGGCTTGCGCGCACTTGCCGCATTTCTGACATACATCTTTAATGACCACTGGACTTATTATCTTTCTGCGGATGCCATACATAGCCTTAGCAAAAACAGGGTTTCGCTTAAGACTAAAGCCCGGCATTTTAAATCTTCCAAGCAAGCTCTGGACATCATTGCCGATTATTTCTATGGAACTTAAATCGCTAACACCTAAACCCTGCTGTTGACCGATTTTGTTGGTGAAGACCTCCTGCGGCTTTAATCCTATAATATAAGAACATACACTATCCAAGGCTACTAAATCGGTGCTTGCGGCTACTAGCCTGCTTCTTACCGGAGAACCTTCCGTCTTATTATCATATTCCAAGCCCACAACCCCGTCCATTACGCTTAAGTCAAACTTAAAGCTCAAGTTAATATCCACTATAGCCTGGCTTAAATCCTCTACTCTGGGCGCAAGCTCATGAACCCCGCATTTAGTTCCGCCTACAAGCAATCCCAGCTGGTTTTTAAGCGCGCCGGTAAACAACGTGAGAGTGTGATACTTCAATTTCGGTAAACTAACAAGTAAATCCGCCTCTTCGATATCTTTCGCGACATATATTGACTTTAACCGACGCCCGTTTATTCTCTTTTTTATTACCGGTCCGGCATCAAAATTAACAAGCCTTACGTTTTCTTCTTTAGCAACTTTCTCTATCCCCGAAACCTTAAAAGCCTGGCCGGTAAAACCCAAGGCAGCCGAAGACTCACCGATAATGGGGCTACCGCCCTGGTTCTTTATAATCCGGACAACAGCCCTTACAAATTCGGGGTGAGTATTAACAGCCCTATCAGGATTCTGAGCTTTATTTAAATTTACCTTAAGAAGAACTTTCTTATCCTTAAACATCTTAAAGCAATCTATATTTTCAAGAGCTTTTATTACAGCCTCTTCAACTTCGTGGTAGGTTTCGCATTTTATAAGGCTGACTCGGGGCTTGGTATTTGCTTTATTGTAAGTCATATTTGCAAACTGTACTCTTACGGGCTTAAACAAAGCCTCGCTTAAAAGCTTTCTTGCCTAAACTTACTTTAGCTTTACCGCGCTGCCTGCAGAAAATCAAGATATTCTTCTCTGCCAAGGGGATCCATTTCTATGGCCTTATTAATTACAGCAGCCTTTTCTTCCTGATCAGGATCAGAGACTCTTTTATATATCCTGACCAAACCGTCGGGAATCTCGAACTCGCGGGAAAGCATGAAATTAAGTTTAGAAAATACTTCCGGCCGACTGAACATCTCGGCGGTTCCAATAGTATATTTCCAGATCTTTTTCATGTGGTGCGTATCAGGTACATCCAAGATACTTTCATGAAGAATAACGAAGCTGGCTTTAAGTACTTTCTCATAATCATATACGGCATGACGCTCACAGTCAGGCTCAAAGTACCAATAGTCATTAAATATCCTGACACCGCAATCTTCTCTTATGGAATAATAATTAAAAACATCCGAAACAAAAGGAGGGTCCGTATAGAGAACAAGCACCCAAGTAGCCTCTTCTTTAGAATCTCTGTTTTTAACTATGTAATCGAAAATTTCCCTGGTCTTCCAGGGCCGCCAGCTTTTAAAAACATGCTGACCGGAAGAAACTAAACCCAATCTTCTTAAAGGCTCAGGTATCACTGCCGTCATCCAAGATTCATCAATAAAATTAAGCAAGCAGAGTATAGATATAAATAAAATAAAAAAAACTTTTATTATTCTATTCCTCAGGTAGAAAATCCAGGATATCGAGATAAGAGCGACCGCCCCCAGAGAGGGAACTATGTATCTGGGGAGCTTGGTAAGAAGAAAGGAGAAAATTATGTAAGAGACGCCGAACCAAGAAAACGAAATACTGTTTTTCTTACGGAATTTAATCAAAGTAATAACAAGCCCGATTATAAACAATATAAAAAAAACCCTGCCTACTAACTCCGGCAAGTTCATAAAATGATTCCCCAAAGACTTAAGGCTCAATAGATCTCTCGTAGGGATAGCCTCATCCTGATATTTATTAAAATTAAAGAAATCGACGATATGCCAGAAGGAATAAAAGTAATAAGGGCTGGCTATAATAAAGGCCGTAAGAGCCGATAAAGATATATTAACACTTCTTTTAATCTTTCTATCCTTATTCACAACCAAACCCATAAATACAACCAAAAGGCCGGGGCCCAATAAGAAAGCGACAAAAGTCCACTTGGTAAGTAACCCCAACCCTAAGCTTAAGCCGAAAAGAACTGAAAACTTGGTACTGGCAAAATCATCGGTTAACAGCAGGGTGTAGATACTGAGGGTGACTATAGAGGTAAGGGCTATAGGCATCATATACTCACCGGTATAAACCAATATGCTAGAGTATGTTGAGATAACCAGGCTGGCCAAAAGACCTGCTCCTCTTGCGTGCAACCTCTTTCCTATGCCATAAGTTGATAAAATTAAAACCCCTAAAAAGATAAGATTTGCAAGATAAGCAGTCTCTTCTGTCCTTCCGGAAAGTAAATAAACAGGGATTGATAAAAAAGGAAAAAGCGGTGGAAAATGAGGGTTTTCCGCAAATATCCTCCTAAGAATATCCCAGGAAGGTTTTTGCAAGATATGAATGTAACCTTCTGTCATTGACAAATACCTCCACATATCTCCGCCTTTGGGAAAGTTATCTATAAAGGCAAAAACAATGCCCCTTGCCGCATGCAAAAGCCACAAACCTGCTAGGAGGAAATAATCCAGCCTTGCCCTGGATAAATAATTATTTAATTTCTTAAACATATCTCTAACTCCTATAAAGATAAAATTCCTAAAATAACAAAAGCCGGCTCTTCTACTGCATATAGCCTAATCTTCTCAGCCGCTCGACGGTTTCTTTAGCCTTATCCTTAGCAATCTCTTCATCAAGCTTAACGATGGTTCTTTTTTGTTTTAACCAATCTTCCAGTCTTTGTTTTAAGAACTCAAATTGTCTCTTTTCAACCTCAGCTAGATTAGTAAGCTCTTTAGGGTCTTTTTTTAAATTATACAACATATACTCAAGCTCTTCGGAACCGCTAACCCGGATACGTATCAGCTTCCAATCTTGCGTCCTCACCGAGCATATATACCTGTCAAATCCCGGCTTAAATTCATCCTGGTAATGTTCGCTAAATATATAAGGGCAATGTATAAACTGCTTATTTAATATTAAAGGAAATAAGCTTGAGCCTTCCATCTCTTCGGATTTATCAAGCCTTAATATATCCAAAATAGTAGGCCCGATATCGATTAAGCCAACCTGGTTGTCAAATCTTCTTTGCTTAGGAATTACGCCCGGGCACTTAAAAATCAAAGGCACTCTTAATACTTCATCCCAGACAATACCGCCGTGTGACCAAGACCCGTGCTCACCCAGTCCTTCTCCGTGATCGGCACTAAGAATTACAAGGGTATTCTTATCAAGATTTAATCTCTCTAATTCCCTTAATAAAATCCCCACATGCTCATCTGCTAGGATTAACCCTGTATCATATTGAAGGATTTTATCGCCGCCAGCCTCAGCCAGAGACAAACGCGGGGTATGGACATCCCAATAATGAATCCAGAAAAAAAATGGTTTATCCTGTTCTTTCCTTAGAAACTCTACTACCCTCCGGGTTAATTCTTCAGCTTGAATATCGTCAATATTTTCACATAAATCTAGTTTGGTCTGGTCGTATGGGTATACGGCATTAGCGCCCATAATTCCTACAAAATAACCCTTTTCTTTAAGAATCTCCGGAAGATTAGTGTTTGTTGGCGGATAAAATCTATTTTTTAACTGAGGAATGCGCACATATATAGAACTTAAGAAAGAAGGCACTGAATAGTGCGTAGAAGACCCTTGAGAGATAGCCTGAGTAAAAATCACTCCTTCTCTGGCCAGCCGGTCAATATTGGGCGTAATATCCTTTTTATATCCGTAACAAGTCAAATGGTCTTTTCTTAAGGCATCAATGGTAATAAAAAGTATATTCAAACTCCTCTTATTATTAAATAAATCCCCGAAATCCCCGGCGCCGCTAAAATATACAACCGCCATAACTAAAACTATCAGCATTAATACTACTATTTTTTTCATCTTTCTATACTCCTATATTAATACTTCCCCCGTAAAACACCGAAATGTCTTGTCGATGCGTAAAAATACCTTCTCTCTTTATCCAAAACTATGGCCCTTAAAGAAAAAGGGCCAGCCCTAAGGGTCTTTAAGACTTTCTTCGTATTTAAATCGATAATATCAATGAAGTTTGTGGCGGCACTACCGGCAAAAAGAAGGTTTCTTTCATCGTCAAGAGCAATGGCTCTTGTTCCAAGAGGAACTTTAATCTTATCTATCACTTCAAACCTATCGGCGTCAATTACGTAAACATAAGAACGAAACGGCCCGGCAAAGGGAAGGGCGCAGAATAACTTACTGCCGTCTTTGGATGCTACAATCTCCCAGCATCCGCCTTCAACTGCTATCTGCCTTTTTATTTGAAGGCTTGAAGCATCTATTTCATAAAGAAAACACAAAGGTTTTATTTTGTACCTTGAAGCTGACTTCTCCAAAACCTCGTTATCACACCACTCCATGGTATACAAAACATCTTTTACCCTGTTATATTCCAACGCAATTGTCATTTTCTCGAAGGGAACTTGAAGGGCTATTTTAGAAGCTGCCGGGTCAATCTTATAAAGGTAATATGCATTGTCGTTTATTACATAAACAAAACCTTCGGCGTATTCGCTCCTGGAATCTCCGTTATTAAAACCGCCGGAGTATATAGAGCCTTTTATCGAATAATCGTTAAAATCAAGGATAATTAATTCTTTACGGCCTCTGTCAATAAGGTAAATCTCCTCGCGTTGCTGGCCTATATCAAATACTTCTGCTAAAAAAACATTGCGGGGTTCTTTGGGATAAATGCGTTCAGAAGATATTTGATTCTCATCTTCTACATTAACACTTACCAGGCCTGAAGGGTACTTACTTAAAACAAACAATCTCTTTCCGTCATCGCCTATCTTCAAACCGTAAGTATCGGTTCCCTTGGTAATATCCTCAGTAATTATATTCTTAACCGTTCCGGCTTTCAGCGGTGTGACAATAACAAAGACCGAAAAACATATAAGCGAAAAATGCATATATTTAACAAAGTTAAATAATTTATTTTTGTGGTAATTCTTAGCCCAGCCGGCCAGAGCCAAATACAAGGGTAAAAACAAGAACTCAGCCAAGCCGGGCAAAAACAAGAATACTGTTTTCATCACCCTGCGATTTATAGGTATATCCAAAGACATCTCTTTGTCTTCAAAGAAACTAAAATCAAACAGATACACAAACATCACAAAAAAAGCTATCCCTAAGGCGCGATCAACCGATAATGAAAGATAAAATATACCATGAAACAACAATATTCCGGCTATCGCAAAAAACCAGCCCAAGAAAACCAGAGTTTTATCGGAAGTTTTACGGCGAGAATAACCCCAAATAAAACGCATACCGTAAATAGCTGCAAGCGGCAGAGCTGCCGATAAGAAAGCCTGCCCTAAAAGAGAAAACCTGCCGTCAAAAAACAAAATTGTCTTTTCGGCTATATCGTTTATTATCGGGTATTTTAACCTGCATTCGTAGAAAACATACTGAAAACCTCCTCCTCCGGTAAAATTGGCATAGTATGAATAATTTGCAAAAACATCAAACAAGAAATAAAGAGGCAAAAGGAATATAAGAATCCTTAACCTTAAAAACATATCCCGGGTGAATAACTTTTTTCCTCTAGGCTTCATAAAATAATAATAAAAATTACCCTGACTTTAAAAATCCCAATTAAAATAAGCCTATTAAAATTCTTTGCACATTAATAATTTCCTTTAAAAAGCCCGGAATTTCTTGATGTTATATAAAAACTATTCCTCTTTTTATCCAAAACAATAGCCCTTAAGTAAAAAGGGCCGGCCTTATAGGTTTTTAAAATTTTTTTTGTATCTAAATCGATTATTTCAACAAGGTTTGTGGCTATGCTTCCGGCAAAAAGAAGATTTCGTTCATCATCAAGAGCAATGGCTCTTGTACCCAGAGGAACTTTAATCTTATCTATCACTTCAAAACTGTCGGCGTCAATTACGTAAACATACGAACGAAACGGCCCGGCAAAGGGAAGGGCGCAGAATAGTCTTTTTCCGTCTTCTGATACGACTACCTGCCAGCATCCCCCGGGAATCTTTATCTTCCTATATACTCCCAAACTTAAAGTATCTAATTCGTAAATAAAATAATCGGGATCAATGTTTTCTCCGGGTTCGCCCCGATACAGCCACTCTGCCGTATACAATACATTTTTTACCTTATTGTATTCCAAAACACCGTTATATGTCTTAAAGGGGATTTGAATTATTATCTCGGGGATCTTCGGATCAATCTTAAAAATAAAGTGTGGATCATCATTAATTACATAGACAAAGCCTTCAGCATACCTAATCCTGGAATCTCCGAATCTAAAACCGTCCGAATACAAAGAGCTTTTTTCCGAACAATCGTTAGAATCTACTATAATAAATAGCTTGCGGCCTTTATCAACAAGATAAATCTCCTGTCTTTCTTCACTTATATCAAAAACTTCTGACAAACGAAATTCCTCTTGCTCTGTACAATCTGGATAGCTGCCCTGAACAGATATAACTTTATTATTGTCATCGATATTAAGACTTATAATTCTCCTGCCGCTCGCCGCCATCACAAACAATTTAGAATTCTTTTCCGATAAAACCTGCCCGTAAAGTCCGGAATCCCCGTAGGTTTGCAGAGTATCCACAACCTGAACGGTCTCGGCTTTTAAAGGAATTATCATAATAAATACAAGAATATATATACAGGCAAAATGAATATGCCTTAGTAAAGCAAATAAGCGATTATTCCGATAAGCTCTGATCCAGCCGGAAAAAATTAGATAAAAGGGGGCAAATAATAGCTCCCCGATACCGGGTAAAAAGATAACGATGGCCTTTACTAACTTCGTAATCACGTGTTTATTAAGGGATTTTTCTTTATATTCAAAATAAATAAAATCAAGCAAATACATAAACATCACAATAAATACAACTGCCGCTGTAAGGCCAATCGGCAATGACAGATAAAATAAGCTGCCCATGGATAAAATACAGGCTATAGCTATAAATCGGCTGTAAATAAAAAGGGTTTTTTCAAAAACCCTCCTAGCAAAATAGCGGAAAAGAAAATGAACCAAAAGTACAAAAATAAACAAAAACCCAGCCATTAATAAAGCTCTTCCGATAAGAAATAATTTTCCGTCAGCAATCAAGATAAACCTTTCAACTGTATAATTTATAGCCTGACACCTCTGGCGTATGTCAAAGAAGAAATCACCAAGGTCTTTGCCGAGAACTTCGTTAATACGGCTATGATAATTAACTAAAAGCTTAGGTAAAAATAAAAGAGGGATTATTAAAATAATAATCCTTGCTTTTAAGAATACTGCCGGCATTGATGTCTTGCTATATTTATCGCCTATATTCATTTCCTATATGCTTGACCGATCCTTTTTAAGCCGTAAACACCCAATAAAAGAAAATGCAAACCTTACTATTAACATAATCGCCATAAGTTATAAAAAATACCAGCAGATAAACCCCTTAAAACCTTAATGGATCTTAAATAACATACAAAAAAAGTCCTTAAAAGCCTTAAATATAGTTGATATTTTTGCTCCGGTCTGCTGTCCGGAAGCTCTGGGATAATGCGGAACAGAACATTCTTTTATTTTCAATCCCATTTTTTTGCTCGCAATCAAAATCTCAGTATTAATTAAAGGTCCGTTTAGTTTTAGAGACATGCCCTTAAGACAGTTCCGCTTAAATAGCTTGTAGCCGCAATTTATGTCTCTAAAATGCGTATTTAAATAGAAATTAAAAAAAATAGTAAAAATTTTTCCCAGAAAAACCCTATATAAAGGATCCTTGCGTTTTTCTCTATAGCCTATAACTATGTGATAATCATCTATATACGGCAACAACGAATCTATATCCTCTATCCTAAACTGGGCATCGGCGTCCATAAAACAAATATAGTCAAGACAAGCTGTTTTTAATCCTGTTCTTATGGCGGCGCCGTAGCCTCTGTTATTTTCGTGGGTCACCAGATTTATATGCCCGTTGCTTTGACAGAGATTTTTTATTATCCGGCCTGAATTATCAATGCTTCCGTCATCAACAACAACAATCTCGTATTTGTCGAACCTCTTCCGGACAAACGACAAAACTTCATCTAAAACCTTGGCGATAATTTCAGACTCATTATAGACGGGAAGAACAACACTTATCTCTTTTATCATGACTGCCAGATTGCGGCTAAGAAATACTTAAGCCGCGGCAGAAACCCTCTGCCTGCGTCTTCCGACAAGTACTTTATGATTCTCTTGGGAGAGAAATAATACAACAATAAACTCATTAAGATTGTAATTCCGATCTTATCGATCTTTCTTCTTTTAAATCCTCCGAGCCCCCTCTGCATTAAATCTTTATCCCTGTAATTATAATAACGGTGTAAAGAAATATACCTTGAATCAATCTCATGCATCATCCTCAATGTCTTTCTGTCTTCCCCGGGGCTTAGATGCCCGTTGAATCCTATTATGTAAAAACATAAAGAATAAATCCCCAAAGATTCGGTTTCCTGGATTACCTTCTTTGCCTTTTCGAGACTAAATGATTTATATTTTCTGTTTCCATTAATATCCGAATATGTCTCGATGCCGTAATGTACAAGCCGACACCCGGCCTGCCTCATTAATTTCAAAAGCCCGGCATCAACTTCGTCAATTTTTGTCTGGCAGCACCATTTAAAATCATACTTTCTTTTAGCTAAGAAATTACATAGTTCTTCTACCGTTTCTTTATTGCTTAAGAAATCCAAATCAAAAAAATAGCCTGACCTTGCCTTGTGGTCAAGAATCGCGGTCTCAATCTCTCTCTTTGCTTGTTCAGGATCCTTAATCCTGTATTGCCGGCCGTACATTACATCTTTAGAGCAAAACTCACAGTTGAATTTACACCCCCGAGAAGTCTCAAAAATCGCGAAATTATCCCAGCCGGTTAAGCCGTATCGATAAAGCCTGAAATCCACCTGATCGTAGGCCGGAACAGGAATCTTTTTTAAGTCAAGAAAACCTTGGTCGGGATTGCTTACTATCTTATCATGATTACGATATGTTATCCCCTTGATCTGATCAAAGGGCCTTGCTTTACTAATCTCTTCCATAACTGCCTCCGGCTCACTACGGATTATAGCTTTAGCCGAAGTTTTAGCGAGCATAATCTCAGGCAATAATGTGCCGTGAAAACCGGATACAAAAAGATTATTATTTTGAGCAAGCTTTCTGCATAATTCATAGAAACCGGGACTTATATCTAACGGCGGGCATTGCCAAATATCCAGATGTGAGCTGGAAATAAAAAAATTTAATCCCCCTTTTACTGCTATACCAAGAGCCTCTTTTCCTGAAATAAGCTTAGCCGGAATTCCTTGCCGGCGTAAAATGGATATTGCGTTTAAAAAATCCAAAGGAATCCAGCGCCTGTACTTTGTAGGCCCTAAATTATATTTTGCTAAATAGTCTATGAAAAAATTTTGCATGGGACTTATGAACTTTAGTAAATCAATACTCTCCTTTTAAAACACCGAAATGCATTGTTGATACGTAAAAATCCCTTCTTTTCTTATCCACGGCTATAGCTCTTAAAGAAAAGGGGCCGGCCCTATAGGTCTTTAAGACTTTTTTCGTATCGAAATCAATTATTTCAACAAGGTTTGTAGCGGCGCTACCGGCAAAAAGAAGGCCTCTTTCATCGTCAAGAGCAATGGCTCTTGTTCCCAGAGGAACTTTAATCTTATCTATCACCCGAAAACTATCGGCGTCAATTACGTAAACATAAGAACGAAACGGCCCGGCAAAGGGAAGGGCGCAGAATAGTTTCTTTCCGTCTTCTGACACAGCCATATCCCAACACCCGCTGGAAACCTCTATTATCCTTCTTACTCCCAAAGTTGAAGTATCTATCTCGTAAATGAAATACGAGGGCTTTACTCTTTTTTTTACTGCGTCTAAATCGTGCCAGTCGGCGGTATACAATACATCTTTTATCTTGTTTTGCTTCAAAACACCGGTCATTTTTTTGAATTCTACCTGAGATTTAATTTCCGGAACTGCCGGATCAATCTTATACAGGAAAAAATCATCGTCGTTTATCACATATACAAAACCCAGGCCGTATTCAACTCGTGAGTCTCCGTAGGAAAACCCTTCAGAATACACCTTACCCTTTATAGAATAACCATTAAAGTCAACTATGACCAGATCTCTATCGCCCCTATCAATAATATAAATCTCCTTGCGCGTCTGGCTTATAGCAAGCACCTCCGATATATCTCGCTTATCCGCCTTTAAGGGATAAACCCGCTCAGAAAAAAGGCGATTTTTCTCAAGATTCATACTAATCATATTTGATCCCCCCACAAAAAGGAATAACCTAGAATATTCTTCGTCCATAGTTAACCCGTAACTACAACTATTTTCAACGAGATGAGTAGTAACGATATTCTCAAGCCCGGTAACCTTTAGAGGCATTGTAATAAGAAAAATAAAAAAATACATAAAGGAAAAATGGCCATATTTTATTAGGCTGAATAACCTATTCTTGCCGCCGCCTTTGACCAAACCTACAAGCATAAGATAAAGCGGCAGAAATAAAAGCTCTGCTACTACCGGAAGGAACAAAAATACAGTCTTTATTCTTGCTTGGGTTGCCGGCCTATCCAAAAAGCTATCTCGATATTCAAAAATAACAAGATCGTAAAGATATACAAACATAAGAATAAAGGCAATTACCAAAGTGTGATTAATGGACAATAATAAATAAAATCTGCTAAACAGAAACAAAAGACTGCCTATTATCAAAAACCGAGAACACAAAAAAAAAGTTTTTTTAAAAGCTTTGGGAGCAAAATAACCCAAAAAGCAGTTAATTAAGTAAATTATTAAAAGCGGCAAAATAATCAAAAATAAAGGCTTAATTAATGAATAAATCTTTCCGTCCATAATTAATATCAATCTATCAACGATATAGTTTATTATCGGATTTTCAATTCTAAGCTTATAGAAATCATATACAAAATGCCTTTCAAGCCATTGGCCAATGTAATTATGATAATTAATTACGAAGTTATACTGAATAAAATAAAGGACGAATACAAAAACAATATTCCTTAATAATAAAACTGCATTTAATATGGGCATATCGTAAAGTCTCTGCTTCATGAAATAATAATTAACCCCTTCGAGAAATAAAATTAACTTCGTTAAATAATGCTTTATTATAAAAAAACACCAGACGTCCTATATTTCTGACCTGCATTATTGCTTAAAGCGGCATTATCTAAGAAATACCCACCTTATAACTCTTCTTAGCAAAAACTTAAGATGGCTCAAGGATTTAATCTGCGTCAGATTTCGGAAAAAAACTCTGGGCCGCAAGAAAAATCCCAAAAGAGCTCTCTTCTGAATGCGCTTAAGGGTCCTTTCATCGATTCCCTCGGGAGTAAAGGAAGCTTTCATGAAACAAAAATATTTAAAGTCAAGCTTATCATCGAACTTATTTTGAATCTTAAGATCATTATAGCCTTCAGTGCCCGGAAGCGGTAAATAAGTAAAAAAACTTGCCCTGATTAAGTCAAGCTCCCGGGATAGCTTTATTGTCTTGCGCATCTCTTCCAGGGTCTCTCCGGGAAAACCCAGCATGAATAAACCGGCGATATCTATGCCATACCCTCTTATTAACTTAACCACCCGCCTTACTTTTTCGGTAGTTAGACTCTTGCGTATAAATTTAAGCACTCTATCCGAACCGGATTCTATACCCAGAGTAATGAGATAAATGCCGGCCTGCTTCATAAGACCTAGCATTTCTTCATCAAGGGTATCGATTCTTACTCCGTTAGGCACGGCCAAACTAACATCTAAATTCAATTCCTTAAATTTTATCAAAAAGTCCTTAGCAAAAGACTTGTCCATAGTAAAATTATCGTCTACTATATGAAATTCTCTTATTCCGTGATTGTCGTAAAGCATTTTTATTTCCTTAATTACGCTTTCAACCTTTCTCTTCCTAAGCTTTCTGCCCGCCACAAGATGGGCTGCGCAAAAAGTGCAATAAAAAGGGCATCCCCTTGTTGTAACTATCGGCGCTATGGGGAATTTTTTAAAGAATGCCCCGTGTTGAGACTGAGGATATTCCTGAGGCTTTATTAAATCCCAAGCAGGCATCCCCAGGCTGTCGATATCCTCTAAGAAATATTTATCGTTGATAAAGACTTTGCCGTCCTTTCTCCAGACAAGACCGCCTATTTCTTCAAATTCTATTTTCTGCTTGCCGCTCAACTTATCCAGAAGCTTCTTAAATCCGATTTCTGCTTCTCCCTGGAATAAAAAATCTAAATCACTGCCGAAAATATCCATAGTCTCAAGGGGCATCGCCGAACAATGAGGCCCGCCAGCAGCCGTAATCAGGCAACGCTTCTTGCAGTCTCCAAGCATCTTTTGAATATTCAGGATATCATAGGTATAGCATTGGAACCCTACCAAATCGGGTTTTATCCGGTCTAAGAATTTTGCAAAACCAAAAGACCTTATATCTTCTTTAATGCAATCCAGGATTACAACCTGGTGATCTTTTCTTATCGAAGAAGCAAGATATCCTAATCCTAAAGGAGGCTGTACGTGATCGGATATATTATAAGGTTTTACCAAAAGGACTTTCATTAATACCTGTTTTTAGTTTATCTTCTCTTTAGGACCGATAGGGACCCGCCGGACTCAAAACTAAACTCTTTGATTAGCAGAAATTCCGGATAGCTGACTGTTACTTCCTCAGAACCGGCACAAGTTATTATAAAATCGGGGCTTTCTTGCCTGCCGGTATCCAAGGGCGGAAAATAACCGCCCTTCCTAAAGGAAAAAGTAAGGTAAGGGTCATAATTAAAACTTAAAGGATACCCGTTGGTATAGCTATAGCAAGCCAATAAAGAATCATTAAGAAGATAACGAAAAGACCTACTTTTAGCACGATCATCAGTTATGACCCTAACCAAAGCCGGCTTCTTAATCTGCGAGGAATTATCCCGGATAACCTCTAAGATATCAACAAGAAGTTTGTCTTCATCTTTGCCCAGGGGACCTGAAAAGAGTTCGTCACTTAATAAATATAAATCTCCCCAAGGGCTTTTCAAAAAGATCCTTCCAAAGGAAACGCTATACCGATAGGAAAACAGGTAAAATCCGAAAAAGCTTACAACTATGATAATACCTATTAATACTCTTCTTACAACTAAGTTAGGTAATCCCAGAAGGCCCATCGAAGAAATAATTGCTATAGCCGGGATAAAAGCGACTACATAACGCGGATCGCGCTCGCTTACAAAAAATAAAAATGAAAGCGGCCCGACTATCCACAACAAAAGAACCGCCTTGTCGGTGGATTTTAGCTTTAAAAAAAACGGTATCGCCATTAAGAAAATAAAGAAATAAAAAAGGCTGATTTGATCCACGGCCAAATAAAGAATATAATAAAAAGGCGATGCACCGCCGCCCTGAGCCTTGAAACCCACGTTAAGTATAGATTTCAAGGAAGCATAAGGTAAATACCAAACGGCTGTAATCAAGAAAGCGATTGCCAAAGACAGGCTTAAATTAATTATTTGATCCGCTCTTTCTTTAAAAAATCTTCCTGTTTTATATAAGACAGGCTCCTCCGGATTAACAGAGGATTTTTTATTAATAAAGATAAGGATTATATAATATATAAGGGGACCCGTAAGGAAAATCGGGAAAGTCCAGTTTATTAAACTGCCCAGACCCATGGATATCCCCAAAAACAACGAATATCTTCTATTAATAAAATTTCGGGAATACATCAAGAAACAAATACTTAAAGCCACCAAAGCCGTAAGAGCAATTATAATCCTGAACTCTCTTAGCCATTTAAAGACTACCGGATACATGGATAAAATAAACGCGGCTAGCAGACCTATCTTGCTATCGCCTATTTTTTTTCCGATATAATATACGCAAAACATTAATATAATCAAATAAATTAAATTGCCGGTCATAGTCACCCGGGGCGATAATCCAAACAGAAGATTTAGGACCGCAACAGAAAAAGGATAAAAAGGAGGAGTGAAATTATTCTGACTTAAGGCGAGCTTTAAATTCTCCAAAGAAGGATGAGTTAAAAAATAATGGTAAAGTATCCTGGTAAACTGATACTTATATCTATAATGGATCACCAGGCCGTCGGCCTTAAGCCAAAGATAATGATTTATGATATGGAACAAAGCAACAAGAATTAAAATTGATATATATCTGTGTTTTTTTTCAAATATGAAACTTCGCATGAACAAAACCACCTAAAATTATTATCTATTCAGTTTCTACCGACCAATGATACGCTCAGCCTCGGCATATTCCAACTCCGCTATATCCTGAAAGCCTTTTTCCTTAAAAAGGTCCCCCAAGACCTTATGCAAAGATGCGCTGCCGGGATCAAACATTACTTTCTTCTTTGTCTCTATTACCCTCCTATCATAGCTATCGTCACCTGAAAGCAGAAGCCCTAAAGGCAAAGGGTTTACTATGGGCAAGACCGAAACCTTGTCAAATTCCTCATGCACCTGGTAGTATTCGGAATTAGGATTAGCTACCAGGTCTTTTGCGTTTATTACGAATTTGTACCTATAAAGACCGGGTCTAAGTTCTAGTGTTTCGCGGAAGAAGCCGTCTGGTTCAAGAATAAGAATGTTCTTTTCTTTATCCCATTCATTGAAGTCGCCGATAATAGAGATAGAATCAGCCCCGGGGCAACTTACCTTGAAAACCACTCTGGTCTTTGGAAAGACTTTATCTGTTATATCGACGGTATCGCCGTTAAGATAAGCAAAACTAAATCTTGAAAAAGTCGCGGGTATAAATCTATCAATCCCCGACTCGCAGCTAAATTCATGTTTACCATGACCCTTGGAAACAATCCCTTCTAGTTTATATTTAAGTTCAAAGTCCTGCCTGCTCATCATGGTCTCATAGACTTTCCTGAGAAAATAATCTTGCCCTACGGGGCAATTAACGCTTAACCACTGATCAGCCCAAGGATTAAAGTAAAACATCCGGGTCAAAATCGGAGTAAAAGCCTCCAAGCCCCGGATATATCTGGGAAAACTATAGGCGTAGATAACAACTTTTTTTCCTGATATATCTTTTAACCTGCTTTCCATCAAAAACAAGCCTTTCTTTAAATTTCCAGAAACTTCAGCCTTAAATTCAATTTTATTCTGAAAGGCCCAAAAGAAAGAACTTAAAAATAATAAAATAACCAGCCCTTTAACCCCGCTGGCTAATTTTCCTTTTCCAATTTTTACACACAGGAAATTTACCCCATCCCGCACTAATAAAGAAAAAAGCAAGCATGCCCCTACCAAAGGCAGATAGAGAACTTTAACAATTATGTCCCATCTGCCAATAGCAATAAGAAGCGTCGATATGATCCAAATAATACTAAACCTGTAATTCGCGTCTCGCAGAAGAAAAACAAATAGCATAAAACTAACAAGAATAAAAACAGCCTTATTTAGACTAAATATCGGGCAAATATGGGATTGTTGAACTGAATATATCTGACCGGCTAGAGCTATAAAAGGGAAAAAAGATTCAGCGATTGCCTTAAGATAACTGGCAATAGCAGATATCTGCCAGGTCGGCTTTGAAAAACAATGCATAATACGGTCCAAACCCCTGTGCATAGTGGAATATTCGGCCATAAAAATACTCAAATGTATAACATTTATAGCTATAAACAAACCGCAGCGGATAAAAATAATCTTCAAAATGTTCTTTTTAATATAGATAAAGGTATATAAGATAATTAATATCGGCAGGCTATATACTATCAACTTTGATGCCAAACCAAGAATAAAAAAAACCAGAGAAAGAAAGTAAAATGCCTCGCGCCTCAACGAAGTTGAAACTTGGCTAGATTTTATAAAAGAAATAACGCAAAGAATATAAAAAAACGCTGCTATCTTGTTATCAAAATGATTAACCCCTAAGACTACCATAGTGGCTGCCGGGTGAAAGGAAAAAAGAAGGCTGGTTATTAAAGAAACTGATCTGGATTTTACTATAAGATTGCATAGAAAGTAGACTAATATCGCGTTCAGGCCTTGGAGGATAAAATTAACCATGAAATATCCGAAAGGCTCGTAGCCAAAGAAAAAGTAAAGCAGCTTAAAGCTTAAATGCGTAAGCGGCTCGTGCCAGCTATCAAACACTGCGCTGGGGCTTATCCATTCAAGTCCATAGCCGGAAAAATATACCGGCTTGCGCAGAAAAAACGGCAAAAGAAACACAAGAAACAAAGAAATTATAAGACCGATGTTTATAAAATCCTGCTTATTCAATTGAAGATATTTCTTCATAATCTTTAATCTTTGACAAATCTATCTCTAATATTTCGGACCTAACTTCCGGCTCCGGAAGCTGCAATTTGAATTCCAGGGGTTTATCCTCGACAAAACCCGAAGGGCCCCGGCCGCTAATAAAGACAAGCGCTAAAGCCCAGATTATGAAAGCTATCTTTACGGTAATATCTAACATTTTATTCCTTGGCTTATTTTTATTCTAACTAAGCCCCGGGTTAATCAAAATATCTTTGCAAAACAACTGTTGCAAATTAATCTTATCTTACTTATTCCTAAAATAGGCAGCGACCATCTTCATCCCCAGCAAAGATACCTTAAACTCTCTTTTTGGGTGCTCTAACATTCTTTTTATTCTCTGCAATATATACCTTGGCCGAAAATAAAAACTCCGGTAAGCTTCCCTGAGCAGGCCGACTAAGATTTCTCCGGAAATTCCCGTACCTGTCACCGGAGGCGCCTGGACTAAATACTGGTCCCATCTTGTATGAACTGGGGCATTTTCTTTCTTAAGATTTTCATAAAGCGCTGTTGCCGGGTAGGCTTTGACAATATAAAAAAGAGCGATATCCGGGGACAGCTTCTTGGCAAAATCAATGGTCTTGCGCATATCCCCTATGGTTTCTCCGGGAAAACCGAAGATAAAACTGGCGCTTGTCTCCAGGCCTGCTTTCTTAGTAAAATATATAGCATCTTGAGCCTGCTTTAAGGTAGTCTTCTTATTTATGATCTTTAATCCCCGCTCTGAACCTACCTCAATGCCGTAGCCAAGCTGATGACAACCCGCTTTCTTCATAAGCTTTAAAAGCTGGTAATCAACTCTGTCCACGCGCGAGACTCCGTTCCAGTGTATTTTTAATCCTTCTTTTATAATCAACTCACAAAGCTTAACCATTCTAGCCCTGTTCAGAGTCAAACAATCATCAAAAAACCTAAAATCACTGATTCCGAAATTATCCACGCAATATTTAAGTTCCTTGACTACGTTTTCGGGATTTCGCGAATATATGTCCGGGTGAACTATATGAATCGAACAATAAACGCAGCGGTAAGGACACCCTAGACTTGATATAAGCCCGGTATTGGGCAAAGTAAAACACTTCTGTATATGAGGAGCGTATTTTTTCAGATTAAGCCTGCTTCTGGCAGGATAAGGCAATTCATCGAGGGGCAGAATGTTTCTTTGGGGCGGATTCTTTATGACATTGCCGTCGCTGCGGTAAACAAGTCCTTCCAGCACCCTGGGGTTTTTGCCGGACTTAAGATTTTTTACCAGGCTGGCCAAGCTAAGCTCTCCCCGTCCGTATATCAAATAGTCGAAATATTCAAATTCCAGCATTGTCTGCTCCGGCAAGGCCGTAGCGTGTATACCGCCGATTACCGTAGTGATATTTTTATCAAATTCTTTGACAGCCCTGGCAATATCCCCGGCTCTAATTATATCCACGGTAAAAGCTGAAACTCCCACCACCAAGGGCTTGGTTTCTTTTAATATTTTCTTTAGAAGCTCAAAGGAGCCCTCATAGATATTCATATCGAAAATCTCGGCGGATAACCCCTGACTTTCCAAATAAGAAGCTAAGTAAGCCAGACCCAGCGGCAACTCCCTGCCAAGGTAAGGCACCTTTTCATCTTGAATATGCCCGGGCTGAGTCAGAAGAACATCGATACCTCTTACATCCTGGTTTAAGTTTATTCTTTCGACTATATCCAAAGCTTTCCTTTCTTAAAGTTTCTATTATTAAGCTAAAATAAACATTTATCGCGCGTGCTTTAGCCCTTCGAGCAGATAAAAAGAAAAAGGCGTAAACTTAATCGGGATATCCAACCCTGAAAGCCAGGGAGAAATTAGAGCATCTTTATAATCGAGACGTGAAACATTGACAATCTCAAAGCCCGCTTCTTTTACGTAATCCGCTAATCTTTGCGAAGAGGTAAAATACACCATAGGCTTACCGATTAAACCTATTAATCTTTTGGTTGCAGGAAACATTATCTTTTGAATATTTTCAGCACCGTTGACAACAAGCGGTTCAATTATAAAAATTCTGCCGCTTTTATCTAAAACACGGAAAGACTCGGCGAACACGCTTTTTATGTTTGCCTGGCTTGACTTAAGGCTATCCCCGCATAAATGATGAACTAAATTAGACATCACCAGGAAATTAAAGCAATTCTTCTTAAAAGGCAAAAACCGCGCATCGGTATTCAAGGCAGAAAAGATAAAGGGCTTTAAATGCATCTTTAGACTATTTAAGGAGTTAAAAGATATATCGGCCGAAACAAAAAACTTTATATTTCTGGCTGCATAGGGAATTTTCCCGCCGCTGCCAATATCTAAAACCATACCTTCTAGCTTTGATTCTAAAAGACTGGCTATATGGTTAAGCAATCTTTCTTGCTTTAAATATTTAACCTTTCGAAAATATTCAATGTTTCGATCAAAATATTTTCTTGTGATCTCTACATTTCCCATGCTCGCCTATCAGCAGCTAATTTGAGAATTTTACTCTCTTAAGCCTTTTTCGTAAATACAATAAATAATATCTGGTTAAGATCATAAACCTCGGGTCTCTGCCTTTAAAAGCTACGATGACCTGTAAAAACATTATCAAAAAAGAAGGAATAAAGTGAAATATCTTATATAACCTATGCCCTATAATAAACCCGGTCCAAGAAGGCCTGAAAAGAGGCAGCATCTTGTAGAGATTCTCAAAATCTTTTTTTACTTTCTCGCTCTCCTTGTCCTTATTTAAATAAGGATGAAAAAAACTTCCCACAATTCTGCCCTCTTCAATATTTTCTATATCATCTTCAGATAAAATACTATCCTGCTTTGCCGCATTAATAATCTCGAGCCTGGGAAAATAAACTAAATTATGACACTTTATCCGGTTTAGATTCTTCAAGCGGCTGTAGAATTCCGCTGCCTTTATCCAATCCTGTTCTTTCTCGCCGGGCAAGCCGAACATATGGTCGATATCGTACCGAAGCTTATAGTCGTCGCAAATCTTAAAGGCTTTCTTGTTCTGCTCATCCGTCTCAAAACGGGTCAAAACAGCTCTTCTTAAATCCTCGTTTGTTGCTTGTACGCCGAACTCGATGCCGTAACAACCCGCCCATCTTAATAATTCCGCAACTTCCTCATCTAAAAACTGGACCTTACCGAAACACCAGAATTTAACGCCTATCTCCTGCTTGAACCTTTCAAGAAGAGCCTTTAGCCATTTCTTATCGGTAAAAAAAACAGAATCTATAAAGCGCACTCTTCTATAGTTATATCTTTTCTTCATATATATCAATTCTTCCATTATCGAGTCTACGCTTCGGCGGCGGAAAAAGCGGTTGTGGTACAACCTGTTAATAAAACTTTCGCAGCAATAAGAGCAGCTAAAAAGGCAGCCCCGGCTGGTAATAATCAGATAATCATCCCGGTAATTAAAATCTTTTTCGAAAAGTTCTTTATCAGGAAAACCCAAGCTGCTTATATCTTCCATCGGTTCTCTTAACTCATTCTTTATGATTCTGCCGTCTTGTTTAAAACAAAGATTTTTTATTTGCTCTATTGGCTGTCCGGACTCAAGGCTCTGCAAAAGCTCCAAAAAAGAATATTCAGCCTCCCCCACTATAACAAAATCGATAAAATCTTTGGCCATTACCCTTTCCGGAACCAAAGTAGGATGAATTCCTCCGAAAACTATCTTCGCAGCGAGCTCTTTTTTTATTCTCTCGGCTATACTGCAACACCATTGGTAGGTGTCGGTATAAGCTGAAAAAGCAACGATATCCGGCTTAAAATCGAGGATCTTCTCAAAAACCTTCTTCTTTTGCTCAAAAAGCTTCTCCAGAAAAGTAATATTGAATACGTTATCATTGATTCCGAACAATCCGGGATCAAAGGCCAAAGACACCCGGTGTCCGGCTTGTTTTAGAACAGAAGATAGATACTCTATCCCCAGGTTCTCTCTTCCTAAATGACAAAACAATACCTTCATTTCTCTACTTCAAGGCTGCCTGTTGATAATACCTCTGCCTCGGAATATTCTAATTCAGCTACCTCTTCAAAACCTTTTTCCGTAAATAAATCCCCCAGCCTCTTATGCAAGGCTGCGCTTGCGGGATCAAAGATAAGCTTCTTT